>NZ_JBSSBG010000006.1:0-171176 GCF_054968445.1 Polaribacter sp. M10
AGCATGCATTTTTGAAAAATACACCCTACCCTCACCCGAAGGAAACCCGAACAAGACTCGAACAAAACCCCCTAAAAACCGACAATTTGTGTCAGGGAGTGTCAATGAGTATCAGGGAGTGTTAATGTGTGTCACGATGTGTCAGGGAGTGTCAATGGAGTTCAGGGAGTGTCAGGAGCGTCAATTAGCGTTAGGAAGTATCAAGATTTTGGTTTACAGGCTTTTATATTTTAAGTTTGAAACATATTAATCTTAGCGCGAAAAGTTTAAAAAAGTAATCTCTTTCTTGAGTCCTATTGTAGAGATCTTAAGTCATTATTTTGGGAGTCCGCAAGTCGATAAATCTCGTTCTAATTTGGCAACCTCTTATCACCTTAAAAATGCAGTAGTTAGATGGTTAGAGGTTTAGGTGGTTAGATGGTTAGATGGTTAGATGGTTAGAAGTTTGATGTTAAATAAATAGACTGCATACTGCCAACTGCTTACCGCTTACTGCATACTGCCTACCGCTTACTGCTTACTGCCAACTGCCTAAAACCTAAAGCTTACAGCCTACTAGAGTTTAAAGGGTTAGATGGTTAGATGTTTGATGTTAAATAAATAGACTGCATACCGCATACCGCATACTGCTTACTGCTTACTGCTTACTGCCTACTGCCTACTGCCTAAAGCCTAAAGCTTACAGCCATACACCAACAGGCTTTTTCTATGTTGTTTTTTTAAAAGTGTAGGACTTCATTTTTGTAAATGGCTTCCCCTATGTGGTTCTAATTTCTTTATTTGCAAAAGTTGGCCGTTTGTTACTCAATATTAAATCGCAGCAATATAACTACTTAAATTATCTTCTCGTTGCAGGCACATCTTTTTGCGAATGCGGTGTCTTGAAATATTAACGCTGTTTAGTGAAATACTTAACAAACGAGACATTTCTTTACTGTTAAAATTCAGTTTAATAAGCGCACAGTGTTTAAGCTCAGTAGGTGTTAAATTTGGGTGTTGCTTTCTTAAGCGTTCATAAAACCCCTCATTTACTTCTATAAAACGTTTATTAAATTGCTCCCACATTCCGTTTTTCCCCTGCGCAATAAACCGCTTCATGCTTTTATATTCTGCTACAGATACACTTTTTAGTTTTTCTAACATCATGTAAATATGTTTGTCTTTTTCAATCATCTGCAAGGTATTAGAAGTAAGCTCTCTATTTTTCATTTTCATGATGGCTTCAGCTTTATCATGATCAAACTTTGCTTGTAATTCAATTTCTTTTTTTACAATATCAGACTTTCTAAGTTTTAAGCGCATGCGTATTACGACAATGCCAACTACTATTACAAACAATATAAAAGCAATTAAAATTTTTAACCTCGATTGAATTAATTTGTTACGCTCTATCTCTAAAAGGTGTGTTTTAATTTCTTCATCTTTTTTACGAATGGTTTCTTCGTGTTTATTCTTTATTTGAAACAATTTATTGTTAACTGAGGTTCTGGCATTAAACAAGCTATCTATAAGCACATTGGCTTCCTCCAAAAAATCATATGCTATACTAATATTCCCTAGAATTCTGTTCGTTTTTGCTAGTTTGGCAAGTAACTCACTATGCACATCGGTATGAGAATTCAACTTTTGCAATTGAGATAAACTTTCGGTATAATACTCATTTGCTCTAAACCAGTTCTTCTTTTTAGCATAAAGATCACCCAGACTTAGACTAGATTTAACAACAAAATTTAAGTTGTTTTTTATAAAGTACTTGTGCGATCGAACTAAGTATTTTTCAGCATTGTCCAGTTGGCCCATCTCCAAATATATGTTGCCACGTTCTGAGTCTATATAACTAAATTCAGATTGCCCTTTTTGTTCCTTCTTTCTAATCAGTATACAACTGTTCAGATAGTCTAGGGCTTTGTCATAATTCTTAAAATTACGTTCTACGATAGTCAAACCATAGTAGATATTCGCTAGACGATACCCCTTATTCATGCTATTTTCTTTTGAAAATTGTAATGCAGTTTTTAAGTACTGCTGGCATTTATCATAACGTTTATAAATGCTGTATAGCCCAGATAAGTCTATATAAATATCAATTAGTAGAAGCGGATTATTTTCCTTTTCGCCCAAAAGAAGGGCATCCCACAGGTGATCGTAAGCCTTGCTGTATTGTCCATTAGTTTTGTAAGCATCAGACAAGCCAATATGACACTGAATTAGTTTTTCAGTATCTAGACTTTTAGTATAATAAGGAATTAGTTTATTAAATAAGGTCAAGGCACTATCTGCATTACTATCTAACATCCTATTCGCCTCTTGATAAACAGCATTATGGTTTTGGGCTGTAATGCTATCCATACCATAAACACTACTAAAAGTAAATATAGTGCTTATAGCATATACTAATATAAATAGTTGAGGCATTTTCATTTAATCACTGATTTTAAAGGTTTTAAAAACTACAAATTCTTTTATTGTAAATATAATATACATATCAATTAGCCCGATTGTAAATATAAAACAAATATAGTTTTTTATATTTTAAAGTGAAGATAGCATACTTTTAGGGTAATTTAAAACAAGTAGTAAACCAAATAATAACCCAACACACAAAAGTGCGTAACTAAAAACTATTATTACAATGAAAAGAATTGGATTATTTATACCCCTGCTATTTTTAGCAACACAGCTTTTTTCACAAGGCTGGGGCTACAACAATAACCGTATAGCCATTAGTGCAGATGGTAATAACCAACCAGACCCAAATACTTGGGGTGGCACAGTTACTGCAAATGCACCAGCTGCAGATGCCGGTAAAACTTTTACCTATAACTCAGCATGGCAACGTGGAGACGAAGACGATTGGAGTGCAACACCTGCAGCTTTAGCCATGTTGGCCAATGCCAATCTAGAGGCTAATTTGGTGCATTATTCTTATAATAATTTTATAGGCTCTCCAGCACATACCACCGAAACAAATGTTATGAAAGAAGGTGTAGAAGGCGCCTTAGAATTCTTTACCGAGTTTGATCCCTCTATTTTTTTCGATGTTTCGGCTAATAATTCAGCAGCCATTAATCATTTAGCTGAACAGATTAAGATATCAACAGCAAGTAACCCTTTGTATTTTGTACAAATGGGCCCTAGCGAATTTTTATATCAAGCCTTAGTAAAAGTAAAAGCAGATGGTAAAGAAGATGCTATAAATCACCTTTACATTCTATCCCATAGTAATTATAACGATAATCATATACGTAGAGCTGAGCATCACAGAGTTGAGCATATATTAAATGATTTTCCAGTAAGTGAGGGTACCAACTTTAAACGTATTATAGATCAAAACCAGTCTGCTAATCTGAATAATGGTTGGAGTTCGTCTTCAATAAACGGCGTAAAGAATTGGACGCCTTATTATTTCTTAAGAGATCATTTTGATCCTAGTTGTAAGTATCTATGGGATCGATTAAATATTGATGCCAAAAGTAAACCAGACATTTCTGATGCAGGTATGATTTGGTTTCTTTTGAACAATGACGAATATGGAAACCCAAGCAAATTAAAAACTAAATTTATTAGTGGTGTAAAACCCGATAACATTCCTGAAGCTGATGGCTACTGCCCTGCGATTGATGTATATGAAACAGATGGTTTACTTGTATTTGAAGCTGAGAGAATACCGCTAAAAGGAGCCTGGAAACTTGGAACAGATGAAGAATATGCCTCAGGTGGTAAATACATTTATTACGACGGACCTAACAATTACCAAAATCAGAATGCCAATAACATCTTATCGTATAGTTTTACCATTAACACACCCGGTACATATACCGTAAAATGGTTTGGTCGTCAAAATGAAGAAGAACGAGGAAAAGTAGATGGCCAACAAGGTACTGATTTAAGTAATGATGCATGGCTAAAATTTTCTGATGGTATTGCCTATTGGGGTGCTGAGCAAACAACCTCTTGGTTAAAGTTTTATGGACGTAGTGATCCAGGCTTCTGGTTGCACGGTGTTGGCGAAAAAAACCACGCACACAACTGGGTATATATAAAAGTAGAACAAGCCGGAACTTATACCATGGACATTTGTGGTCGCTCACATGGCTATCAAATCGATAAAATTGTAATGGCAACTGGTGCTGCTGCTAAATTAGGAGACTATACAAATAAAACAGAAGCACAAGCGAATAAGTATTGGTCAGAAACAGGAACCGTTGACCCTAATTGCGAAAACCTTGTTGTTGAAGGCTGCGAAACGCTATTCGCTAAAGACTTTACAGACCTAGATATTGAGGGGTTTGACCCAGCAACATTAGAGTGGAGAGTGAGTAAAACTTGGGAAGGAGCTGCCAAAGAAGTTATAAAATGTAACGGAACTAATGGTATTAATCGTCCTATTGCTGCAGAGGTGGTTTATAATGGCACTCCACAAGGTAATGCCCGTTTTAAGGTACATGCTATGCAAGAACCCGATGGCGAATGCACCTACTCCGTTTATGTAAACGGAACGAAAGTTGGCGAAAAGCAAATTTCTTCTTCTTATGAAGCTACGCACGATATAGAGGATGAAAAATTAAGGAATGAAATTGAGGAATTGATTATAGACACTAAGGCGCCTATAAAGCCAGGCGATATCATTAGGGTAACATCGAATCAAGTTACCAACGGAAAAGTACCAGAAGGGAATAGTACTGCTACTGCTCGTGGTAGATGGTATGCCTTAGAGGTGTGCGTAGATAAGAATGATTTTGACATTACCGAAAAAGTGGGTTTTGTAAGTCCTGCGGATAAAGTATCAAATGCTTCGTTAGAGATACCAATAACCGTAAGCTATGGAGCTAATGAGCAAAGAGATCTTAAAGTAGAACTTCAAAATCCTGATGGAACGACTATAGATAGCAAAACAATACTTGTTGAAAGAGGAGTATCATCAACAAATGTAATTTTTACTTTGGCATCTGCTCTTGCTGTTGCTGATGGCTACAAGTTGATTTCAGCGCTTTGTCCTGTAGGTGAAGGCATAGCGTCTAGTATTATGACCAAAGAGCATTTGTTTGATGTGGTTGATGGCCCTTTATTGCCTACTGAAGATGTAGTTGATTTTATTGATGCCCCAGTAGAATTTTCAAAGGATTTATTAGAATTATCCTTTAAGGTTAGTTATGCTGCAACTCAGGAGCGAGACCTTAACATTGAGCTTAAAGACCTGCAGCCTTTATACATTACCAACAAAAAAATAACAGTGCCTGCGGGTGAAGGTGAAACAACAATAGTGGTACAATTGGCAGCGCCTTTAGAAGTTGCTAATGGTTATAGCGCCATTTTATCTATTCGCCCTGTAAATGGTGGTTGGCAAACCAACATTGCTAAAAAAACACACAATTTTAATATAGTCGAAAGCAGTTTAAGTGTTGATAAACCAGACTATAAAACTTTGAATATATACCCATCACCAGCTAAAGATATCCTAAATATTAGTTGCCCTGAGTTCGTAAATTCAAAGATTAGCATTATCGCTTTATCCGGTCAGCTTATCGCAACTGTAGATGCGCAGACTGAACATACCACAATCGATGTCTCTAGTATATCGCCTGGTATTTATGTGCTTAGTGTTCAAAACGAAAAATTTTCTACCAAGCGAAAAATAATAATTCGATAACACAGAAGTAACCATCAATCTTATAGAAAAACCGAGTCAAACTGAGAAATCAGTGGCTCGGTTTTAAGTCGTTAGAACTCGGGTAGCTTATCCTTTGGTAAAATATTTTGGAATTGACATCAATAAAGACGTCTCTGATTTACAGTGGTAAAACTTCTTTTTGTGTACATAAATTTTAGAATACAGTACAACTAAGATATAAGCTTATAATTTTCTATTTTATAAAAAACTCTGAATGGCTAATTCATAGCCTTTTAAGCCAAAACCAAATAACACTCCTTTTGCTGAAGATGCAATAAAACTTTTATGTCTAAAATCTTCGCGAGCATGTGTATTAGAAATATGTAATTCTATAACAGGAGTATTTATGGCTTTTACAGCATCACCAATAGCTACAGAAGTGTGTGTAAATGCAGCAGCGTTTAAAATAATTCCATCGTAATCGAAACCAACTTCGTGTAATTTATTGATAAGATCACCTTCTATATTCGACTGAAAATAAGACAATTCTACGTTTTTAAACTTTAATTGCAAGTCTCTAAAAAAATCTTCGAAAGTTTCAGAACCATAAATTTCTGGTTCACGTTTTCCTAAAAGGTTTAAGTTGGGTCCGTTTATAATAATTATTTTCATATCTCAAAAATACAATTATTTATATAAAAAAAGGAGGCAAAATTGCCTCCTTCTACATTTTATATTTCATTTAAATTATAAACCAAATGTAAGTCCTAAGCCTACATTGTTCATATTAATACCATCATCGCTTACACCTTCGTAAAATAAAGATAAACTTGTAGCATTACCCACCATATAATTTAACATGGGTTTGTAATAGAATCCACCATCATTTCCATCATTAATTCCGAATGCGTAACCAATTTTAGAACCTGCTGAAAAATTATCTGACAATCTGTAAAATGCAAAACCTGCTACAGGTAAGAATTGTACAGATTCAGCCTCTATAGTTGACCCTAATACTTCATAGTCTTTTCCAAAATAATTTAAAAAACCAGCAGAAACCCCAAACATTAAATCGCTATCCGTTTCAAAAGCATAACCTACGTCTCCACTCAATGCAAACGAAGAATACTCTTCTATATCAGAAACAGGTACACCACCATTTACACTAACCGTTAACTGTGCATTTGTAGCTAAAGCACTTAAAACGAATGCGAATACTAAAATTACTTTTTTCATTATTTTTGTTTTTAAGATTATAAGGCAAATGTAGTTGCGTGATAAACTTTAACTTTGCTCTTACTATTTAAAAATTAACTCAGATGCTTTTCTTATTCTTCTTAATAATCTTATCTCTTTTTGAGTTATTTTAAATTGAATTCTTATCTTGAAACTATGAAATGGCAAAACGCAATAAGAGATTATCAATTGTATTTAAAAATAGAACGAGGTTTATCGCAAAATACAATTGATAGTTATACTCGAGATTTAGAAAAACTCACTTTATTTTTAGATAAAAATGAAATGAGCCTCTCTCCTATTGTGATTGATGAAACTACTGTACAACAATTTATTTATGAAATTGCTAAAAAAGTAAACCCCAGAAGTCAGGCAAGAATAATTTCTGGGTTGCGCAGTTTTTTCGATTATTTAATTTTTGAAGATTACAGAGAAACCAATCCAACTGATTTAATAGAAGCACCTAAAATTGGAAGAAAATTACCAGACACCTTATCCGAAGATGAAATAAATGCACTCATTTCTGCTATAGATTTAAGTCATCCTCAAGGAGAAAGAAACAGAACAATTATAGAAACCATGTACAGTTGTGGTTTACGAGTAAGTGAACTCATCACCCTAAAAATTTCTGATTTATTTTTTGATGAAGGCTTTATAAAAGTTACTGGTAAAGGCAATAAAGAACGTTTTATACCCATACATTATAATGCCCAAAAATATATTTCTATTTACATTACAGAAATTAGAAGTCATTTACATCCTAAAAAAGGTTTTGAAGACACCTTATTTTTAAACAGAAGAGGAAATGGTTTAACCAGACAAATGATTTTTACCATTTTAAAAAATCTAGCTGTAGAAATCAATTTAAATAAAAAAATTAGTCCGCATACTTTGCGTCATTCTTTTGCAACACATTTACTAAAAAACGGAGCCGATTTAAGAGCAATTCAACAAATGTTAGGTCATGAAAGTATTACCACCACAGAAGTTTATGTGCATTTAGATAAAAGTTATTTAAGAGAAGTTGTAGAAACTTATCACCCTAGAAAATAAAAAAAGACCTTTACAAAAAAGGCCTTTCTTACAATAAATTAAATTTTATAACTATTATTAAAAACTCTTTTACAATCTATTATTTAACCGTTTTAAAAGACTTCATTTCAGACCAATTACTCCAATTTAAAAACTGATCTCTATAACGCACTCTTACATAATAAGTAGCTCCATTATTTAGTTTTCTATCGATAATTTCATCAGTTAAATCATCGTCTTTTTGTCTGTTTTCTTTGTAATACCAATTTTCGTGTTGTTTCCAAGAATTGTAAATAATTTTAGAAAAATCTGCTGTTGTTGATACTTGCCAATTAGAAGCTGCATGGAAAGCATCTTTTTTATCACTCTTAAAAATATTGGCTTTTACCAACATTTTATGAATAGGATTATTAGTATTCTTAAAATCAACTAAAACAGGTGCATTAGGTTGAATGGTTTTCTTAAAAACAGTAATGCTATCTCTTAACTCATTATTTCTAAATTTCACATTATTCCCTCTACTAATTCTTTTTAAGGTAAAAGACGGATTTTCTTTATTTGGATCTATTGTTGCCAACACAAAACCATATTCATCTTGAGTAACTGTAAACTCATCATAATCTCTACCTTCAAACTCTCCCCAATTGTCAATAGCACCACCAGCAGAAGCTACATTTACCCAAAGATGTTTGTGTTCTTTAGATTGCCCTCTAGAATAACCATGTGTATGACCAAAAAAGTGCAAACTTGGTTTGTTTGATTTTTTACTAAACTCTTCTAATAATTTAACCACTTTACCAGAAAAATCTTCTTCTCCTGGAATCCATAATTCAGATTTATGAGGATGATGTAATTGCGCAAAAACAAAATCGATTGTATCATTTTTAGCAGTTTTATCTAGCAATTCTTTTAACCATTCTAGTTGTTCTTTAATACTTCTATAGCCACTATTAGAATCTAAACCAATAATTCTTGTATTTGCATAATCTTTAAACCACCAATGTTCTGCATAAGCAGGAGTTCCGTTTTTAGGCAAGCTAAAATATTTAAAATAGAAATCTGAATTTCTTTCATGATTTCCAGGCACAGGATAAACAGGAACATTAGAAAATAATTTTTCTGATTGTTTAAAAAAATGTTCTTGCCATTGACTAAATACAGAACCTGTAACTACTAAATCTCCAGGAATTACCACCATTGCTAAATTGTCTGAAATATCGCCTTTAAAATTTTCATCAAAATACGTTAACACACCTTCTTCTACAATTTCTGTAAATTTAGTAGGATATTGAGAATCGTATTGCATATCGCTCATAGCTACTAAATTTATTTTTTTAGTATGGCCAGCAAATGGAGGCGTTTTAAATTGATAAACTTCTGATACAGCTTTGCCTGTTTGTACTTTATAATAATATGTAGTAAATCTTTGTAAACCTGTAATAGCAACCTCGTGAATTCTTTTTTGAGTAAAATTGATGTCTGAAGCTTTACCAATGGCTTTATTACTTAATTTATTTTTACTAGCACCCCAGTAAACAATAGATTCTTCGCCAAAATCGGTTTGCCACATAATTTTGATTGAAGTTGGTTCTGCATCCTGTAAATAGGGTTTTATTTCAATTTTTTGAGCGCATAAAATTTGCGCTAGAAACAAAAAAGTGAAACTTAAAATATGATTTTTTTTCATGTGATAATAAATTAAAAATAAGACCGTAAAAAAATTAGGTTCATATAAATTATATTTCAGCCACTAATTTCAGGCTCAAAAATAATTATCTTCTTTTCCTGAAATTTCTTTTCATAATAGATTAATAGTCAAGAAATTTAGTCAATTCTATTGGTTATAATAAGATTTAAATTATCTTAAATAATAACTACAAAAAAAGAATTTAAAATTGAAATCTATGTTTTTTAAAAGTTAACGAATTGGTTTTAAAACTTTATTAAAGTCTTTATTTATTATTAGCCGAAAAGAAATATCTATTCTGTTTATAACCGAAAAATTTATCTGAAAAACATAAAAAAACCTTGAGTAATTACTCAAGGTTTTCATTTTTTTATTGGTTAGTAAAGTTATTATTTAGCTACATTAACTGCTCTAGTTTCTCTAATAACTGTAACTTTTACCTGACCTGGATACGTCATATCATTCTGTATTTTTTGAGAAATACTAAAAGATAATTCAGAGGCTTTAGCATCGTTTACTTTGGTACTCTCTACCATAACTCTTAATTCACGACCAGCTTGAATAGCATACGCTTTTTGCACACCATTAAAACCGAAAGCAATAGCTTCTAAATCTTTTAAACGTTGTATGTAAGAATCTAAAACTTGACGTCTTGCTCCTGGTCTTGCTCCAGAAATTGCATCGCAAACTTGTACAATTGGTGATAATAAACTCTTCATTTCTATTTCATCATGGTGAGCTCCAATGGCATTACAAACTTCACCTTTTTCACCATATTTTTCTGCCCATTGCATACCTAATAAAGCGTGAGGTAGTTCACTTTCTGCTTCTGGCACTTTACCAATATCATGCAATAAACCTGCTCTTTTGGCTAATTTAGCATTAATCCCCATTTCAGAAGCCATAATTCCACAAAGGTTTGCAACTTCACGTGAGTGTTGTAATAAATTCTGACCATAAGAAGAACGATATTTCATTCTACCAACAGCTTTAATTAATTCTGGATGTAAACCGTGAATTCCTAAATCAATTACAGTTCTTTTACCAACTTCAATAATTTCTTGGTTAATTTGTTTTTCGGTTTTCTTAACAACTTCTTCTATTCTTGCAGGATGAATTCTACCATCTGTAACCAATTTGTGCATTGCTAAACGAGCAATTTCTCTACGTACAGGATCGAAACAAGATAAAATAATTGCCTCAGGTGTATCATCAACAATAATTTCTACACCAGTAGCAGATTCTAAGGCTCTAATATTACGACCTTCTCTACCAATAATTCTACCTTTAACATCATCTGATTCTAAATTAAAAACAGAAACACAATTTTCTACAGCTTGTTCTACACCTACTCTTTGTATGGTACCTAAAACTACTTTTCTTGCTTCTTGTTCTGCTGTTAATTTTGCTTCTTCTATAGAAGTTTGTACAAAAGCCATAGCCTCTGTTTTCGCCTCGTCTTTTAAAGAAGCTACCAATTCTTTTTTAGCTTCTTCTGCAGATAAACCAGAGATTTGCTCTAGCATATCTACATGACGTTTATGCATTTTTTCTAAGTCGTTTTCTTTCTTTTCTAAGAAATCTAATTTAAAATTGTAATCTTTTTCTTTTTGTTCTAAAGATTGATTTAAACGTTTATTTTTATCAAACTCAGAGGCTACTTTAGATTCTCTTTCTCTAATTCTTTTCTCTATATCAGATATCTTTTTTTCTCTTGATAAGATTACCTTTTCGTGCTCAGATTTTAACTCAATAAACTTTTCTTTTGCTTGTAAAATTTTATCTTTTTTTACTGATTCAGCATCTATTTTTGCTTCTTTTAAAATTGTTGCTGCTTCTTTTCTTGTACCATCAAGAATTTTCTTACCTCTTGATTTTTCTAAGGCTTTAAAAATTAAAAAACCTATAACTATACCTACTATAACTCCCATAATAGCGGGTAGTACCATTCCATCCATAATTTAAAATTTATATATAAAAAAAGCCTACATTAGCTTCGGTTTTTAAACTCCATAATGACATTTATAGGACTAACTAACTGTTCAAGAATCCACTTGGTACTGAAACAAGTTCAGCAGCTATGGCATGCTATAGTAGTTAAGACTCATCCTTCATAATAGAATAGTGTTGAGTTTAATAAACAATTACTAACGTAGGCAGTGTGTTGTTAATGTATTTTAATGAACTTATTCTAAATGAGATTTTACCAAATTGGTAAGCTCACTTAGCTTTTCTATTTCTTCCTTTTTATTGTCTGATTTTTGTAAAGATAAGATTTCTAATTTTGATGCAAATTGTAATGCAGACATTGCTAAAACATCTTGTTTATCGCTTACTGCGTAATTTTGCTCATACATAGAAATTAACTTGTTAATTGCGTTAGCGGCTTTACGCATACCTTCTTCTTCTTTAGTGTTATTTACACTTAAAGGATAGGTTCTACCCGCAATTACAACATTAATCTTTAGTTTATGACTCACAATAAAAAGAACTTTATTCTTGTAACTGAATTATACATTTATCAATTTCTCTAATTAACGAATTTATTTTCAGTTTTGTATCTTTTGTATTCGAACTACTGCCTTCAATAGTTTTAGCAATTTTAAGCAAGTCAAATTCTTTGGTTTGATTTGCGTAATTTTGCTTAATTTCTAAAAGTTGATGCTGCAATTCAGTATTATTTTGAAGCAATATTTCGTTTTCTTTTTTTAAAAACTCGTAATTAGAAAGTAAGTTTTTCAACGTTTTTTCTAGTAACTCAATTGCTTCTAATGTATTACTCATTTCACTTATTAGAATAAACTATTCTTACAAAGTTAACATTCTGTTTTAAATTTTACAACATTTTATCACTTTTTTACTAACGTATTGAAATTAAACGAATTACTAAAAGAATGATTTTTATTATTTTTACATTAAAATTATTGCCTTTTGAAACCTTTATTTTTACTCTTATTTTTATCATTGCATTTTCTTGTTTTATCACAAGAAAAATATCCAACAGATTATTTTAGAAACCCTTTAGACATTCCTATTTTTCTTTCTGGTTCTTTTGGCGAATTACGAAGCAACCATTTTCATGCAGGTTTAGATATTAAAACTCAAGGTAAAGAAGGTTTAAAAGTTTATGCAGCAGCAGATGGCTATGTATCTCGAATTAAAGTGCAACAATTTGGTTATGGTAAAGCAATTTACGTTACTCATCCTAATGGTTTTACTACAGTTTATGGACATTTAAGTAAATTTAATGATGAAATTGAAGCCTATGTAAAAAGTGTGCAATACAAAAAAGAAGATTATAACACAGGTAATCTCTTTTTTAAAGAAGATAAATTCCCAATTCAAAAAGGAGGAATTTTAGCTTATTCTGGTGATACAGGTGGTTCTGGAGGACCACATTTACATTTCGAAATCAGAAATACAGCAACCGAAAATATTATAAATCCATTATTATTTGGGATAAAAGTTCAAGATTCTACAACTCCAACCTTTCAATCTTTAAAAGGGTATCCTTTAAGTGCTGATGCAAGAATTAATCAACAACAAAAAAGTTTTCAAATCCCCATAAAAAATTTAGGAAATGGTAATTATGTGGCAGATAGAATTTCTGCTAGTGGCTCTATTAGTTTTGGTGTAAGTGTTTTTGATCGTTTTAATGGTGTACCTAATAAAAATGGAATTTATAGTTTAGAAATGCTGGTTAACGGAAAACGTTTTTATTATCATGATGTAGAAACATTTTCTTTTGCAGAAAGCAAATATTTAAATTTACATATCGATTACGAACATTATAAAAAGTACAAAAGGCGTTATCAAAAAACATTTAAAGAAACTGCCAATAAATTATCTACTTATGATAAGTTGATTAACAATGGTAAAATCAACATTCAAAAAGGATTCAATTATAACATAGAAATTATAGCCAAAGATTTTGCAGGCAACAAAAGTTCTATAAAAATTCCGGTTACTGGAAGAGAAAGTAACGTTATATATTCTGCCCAAAAAGATACTACAGCCTATAAAATTATAGCGAATAAATTTTATAGATTTCATAAAGGTAATGTTAGTGTGGCTTTTCCAAAAAACACTTTTTATCAAGATTTATATTTAGATTTTAAGGTAGCGCAAAATGTTGTGAAAATTCATAATCCGACTATACCACTAAACAAAAGTTATACCCTTACTTTTAATGTTTCTAAATATTCTGAAAAAGAAAAACAGCAAATGTATATTGCCAATTTAGAGTATCCTAAATACCCAAGATATTATTACACTAGAAAAAAAGATAGCACGTTTTATACAACAACTAAAATTTTAGGAAACTATACCTTAGCAACAGATTCTATAAAACCAACAATAAAATTGTTATACTTTAAAGATCAACAATGGATTAGCAGTGCAAAAACCTTAAAAGTAAAAATTAATGATATTGGTTCTGGCATTAAAAATTGGAGAGCTACCATAGATGGCGAATGGATTTTAATGCAATACAATCATAAAAAAAGAATTTTAACCTATAATTTTAGTGATAAAAAATTGGTGGGTAGCAAACATATCTTTAAACTTGTAGTATCAGACAATGTTGGAAATACGAATGAGATATCTGCAACGTTCTTTAAGAAACAATAAACTAATTTTTGTGAAAAAAATATTCTTATTTCTACTCTTTATCCCTAGTTTTTTATTGGCTCAAAAAACCACCATTTTAAAAGGTACTATTAAAAACAGTGAAAAAGAACCTATTGAAAATGTATCTATAAAATTTAATAAAACGGGTACATCAACAGATAAAAATGGTAATTATTCTATAAGAATTCCTTTAGACATAGAAATAACTCTTACTTATAGCCATATTGCATACAAAACCATTACAAAAAGTTTTAAAGCAAAAAACAGAAATATAATTCGTTTTTCGCCTACCTTAATTTTAAAAACGGAAAATCTAACCGAAATTGTTGTAAAAGACTTTAGAAAAGAAGCTTCAGGAATTGAATCTATAGATATAAAAACTGTACAAAATACCATTGGCCCTAATGCTGGTGTAGAAAATACTTTAATGACGTTTGCTGGCGTAAACAACAACAATGAATTAAGTACACAATACAATGTTAGAGGTGGTAATTTTGATGAAAACTTGGTTTATGTTAATGGTATAGAAGTTTACAGACCTTTTTTAATTAGATCTGGGCAACAAGAAGGTTTAAGTTTTATCAACACAAATATGGTGCAGAATATTAATTTTTCTGCAGGTGGTTTTCAAGCAAAATATGGTGATAAATTATCTTCTGTATTAGACATTACTTATAGAAAACCAACAGAAACTGCTACTACAATAGATGCAAGTTTGTTAGGTGGAAGTGTTACTTTTGAAGGTCAGTTTTTAAACAAAAAATTAAGTACAATTACAGGAGTTCGTTATAGAGACAATAGTTTGTTTGTAAATAGCAAACAAATAGAAACCAATTTTAGACCAAAATTTACGGATGTACAAACTTTTTTGACCTATGATTTTTCTGATAAATTGGAAGTAAGTTTTCTAGGTAACTTTTCTTTAAATGATTACAATTATCAACCTTTATCTAGAAGAACACGTTTTGGTACAGTTGCAGATCCTTTAGAATTAGTTGTTTTTTATTCAGGGCAAGAACAAGACAAATATTTAACTTTATTTGGTGCTTTGTCTGCAGATTATAAAGTTAATGATCATTTTACTTTAAAAACTACAGCTTCTAGGTACAACACACAAGAAGAAGAACACTTTGATATTGCTGCACAATACAATTTGGGTGAAGTAGATTCTAATATCGGTTCTGAAAATTTTGGAGAAGTAGAATTTTCTCAAGGAATTGGTTCTCAGTTAAATCATGCTCGTAACGATTTAGATGCTTTAATTACAAATGTTCAAGTTAGAGGAACTATAAAAAAAGAAGACAATCAATGGGATTTTGGTGTTAAATATCAAAAAGAAGATATTAAAGACAGAATTAGAGAATGGGAAATAATCGATTCTTTAGGTTTTTCAATTAGACCTCCTCATCATACAGGAAACAATCAACCTTACGAAGCTTTTGAAGGTGAAATTACACCTTATCAATCTATCAGAAAAGACAATAATGTTGCCATTACAAGATTCTCGGGTTTTGTACAATTTAACCAACGCTCTTTTTGGAACGATCATGAAATCTTTTATAATATTGGTGTAAGAGCTCAAAATTGGTCTGTAACTGGAAATGGAATCGAATCTAAAAATCAAACAATAATTAGCCCAAGAGCACAATTTGCCATAAAACCTGATTGGGAAAAAGACATGCTTTTTAGAGTTTCTGGTGGTTTGTATGCACAACCTCCATCTTACAGAGAATTAAGAGATTTTAATGGTGATGTTAATGTTGATGTTAAAGCTCAAAAATCTATACATTTTGTAACAGGTATGGATTACAGTTTTACAATGTGGGACAGACCTTTTAAGCTAACGACTGAAATGTATTACAAGGATTTGTCTGATGTTAATGCATATGCCATTGATAATGTTAGAATTAGATACAGAGCAGACAATGCAACTAAAGCTTTTGCCTATGGTTTAGATATGCGCTTAAATGGAGAATTTGTTCCTGGAAGTGAAAGTTGGGTAAGCTTGGGATATTTAAAAACGGAAGAAAATATTAATAATCAAGGTTATATTGCAAGACCCTCTGATCAGCGTATAAAATTTGGAATCTTATTTCAAGATTATGTACCAAATTTACCAGATTTAAAAGCCTATTTGAATTTAGTTTACAATTCTGGAGTTCCTGGTGGATCTCCTGCTTATTCAGATCCTTACGATTTTCAGAGTCGTTTAAGAGATTATAGACGTGCAGATTTAGGTGTTTCTTATGTTTTTGCTGATGCCAATAAACAATTCACAACTGGTTGGTTGTCTAAATTTAAAGAGTTAACTGCTGGTTTAGAGCTTTTTAACATGTTCGATATTCAGAACGCAATTACCAATACTTGGGTTAGAGATGTCTATTCTAAAACGCAATATGGTATTCCGAATTACATGACTGGTAGAGTTTTAAACTTTAAGTTGTCTATGAAATTTTAAAGTATTTTTCTAGACTCTATTAAAGCACCAAATTCTTTTTTGTAAATCCTTACCACAACTAAAAATAAACTTATTAAAAGTGGTCCGAAAATAAGACCAATAAATCCGAATAAAGGTACACCTACAATTACACCAATTAAGGTAATTAAAGGATGTACATTGTCGAGTTTTTTTAATACAAAAAGTCTTATAATATTGTCTGTAGAACCTACAACTACCAAACCGTAAATTAAAATTCCCCAAGCAGCAAAATTATTTCCTATAGATAATGTTAAGATAAAAACCGGTAAAATTCCCACAAGTGTACCTATAAAAGGAATCATAGAACCTACTGTTACAATAATAAACCAGAAAAACGGATCTTTAATTCCGAAAATTAAAAAACCAATCAAAGCTATAATTCCTTGTGCTATTGCCACCAAAGGAATTCCGATGGCATTAGAACGAACCATGGCTTGAGATTCTGAACCAATAATTTTTAAATTATCCTCGCTAATAGGAATGTATTCATACAAAGAAGATTTTAATTCATTTCTGTTGGTTAACATGTAATACAGCAGAAAATACATTAAACCAATTGCTATAAAAATATTAAAAGTACCTCCAGCAAAATTATCTAAGTTTTCTGATATCCAAGTAGAAAGTTCTTCTGTATTTACTCTAGAACTTAAATCGAAACTATAATTATCTTCTAGCCATTTCATTTTAGTTTTTACAACTTTGGCTATTTTTTCAGAATTTTCTACAGCTTCACCTACTTTACCTCCTAACATCAGTATAATTCCTGCTACTGGTAAAAGAATACTAATAAATGAAAAAAGCATTAAAAAAAGGGCTGCAAAATGTGGATTCCATTTCTTTTTAACAAGATATACCATCCATTTACGCAAAATAACGTAAAATGTAATGGCACCTAAAACTCCTGATAAATAAGGAATTAATTCTCTAAAGATTAAAAATGCAAATAAAACAATAAGTAGTAAGACAAAAACTTGTCTTATGGTTTTTGGAGGTATTACTTTATCTTTCATACCGCAATTTAAGTCATTTTATAACTTAAAATTGTTAATATCAATATTAAAATTAATCCAAATACTATTTTTGGGGAACACTACTCCTCTTCTCTATTTACTAAATCTATAGAAAAAGCAGGCAAACAAATGGCTAAATATTCGCATTCTACATCAAAAGGATTCGAATATTGAACTCTTGTATTTTTTTCAATTTTGATTGATTGACCAGCTTCTAACACAACAACCTCGTCTTCTATAATAAATTGTTTTTTCCCTTTTATAATATACGTGTATTCATCAAATTCAGGCGTTTGAAAAGGTTCTTTCCAATTTGGAGGTGCAACCATGTGTGCAATACTAATCTCTGTATTTTTATCAGTTGCGTTTCCAAAATGTTCTTCAATTAATTTGCCATCAGTAGTTGGTACAACAAATGGCGTTTTCTGAATTGTGTATTTTTTTTTCATAAAATTGATTACTAGTTTATAGTTGAATAGCACTCTTTTATCAACCAAAAAAATGTTCAACTAAAAATCAAAAGAAGTTTTAAGCGTTGTTCTAATGCAGAAAAGTTACTTTTAATTAAACCAAACGATAAACGATTTCATTTTTGCCAAATCAGGAATTTGTTCTAAAGAAACCTTTTGCGTACTGTAATCTCTTAAACCCAACTCTTGTTTGTCTATGGCAATTGTAGCATTTAACTCATCTAAAAATAAAGTAACAGATTGTAAAGTAGATTCTGGTCTTAAATTATTTGATGAATTTATTTCAGAAAAATTAGAGTTTAAATTAATGCCTTCGTTGGTTTTAAAACGCGGATCGTGAATTTGGATACTTTTTATGGTTGATGTAGAATCTAACTGTTCTTGAGGCACAATTGTTAGTAAATGTTTACCTCCTTTTTCATAAATTAAATACTCATCATCATCTTGAAAATAATTATCACCCAAAGCACCTTCACTTAAATTGCTTACAATAGAATCGTTTTTAAAAATCTCTTTAAGATCTTTAACAGTAGTGGTTTGGTCTATTAACCCTACTCTACCTTTTTCTATTTTAAACTTATTGTTATTACTACAGCTTATAATTAATAGTGATACCATTATTATTGGTAAAATACTTTTTTTTATCATTTGGTTTGATTTTATAAAATACAAAACGTTGTTTTTTTGATTTTGTTATTTAATTACTTTTTTTAAAATTCCAAAAACGGCTCTTATAAAAGTAGCACTTGTTAATACTTTTACTAAAGGATCTTGTCTAGTACTTCTTCTTGTTGACACTCTAGTTCTAGACTGTTTTGCTTTTTCTTTGGCTAATCTTTCTTTTTCTTTCTTTTCAGCAGCATCTTTTATTGCCTTTTCTTCTGCTTTATTAATCTTATCTATTTTAGAATTTAACAATTCATAAGCACTTTCTCTGTCTAAATTTTCGTTGTATTTGTAAAAAAGTCTAGAATTATTTATCACATTTTTAAGTTCTTTGTCTGATAAAATATCCATTCTACTCATTGGTGCACGTAACATAGTTCTTGCCAAAGGTGTTGGAATTCCTTTTTCGTTTAAAACGGATACAAAAGCTTCTCCAATACCCAATTGAGTTAAAACTTCTTTGGTATCATAATACTCAGAATCTGGATAATTTTCTGCTGCTAATTTTATGGCTTTTCTATCTTTTGCAGTAAATGCTCTTAACGCATGTTGTACTTTTAAACCCAATTGTGCTAAAATATCTTCTGGCACATCTTTAGGATTTTGAGTTACAAAATACAAACCAATTCCTTTAGAACGAATTAGTTTTACAATACTTTCTATTTGATTTAAAAGTGCTTTTGATGCTTCATCAAATACCAAATGCGCTTCGTCTATAAAAATGATAAGTTCTGGTGTACCAGAATCTCCTTGCTCTGGAAAAGTTTCGTAAACCTCTGCCAATAATTGCAACATAAATGTTGAAAATAGTTTTGGTTTATCTTGAATATCTGTTAAACGTAAAACAGAAATTATTCCTTTTCCATCTTCGTCTACTCTAGTTAAGTCTTCTACATCAAAAGATTTTTCTCCAAAAAATAGATCTCCTCCTTGTTGTTCTATTTCTATAATTTTACGAAGAATTGCGCCTGTAGAAGCTGTAGAAATTCGTCCATATTCTGCTTTAATTTCTTCTTTACCTTCGTTTGTAACAAATTGTAAAACCTTTTTAAAGTCTTTAATATCTAAAAGCGGCAATTTATTATCATCACAATATTTAAAAATGATGGCAACAATTCCGCTTTGTGTTTCTGTTAAATCTAAAATTCTTGATAAAAGAATTGGACCAAATTCTGACATTGTAGCGCGTAATCTAGTACCATCTTGTTCAGAAATTGTTAGTACTTCTATTGGAAATTTTTTAGCCTCGAAAGGAAAACCTATTTTTTGATGACGTTCATCTATTTTTGCATGACCAGGACTTGCTTTTGCCAAACCAGAAAGGTCTCCTTTTATGTCCATTAACAAAACTGGAATTCCTTTTTCTGATAAGTTTTCGGCTAATACTTGTAATGTTTTTGTTTTACCAGTACCTGTAGCACCAGCAATTAATCCGTGTCTATTTAAGGTTTTTAAAGGAACTTTTACAATTGCATTTGTTACAGTTTCTTCACCAAGCATTGCTGCTCCCAGCTCTATAAAATCTCCTTTAGTGGAGTATCCTGAATTTATGTATTCAAAGAATTCCTCTTTTTGACTCATTATTTAAAATTTCGATAAAAATAAGTAAAATTGAGATTCTAAGAAGAGATTAGTTAATCATTTTTAGTAAAATATTCTTGATTAGAAATAGAATTAGGACTTACATAGATTTTTGCTTTGTTAAACCAAACCTCTGCATAGTTACCAGTTTCGTACTGTTTTTTAAGATCTCCATCGTAAGTATCTGCACCTGAACACCAATTTTTATTTACTTCTGGTGATTTTCCATTTGTTTGATTATAACATCCTAATTTAAAAAAACAACCTTCATCTGCATAAGCATTTGCTCTTTCTACTCCATCTTGCCCAACAGGAAAAAACATATCTTTAGTTTGTTGAGAAATGTCTGCTTTTGTAGCGTAATCTGTTTTTATTAAATTTTTAGTAAATGTTTTGGTTTCATGACCTTTGCTTGAAAAAACTAGAGTCATTATTCCGTCTTTTACATTAACAGAATAACTAAACTCTTCACCTAATTCGATTCCTTCTTCTGGTTCTTCTGGATATGTATTTGCATCTGGACCTACTGTAGAAAAATCGTTACCCCAAACAGCTGAAGAATAATCCCATCTTTTAGAATTATCATCACCTAACGTATTAATTTCATAATGCCAAAAAACAGAACCTTTTGTATGCCCAGGAAATTTTTTATAGAATATCTTTAAAGGTTCGTTTTCGTGTTTGTCTGCACTGTGAATTTGCCCAACAACAACAGAATATGATGCTGCAACTGTTGCATCACCTGTAGATGAAACATTCATAACTTTTAAATTAGCCGTTAATTTAGCTTCCGTCATTGGATACCATTTTTTAGATTGTGCCAATTCTGTTCTTGTATTGTTAGAAGTACCATGAGTATCACCTGCATTTGGCGATTTAAAAACAACCCAAGTATCTTTTTCATCTTTCCTTGTATAAAAGTAATCTTTGTTTTCGAAATTAATGGCTTGCCCAACATTAGATCCATCACCTAAAATTAAACTCCAATCGTTAAAAAACGGAATTACATCACTGGCATAAACAGTTTTTGGAGCTTCTTCTTTTTTTGGTGCTTTTTTACAACTAATTATAGTTATAGAAAGCACAAAAATTGCTGTTATTATTTTTAGAATGCTATTTTTCATTTTATATTTTTTTAAAGAATTTATATGTATTACATGTTGTACACGCCACCATTAATATCTAAAGTTGCACCTGCAATAAAACCATCATATTCTGAAGCTAAAAATAAGACAGCACGTGCAACATCTGCAGCATTACCAGGTTTTTGAATTGGAATACCTGCAATAGTTTCTTTCGCTGATTCTTCTGTTGTATGTGTATTATGGAAAGATGTACCTAAAATTAGACCTGGAGCAACTGCATTTACTTTTATACCTTGTGCACCTAATTCTGTAGATAAAGCTCTTGTAAACGTTAAAATTGCACCTTTACTTGTAGCATACACTAAAGAACCTGGATGCCCACCTTTACGACCTGCTAATGATGCTAAATTTACAATACTACTACATTCATTTTTAGCCAAATGAGGTGCTGCAGCTCTTGTTACAAACATCATAGAAGTTAAATTAATATCCATTACTTTATGCCAAAAATCTGTTTCCATTTCGTTTAACAATCTTCTAGCTACTAAAGAACCTGCATTATTTATTAAAATATCTAAACTACCTAAAGTTTCTACTGTTTTATCAACTAAAATATTGGCATCTTCTTCTTTGGTTAAATCACCATTAATTACAACTGCTTTCTGTCCTTTAGATTCAGCATATTCTTTTAATTCTTTTGCTGTTGCATCACTAGAAAAATAATGAATTGACACATTAGCTCCACTATCTATAAAATGTCTAGTAATTGATTCTCCTATTCCTTGAGCACCTGCAGTAATTAATACATTTTTATTTTTTAACTTATTATTCATTTCTTGTTGATTTATATTTTTTTAATCCTACTTACTATTTTGTTTTTTAAACTACTTTAAAAATATTTTGTTAAAAGCCCTACTACTCCTGTATAAGATATAATACAAGAGAAAAATAAGGCTGCAAATAAACCTATATTAATACCTAAACTTGTTTTATACCCTTTCATTAATTTTTTATTATTTACCAAAAGAATAATACCTAAAACAACTACTGGTAATATAAATACATTAAAAACTTGCGATAAAATTTGAACTAAAATTGGTTTACCTCCAAAAAATGCAGGCCCAATTAAGGCTACTAAAGAAGCAATTGCTGTTATTATTCTAAATTGTTTTGAGTTGGTATCTAAAGTACCTGATTGGTAGTCTGCTATTAAAAGAGGTGCTATTAATAAACACGGAAAAATTGATGACAAACCTGCACTAAGTGTACCAAAAAAGAAAATGGCTACTGCAAAACTACCTGCAATTGGTTCTAGAGGTTTTGCCATATCTAAGACATTATTTACAGGATTACCTTGATGATATAAAGCGCCACAAGCAACTGCCATAATTGCACCACTAATTATAAAAACCAAAATTGCTGCTGTAATTGCATCTTTACGTTGTTTTCCTAAATCTTTTAGTCCCCAATTTTTTCCTTTAACAAATAAAGGTCTAGACAAAAAAGTTGCTGCAGCCATTGTTGTACCCACAAATGCTGCAACCATCATTTTTCCTGAAACCATTGGGTCTTTAGAATCTGGTATGTTCGGTATTAATCCTTCTAAAACTTCTGATGGATGAGGATAAACAAAAAATAAAGAAATTATAAAAGATAACCCCATAAATGACACAAATATGACTAATATCTTTTCGAAAAAAGTGTATTTCCCTACCAACATAATTGCGTAAAATACACTAACTATAATAATAGAAATAATTAAAACGGCTTCATATTCATAAGCTTTTAGGCTTTCAAAATTTAAGGCAAAAATTTCATAAAGCATATTAGCAGAAATTGTTAAAATACCCATAAGTGAGCCCCATTGCCCAACAGAAACTCCGATTATAATTAAAATAGCCAGAAATTTACCTGCTTTTAAATATTTCTTAAAGCTATACAATGCTGTTTCTCCTGTAATTAAGGTATAATTACCATAAACAAACATTAGAATTCCAGAAAATAAACAACTTAATAAAAGCACCCAAGTTAATTGCATACCATAGGCACTCCCTGCTTTAATCATAGAGGTAACACTACCTGTACCAATGGTATAACCGATTGCAAAAATACCGGGTCCAAAACTTAAAATTAAGGCAAGTATTCTTTTAAAAAGAGTTTTTTTCTGTTTTGTAGTTTCCATATATATCTTTAAATTTTACTTATTCTTGCCAGTTTGTGTGATAGAATTTCCCAGAAGCATCATCATTTCTTTGATAAGTGTGAGCTCCAAAATAATCTCTTTGTGCTTGTATAATATTTGCTGTAGATGCTTCTTTAGAAAAGTTATTTAAAAAACTAATTGCATCTGTTAGAGCAGGAATTGGTTGTTCTTTTAAAATACTTTCTGCAACTACTTTTTTAATATTAGGTTTTAAAATAATTAATTCTTCAACTATTTTTTTACTTAATAATAAGTTATCTGTAGTTTTAAATTCTTCTACTAAATCTTCCATTAAATCAGATCGAATAATGCAACCATTTGTCCAAATTCTTGCTAGCTCACTTAAATTTAAATTCCAAGAATGTTTTTTTGATGCTTCGTTTATCAACTTAAAACCTTGGTAATGATTTACAATTCTTGCAAATTGATATGCTTTTAAAATATCTTCTTTATCAATTGAAAGCGCATCAAAATTATTTGTATCAAAACTTTTGCTGGCTGTAACTCTTTCATCCTTAAAAAAGGAAGCATACCTGGCAAATAAAGATGTGGTTATCATAGAACTTGGTATGCCCAATTCTGCAGTGGCAATGGTTGTCCAGTTTCCTGTACCTTTATTACCAGCTTTATCCATAATTTTATGAATTAACCAATCATCACCTTCTTTTTTTCTTAGAATATCTATAGTAATTTCTAATAAATAGCTGTTTGTAGAAGTTTTCCAAGTTTCTAAAATATCTGCGATTTCATAAGGATTATTGCCTAGATTTTTTAATAAAATATAAACTTCTGCCAATAATTGCATTTCTACATATTCAATTCCATTATGCACCATTTTTACAAAATGTCCACTACCTTCTGTACCAATATATGTACAACAAGCGTTTCCGTTTTTATCTTTGGCGGCTATGGCTTCTAAATAATTTTTTATTTTATCGTAAGAATTTTTGCTTCCTCCAGGCATGATAGAAGGTCCTTTTAAGGCTCCTTCTTCTCCACCAGAAACTCCAGTTCCTATAAATTCGATGTCTTTGGATTTTAAATAATCGAAACGTTCTAATGTTTTTTTGTAGTTCGAGTTTCCTCCATCAATTAAAACATCTCCTTTAGATAAATAGGGTAGCAAATCGTTAATAACAAAGTCGGTAGTTTTACCAGCATTTACCATTAACATGATCTTTCTTGGTTTTTGTAAAGAGTTTACAAACGCACCTAAATCATCAAAAGGTTGTGCTTCTGATAATTCTGAATACTGATTTGTAAAATTCTTAGCAACATCAACTTCTAAATCATCTACGTGCCTATTGAAAAGTGACAGTTTAAAGCCATTATTTGCTAAGTTTCTACTTAAACTTTTTCCCATTACTCCTAAGCCAAAAAGACCAAATTCTGACTTATTTTCTAGATTTTCTTTTATGGTTTTCACAATATCTTTTTGTGTTGATTTTACATTGATATGCAGTGCATTCTTTGGTTCTTCTAAAGTATTAAACTGAGATTCTAAAAGCTTAGATCCCATAAAATGCCCTTTTCTATTGTCTAATCTTTCTTTAATTAGCGCAAAAGAACCTTTAAGAAAAACCCATTCAGAGTTTATCTCTATTGTATTTTCTAATATATTTCTGTAAGATTGCTTTAATGCAGAACAAACAATAACACAATCTTTATTATCATTGATTTGTGTTTTTGCTAATTTGTTTAAATTTTGAAGCCAACTAAATCGATCTTCATCTTGTAAAGGAATTCCGTTAGACATTTTTTTAACGTTGCTTTCAGGATGAAAATCATCACCATCAAAAAAAGAAATTTTTAGTTCTTCTGATAAAAGTTTGCCAATGGTACTTTTACCTACTCCTGAAACTCCGATTACAAAAATTACTCTTGGATGCATTTTAAAATATTTGGACAGCCAAACTGGTAAACCAATCTGGCTATCCAAATATAAATTAATTTATTCAATTAATTGTATTAATAATAATTCATTTTAATAAAAAAATGATAGTTGATAATAAGAGAATGTAAAATGTCTGAAATAGTCAATAATATAGATTAATTAATAACCAATCCAATTTTTAAAATCTTTAACTCTTTCTCTACTTACAATTATTTCTGAGTCTTTGTAAGCATGTAAAATTAATTTTAAACGACTATTTGAGTAAGTAATAATATCTTTTACAGCATTAATGTGCACTATATATGTTCTATTCACTCTAAAAAAATGTATTGGATTCAAATCTTGTTCTAACCTTGTTAAAGATTGATTTATGACATAATTATTTTCTTTAGAGTTTAAAAAAGTTGCATTATCAAAACTGTAAAAACAAGTTATATCATCAGATGTAAATATTTTAATTTTTTTGCCCAATTTTACGGTAAATGATTCTTTATAATGTACAGTTTTATAATTGCTAACTAACTTTATAAATTCCTTTAAATCTGTTTCTTTTTGATGCTCTTCTTTTGCTTTATGAATAGCATTAGCAAGTTTGTTTTTATTAATGGGTTTTAACAAATACGAAATGCTATTATAATCAAATGCTTTTATACTGTAATTACTAAATGCGGTTGTAAAAATTATTTTTGATGTTATTTTTACTCTATCAAAAATTTCAAAACATAATCCGTCTGAAAGCTGAACATCTAAAAAGATTAAATCGGGTTGTTGGTTTTTATGAAACCATAAAATAGTTGACTTTACAGAAGTCAATTTATCTAGAACTTCTATTTCAAAATCGTACAACAAACGCTCTAATCTTCTTGCTGATGGCAACTCATCTTCTATAATTAATACTTTCATTAAACAGTTTCTAAAGTTGGTAATTTAATGATATAATGGGTTGCAGTGTCTACGATAATTACTTTTTTATCTGTAAAAAAAGCAATTCTTTGTTTAATATTCTCTATTCCTTTTTTAGATTCTGAAGTTGTATTTTGTTTTAAATTCTTATTATTCTCAATCACTAAATAATTTTCTTCGGATGAAATTTTTACATTAACAATCGTATTGTTACTAATTTCATTATGTTTTACTACATTCTCTAAAACTTGCTGTAAAATAGTTGACACAATGTATTTTTCTTTGCTTTTTTCATCAACAGAAATTGTAAAATTTAAACCGACTTCAAATCTATCTTTTAATAATTCTAGATAACTCTTAGCGAATTCAATTTCATCTATTACCAAAACTACATCTTGCTTTTCTTGTTCTAAAAAATAACGATAAATATGTGATAAATTCTCAGAAAATAAAACTGCTTTTTTAGGATTTTCTTCAATTAAACTGGTTAAAACATTAATATTATTGAACAAAAAATGCGGACTGATTTGATTTTTTAATTGTTGATAGTTTAGTTGAGATTCTAGTGATTGTTGGTGTAATATTTGTTTTTCTTGTTTGCTGATTAAACTTAAAAAATAAAAATGTGTAACTATTAACACATAAAAGAAAAAAGGAGTATACAGTAAAATAGAAGGAAATAAAAAAAACTTAGCTAAAGCTGCCCCTAAACCATCTTTTACAATGACAAAATTATTGTATGAAATAATTATCCAAAAAACGATTATTGAAATTGAAATTATGTAATAAAATATTATATAAATATTTCTTTTTGTTTGATTATATTTTATAAATAAATAATTGAAGAAATGAATACTTATTAACGAAAAAATAAAACCAATAGGTAAAAATCTATAAAATAATTGTACAGTTTCACTCCAATCAAAATGATCAAAAGTCATTATTATGAAATAAATAAAACAACCCGAGATTGGAATTAAAAATATTTTAAAATAAGAATATTTTAAGTCTTTTAAATTTACGTTAACTATGAATTTAGAATTCGCTTTTATTTTTTGTGTTAAAGTGATAAATACTGCTATAACAGATGTAATAAATGACAAAGAGAGCACACCTGTATCTAAAAATGAAATCGATTTATCTTCAACAGTTTTAAAAAAGATAAATGCAATTATATAAATTAATACAAAATTAAAAACTGAGGGTATAAAAATATTGGTAGATAAACTTTTTGATTCATCAAAAAATAACATAGACAAAAAAGATGGAAAAATTAAACTTGAGATAGATATAGGTAGAATATAAATTAAATCATCATAATTATAACTATCTAATATTAATAAAATAATAATTCCTACTACATGAATAATAATGGTAACTAAACTTGCTGTTAAAAATGATTTTAATATTTTCTTCATAATTTCTAATTTTCATCAAAAATGAAACTTATCATCATCAACAAAAAAAGAAATATAGTGAATTGTTAATTTATCTAAGTGAGTTGTATTAAAATAAATTTTTAATACAAAAAAAAGAAATTCGAGCTGATTGTGTTAGTCAATCCAATTTTTAAAATCTTTTACACGCTCTCTACTCACAATAATTTCTGAGTCTTTATACGAATGTAAAACCAATTTTAAACGAGAATTTGAATACGCAATAATATCTTTTATAGCATTTATATGAACTATAAACGTTCTGTTAACTCTAAAAAAATGTTCTGGATCTAATTGTTCTTGCCAGTTTTCTAGAGAATTATCTAACAAAAAGTTTCTGTTTTCTTTAGTGTGTATGTAGGTAGATTTGTTTTCGCTGTAAAAACATTCAATTTCGTCTATATGAATAATTTTTATGTGCTGCCCCACTTTTATAGACAATCGTTTTTTAAATTTACGATCAACAGGATTTATCAACAATTTACGAATATCATCAATATTTACCTGAACATCAGATTGCTTTGGTTGTTGTTCTTTAAATTGATTTACTGCGGATGTTAACTCATCATCATCTATTGGTTTTAAAAGATAATCGATGCTGTTTAGCTTAAATGCTTTAAGTGCATATTCATCATAAGCTGTGGTAAAAATTATGGCTGATTTTACTTCAATTTCTTCAAAAATTTCGAAAGATAATCCGTCTGATAATTGAATATCTAAAAATATTAAATCTGGATGTTTATTGTTCTGCAACCAATTTAAAGATTCTTCTACAGAATGCAACATTTGCTGAACTTCGATATCTAATTCTGATAACATTCTGTTTAGCCTTCTTGCTGCTGGCTTTTCATCTTCAATTATTAATACGTTCATAAAATTATAATTCGTTTTAAGTTGTTTGTTTTTGTTGAAAATTTTAAGGTTTTTAGAAATTTTACTTGTAAACTATTCCATAAATTCTTTAATTTTTCTTTCTTCCCAGTTTTTATTAAAAAAAGCAAAAAAACCGAATGTTCTAAAGGCATCAAAAAGTAAGAAAATTCCCCAAATTAGCCAAAAAGGAATGTGTTTAAATCCGTCTGAATTGTATTGATTGCTGAAAATTAAATCGCCAAAAATTTTAAATTTAAAAGACCACACAAACGTTAAAAATAAATTGACTAAAATATACGTAATTACGTGTTTGTAAAATTTCTTAATGGTTTCTACTTTCTTTTTTGCTCTTTGCAATTGTACTTTCTGTAGATCATCCATCATTAAAACTTTTTACTTCTTTGTTCATCTTTTTCCATCAGCTCTTTTATCTTTCTATCTTCCCAATCTTTGCTAAAACCAATAGATCTAAAACCGAAAACTCCCATCCAATGAAAAAACATTCCAATTCCCCAAAAAAGCCAAGTAGAATAGACTCCGAAATTGGTAAATGCATCTGCAAACGAGTATCCACTAGACATTAATCCGAAGATAATAACACCACTTATAAATAGGTTTACAATTACATACACCACTAAATGAATGTAAAATGCTTTAATGTCTTTTACCCTTTTTTTGGCTCTAATATAATTTTGTTCTTGTGTAAAATCTCTTTCCATTTTTTATTTAAAATTCGTTATAATTTCTTTTGTTTTTCTTTCTTCCCAATTTTTGCCTAATCCTAAAAAATTAAAACCAAAAATACCAAACCAATGCAAAAATATGGCAATACACATTCCGCCAACTGCAAACCAAAAAAAATGAAATTGAGGTACAAATTTTAAGTTTACAAAAACTATAATTGGCAATGTAAAAAGGGTTACAATTAAGTGCATGTAAAACCCTTTAATGTTTTTTATTCTTTTCTGTGTTATTAATTTTAGCTGATAATTTACTTGCTCTTGCTGGTTCATTTTACTTATTCTCGTTCATAAATTCTTTAATTTTTCTTTCTTCCCAATTGTTGCCTAAGCCTAATAAATTAAAACCAAAAACACCAAACCAATGAAAAAATAAACCCATACCCCAACCTAAAACTGAAAACCAGAACCAATGGAAGTATGGTACAAATTTTAAATTCACAAAAATAATTATCGGAATTATGATACAATAAATGGTTAAGTGCACATAAAACCCTTTAATTTCTTTTACCTTTTTTTGAGCTTTATAGTAACGCTGCTGATTATTTAATTCTGATTCCATTTTTATCTTCTATAATTTTGTTCTTCCATATATTGTTTAATCTTTCTTTTTTCCCAATCTCTGTTAAAAAAGTAGCTGAAACCAAATACATTTATAGCGTTAAAAACGATTCCAATTCCCCAATAAAACCAGATTTTATAATTATTATTGTAAAAAACGGCTTGTGTAAATGAGTCTCCATCATTAATATCACCCACAATAAAAATGATACTTAAAAAGGTATTAACTACAATATAAACAGCTAAATGTTTATAAAACTTGCTAATTCTCTCTACTCTTTTACGAGCTAAAATATATTTCTGTTCTTCTGTAAATTGAGTGTCCATTATCTGTATTTTTTTTGTTGATTTTCATTATCCATTAACTCCTTAATTTTCTTGTCTTCCCAATTTTTACCTAAGAAAATATTGTAATTATTTACTTCTAAAAAGTGAAAAGCTAAGCCCATTCCCCATCCAAAAATCGGGAACCAAAACCAATGAAATCCTGGAGAGAATCTTAAATTGATAAATATTAAAAAAGGAATTACAATACAGTATGATGCTAAGTTCTGATAAAATTCTTTTAATTTTTCTACTCTTTCTACAGCTTTTACATATTTGTTGTTTTCTAAATCGTCTGTGTACATAATGTCGTTCATTTTATATAAGAGAGGTAAACTCACCTTAAAAGTTTTGTTATTATTTTCTATTTTCACTCCTTTTTGAGTGATTAATCCATACCTATCAGCTATATTCTGTAAGCCTACTTTTGTGCTTTTACCAATAGCTTCTTTTGGATTGATGTTATTTTCTATAATTAAATAATTTTGATCCTCATAAATTGTAATTGTTAGTGGTTTAGAGGACGAAACCACATTGTGTTTTACTGCATTTTCTAACAATAATTGTAAAGAAAGAGGTACAATTTTTAATTCTTTATTACTTACTGTATCAGGAATATTAAATTGTACAGCATCTTCAAAACGCATTGCTAACAATTGCATATAGGTTTTAGCAAATGTTAATTCTTCTGCAACTGGTACTAAATCTTTATTTCTTTGCTCTAAAACGTATCTATACACTTTAGATAATTTTGTAGTGAATTTTTCTGCCTGGTTTGGGTTTTCGCCAATTAAACTGGTTAATACATTTAAACTATTAAACAAAAAATGCGGATCTAATTGATTTTTTAAGGATTCAAATTTTGCGGTTTCTGTTTTAGCTACAATTTCTTGTTTTGTGGTTTCTTTGGTCATTGCAGATTTCCAATTGATCATAAAACCTCTTGCATGGAAAAAAACAGCAACACCTAAAGAAAAAATAATGGCAAATAAATGAATCCAAATTAAAGTTTCACTAAAAAAATCTTCTACATCATACCCAAAAATAAAAATGTATTGCACATAATGAATTATTAAAACAGCAATTACGGTATAAATAACAGTAGATATAATTCCTGCCCAAACTCTGTGATTGGTTTCTTCTACCCAATCCCACTTAGAGTTTAAAAATTCATTTATAATTCCATTTCCTAAACCTAAAGTAAAAGAATACATTCCAGAAATTAAAAATGTCAACCCCATTCCTTTTAAAGTAAATTGCTGATTTATTAGTATAAAAATCACGCCTAGTATTACAGTTAGTTTTAAACAAACTATAAAATCTTTTCTTAGTTCTTTAAATATACTTGTGTTGGCTGTAGACATTTTTAATGTATAATTTTATAAAATAAGTTGATTAAAATTTGATATCTAAAGATACATCTTTATCATCAACCACAAACTTAGCATTCTCAAAACTTGGTGGTCCAAAATTCATTACATTATTAGAAGCACCATAATCTTCTATAGGCATTCCATTTTCTCTAAAATCCATTTTATCATTATCATTTCTATCATGATAACATACAACAGCGTAAACACCAGGTTCTAAATTTTCGAAAGTTACTGTGCTTTTACCGTCTACAATTTTTGCATTTTTAGATTGCAATGGATTTTTCATAAAAGTGGTTTTGTTATATAAAGCAAAGCCAACTTTACCTGTGTCTGAGGTTACATTAATAACTGTAGCTGTAATTTTTTTATTTTGCGCTGTAATTGTTGATGAAATAAACAATGCTGTTGCTACTAAAAGAGATACTATAAGTTTCATAATTTTTATTTTTTATTGATTAATTATGGTACAAATATGCAACTGAACTCTAGTTTTTAAAAGTAAAGCCTACCCAACTGTATTTTTTTTAGGACGAATTGTATTTTTTAAGATCAAAATGATATTTCTACCTAAAAAATTGCTTACAAAAAACAAGCTTTTACTGTTATTATGATTATTGAATAATTATATTTTTAGAAATTCGATATTGAAATCTTAACGAAAATAAAGAATTGGTTAATTTTTAATAAAAATTACTAAAAAGTATTCTTATACTATTCAGAAAAATAAAAAATACATACATTTACACCAATGATTACTACAAGAGGAAATAAAATATGTACTACAATAGCTCCCAGTTTGCGCTTGCGCTATATTCGTCGCTAAGATTTTGTATTAGCAACAATCAAAACTATTTCAGTACTTAACCTTTTTATTTTTTATCGTGAAACTATCAAAACAACTTTATTATCAATCTCAAGTTATTTTTAACAATAACGCTAATAATGTACGCTGTAGATTTCCTTTTCGCCCTTTGGGGTAGTTAATTATTTTCGGAATTTAGGTGCGTCCAATTCCATATCCAAACAAAAAAACAAATAACATTTTATTAAATAAAAAACAATGCAATGGAAATTGTAATTGCAAATGAATCACATAAGGTATATGCAGAAATAATCTGTAAAACCATTGAAGATGCTGCTCAAGTTAGAGGTACAGGTATTGCAAAAAGAAAGCCTGAATACATAGCTACCAAAATGGATAATGGTAATGCTGTTATTGCCTTAGATGGAGATAAATTTGCCGGATTTTGCTATATAGAACAATGGGGACATGGAAAATTTGTTGCCAATTCTGGCTTAATTGTACATCCAGATTATAGAAATATTGGGCTTGCAAAAGAAATAAAAAAAGTAATTTTTAAACATTCTAGAACCAAATTCCCAGATGCTAAAGTATTTAGTATTACCACAGGTTTAGCTGTTATGAAATTAAATAGCGATTTGGGTTACAAACCTGTTACTTTTTCTGAATTAACTGATGATCAAAGCTTTTGGGATGGTTGCCAAACTTGTAGAAACTTCGATGTTTTAACAAGAACAGAAAGAAAAATGTGTTTATGTACAGGAATGTTGTTCGACCCAAAAAACAATAATAAAGAAGCTACAGAAGAAGTAAAAGAAAGTGTTTTTAAAAAATTAAAAGACATGAAACAGAACTTTCTAAAAAAAAATAAAAAATAATATCATGAAAAAATTAGTCATAGCATATAGTGGTGGTTTAGATACTTCGTATTGTGCTGTAAGTTTATCAAAAGAATACGATGTACATGCTGTAAGTGTAAACACAGGTGGATTTACATCCGAAGAAATAAAAAACATAGAAAGTAACGCTTATAAAATGGGTGTTACCACCTATAAAAATATCGATGCTGTTGCTACTTTTTACAACAAAGTAGTAAAGTATTTAATTTTTGGTAACGTATTAAAAAATGCAACGTATCCACTTTCTGTAAGTGCAGAAAGAATTATACAAGCCATCGAAATTATCGAATATGCAAAAAGTATTGATGCAGAATATATTGCTCATGGAAGTACAGGTGCAGGAAACGATCAAGTTCGTTTTGATATGATTTTTCAAACCTTAGCTCCACATATTAAAATTATCACACCAATTAGAGATCAAAAATTAACAAGAGAAGAAGAAATTGAATATTTAAAGTCTCAAGGTGTAGATATGAATTGGGAAAAATCTAAATATTCTGTAAACAAAGGGCTTTGGGGAACTAGTGTTGGTGGTGTAGAAACTTTAAAATCAGAAAAACCTTTGCCAAACGAAGCTTATCCTTCGCAATTAGAAAAAGAAGGTGAAGAAAAAGTAACGTTAACTTTTAAAAATGGTGAGTTTATTGCTTTAAACGGACAAGAAAATGCACCACAAATAAACATCGAAAACTTAAATACTATTGCTTCTAAATTTGCAATTGGTAGAGATATTCATGTTGGTGATACAATTGTAGGTACAAAAGGAAGAGTTGGTTTTGAAGCTGCTGCTGCTTTAATTACGGTAAAAGCACATCATTTATTAGAAAAACATACTTTAACAAAATGGCAGTTACAACACAAAGAATATTTGTCTAGTTTTTACGGAATGCATTTGCATGAAGGGCAATATTTAGATCCTGTAATGAGAGATACAGAAGCTTTTTTAGAAAGTTCTCAAAAAATGGTTTCTGGTGATGTTGTAGTTACGTTAAAACCTTATCATTTTACTTTAGACGGAATTGTTTCAGACCACGATTTAATGTCAAGCGCATTTAGTACTTATGGCGAAGAAAATAAAGCTTGGACTGCTGATGATGCAAAAGGATTTATCAAAATTCTAGGAAATCAGAACAAAATTTATCAACAAGTTAACAATTAAGTTGAATTGTGTAATTGTTAAACTGTGTAACTGAAAAATTTTGTCAAAGACATTTACACGATTAAACAATTAAACTTTTAAACAATTTTGAAGAATGAAAAATTTACAAGTAGGAATTATTGGTGGCGCAGGTTATACAGCAGGTGAATTGATTCGATTATTATTAAATCATCCAGAAACTAATATCAATTTTGTATACAGTACTTCTAATGCTGGCAATAAATTATACCAAGTACATCAAGATTTAATTGGTGATACAGAAATTAGTTTTACAAGTGAAATTAATGCTGATGTCGATGTTTTATTTTTGTGTTTAGGACATGGAAATTCAACCGCATTTTTACAAAAAAACACGTTTTCTGATGATACTAAAATCATCGATTTAAGTAACGATTTTAGATTACTTGCTGATAAAAATTTCGAAGGAAAAGAATTTGTATATGGTTTACCAGAACTAAACAAAGCCGATATTATATCAGCAAAATACATTGCAAATCCTGGTTGTTTTGCGACAGCTTTGCAATTGGCAATTTTACCTTTGGCTGCAAACGGATTGTTAAAAAATGATGTTCATATAAATGCGGTTACAGGTGCAACTGGTGCAGGAACTTCTTTATCAAAAACCACGCATTTTACGTGGAGAGATAATAACTTTTCGCATTACAAAGCCTTTAATCATCAGCATTTAGGCGAAATCAATCAGACAGTAAATCAATTGCAAAGTGATTTTAATTCAGAAATTAATTTTATGCCAAATAGAGGCGATTTTTCTAGAGGAATTTTTGCAACCACTTACACTAAATTCGATGGTACTTTAGAAGAAGCAAAAGAATTTTACACCTCTTTTTATAAAGATGCAGCTTTCACTTTTGTAACTGAACAAAGTATATTTTTAAAGCAGGTAGTAAATACCAACAAATGTTTGGTACAATTAGAAAAACACGGAAATAAATTATTAATTACAAGTGCTATTGATAATTTGTTAAAAGGTGCTTCAGGACAAGCCATTCAGAATCTAAATTTAATGTATGGTTTTAAAGAAACTTTAGGATTAAACATTAAGGCAAATTATTTTTAGTAATAACTAAGCATACGTTAGCAGTTTCAACCGTTCAGCTACTTATGTAGCTTTAACCTTTTTTGATGTCAGTTCGAGTGAATTTGTGAAGCATGAAAAAATTTGTATCGAGAACAAAGCAAAAAAGATATAGTGTAAAGCGCGACCCTTGTGGTAACGTCCAAAAAAATAAAAAAATGAAAGTAGCAATTATTGGAGCAGGAAGTTTAGGGCAATCTATAGCAAAAGGTTTATTAAAAAGTAAATCTGTAGAATCCATATATTTAACAAAGCGAAATTTGGAATCTCTAAACGATTTTAATGTTTATAATGAAGTAGTTTTAACTTCGGATAATGAAAAAGCCGTTAAAAATGCTGATGTTTTAATATTTGCTGTTCAGCCTAGACATTTTGATAAAATTCTTGAAAACCTAAAACCCAATATTACAGACAATCACGTAATAATTTCTGTAATCACCGGTTTTTCTATTGATAAAATGGAAGCCATTGTTGGTCAAGATAAAAACATCATTCGTTCTATGCCAAACACAGCTGCTTCTGTTGGGCAATCTATGACATGTATTTCTGCTAATACAAAAGGAAAAGAAAAAGTTGCCATTGCCAAAACTATTTTTAATAGCTTAGGGACTTCTTTAGAAATTCCTGAAGAGCAATTACAAGCTGCAACTGTTATTTGTGCAAGCGGAATTGCCTTTTGGATGCGATTAATCAGAGCCACAACTCAAGGTGCAATTCAATTAGGTTTTGAGCCAGATGAAGCTCATGAATTAGCGATGCAAACCTGTTTTGGAGCAGCTACTTTGTTAAAAGAATCTGGCAAACATCCAGAAGCAGAAATAGACAGAGTTACTACTCCTGGAGGTTGTACAATAGAAGGATTAAACGAAATGGAACATCAAGGTTTAAGTTCTTCTTTAATAAAAGGAATTAATGCTTCTTTCGAAAAAATAAATCAAATTAAAAACTAACACTTCAAGGATTTTAAATCCTTACATAAAACTTTATGCTATGTCTTTATTTAATGTTTATCCACTTTATAATGTAACCCCAGTTTCAGGAAAAGGAGTTTATGTTTACGATGAAAAATATAACGAATACCTAGATTTGTATGGGGGTCATGCAGTAATTTCTGTGGGGCATTCTCACCCTAAATACGTAAAGGCCATTAAAAGCCAAATCGATAAATTAGGTTTCTATTCTAATGCTATTCAAAATCCGTTACAAGTACTTTTAGCAGATAAACTCGAATCACTTTCTGGTTGTAAAGATTACCAATTATTTTTGTGTAATTCTGGTGCAGAGGCTAACGAAAATGCTTTAAAACTAGCATCTTTTAAAACCGAAAAATCTAGAGTTATTGCTTTTAAAAATGGTTTTCACGGACGTACTTCTGCTGCTGTAGCTGCCACTGATAATAAAAACATTATTGCACCAATTAATGCACAGCAAAAAGTAACTATTCTCGATTTAAATGATATTGATAGCGTAAAAACCGAACTAGAAAAAGGAGATGTTTGTGCAGTTATTGTAGAATTTATACAAGGTGTAGGTGGTTTAGATGAAGCAACTTCAGATTTTTACGAACAAGTAGATGCTCTATGTAAAGCAAATAATACCCTATTTATTGCTGATGAAGTACAATCTGGTTATGGTAGATCTGGAAAGTTTTTCGCTTTTCAGCATTATAATGTAACTCCAGATATTATTTCAATAGCTAAAGGAATGGGAAATGGATTTCCTATTGGCGGAATTTTAATTCACCCAAATATCGAAGCAAAATTCGGAATGTTAGGAACAACTTTTGGAGGAAATCATTTAGCCTGTGCAGCTGGTTTATCTGTATTAGAAATTATTGAAGAAGAAAATTTAATCGATAATGTAAACGAAATGTCTTGTTACTTTTTAAAGTTAGCAAAAACAATACCTCAAATCAAAAAAATAAAAGGAAAAGGCTTAATGTTAGGTTTAGAATTTGATTTCGAAGTGGGCGATTTACGTAAAAAATTAATTTACGATTATCAAATTTTTACTGGTGGTGCCATGAATAAAAAGTTGTTACGAATTTTACCTCCTTTAACCGTTAAAAAAGACCATATCAATCAATTTTTTGAAGCTTTAGTTGATGCTTTAGAAGAAGAATAAATCCAACTAAACACAGCATATAAAAAAATGAATACTTTATTATCAATTGAAACTAGAAATGCAGTTTTACAAACAATGGCAACTCTTTTGGATGAAAATAGAGAAGCAATTATCAACATCAACAAAAAAGATTTAGAAGGGTATAAAGGTGATGATATTTCTATGTTCGATCGCTTAAAAGCGGATGATACAAAGGTTGATGAAATGATTAAAGCTGCCAAACATTTGGCTTCTCAAGCAGATCCTGTAGGTGTAGAACGTTTTAGTTTTACCCACGAAAACGGAATGCAAGTGTATAATAAAACTGCCTCTTTTGGTACGGTTTTAATTATTTACGAATCTAGACCAGATGTTACTGTAGAAGCTGCAGGAATTGCTTTTAAATCGGGGAATAAAATTCTTTTAAAAGGCGGAAAAGAGTCTTTAAATTCTAATTTAAAAATTGTAGAATTATGGCATCAGGCATTAAAAAAGCACAACGCTTCTACAGATTGGGTAGCATATTTGCAATTTAATAGAACAGAAACTCAAGCATTTTTAGAAAAACCAACGCAAAAAGTCGATTTAATTGTGCCAAGAGGTGGAGAGCGTTTAATTGCTTTTGTAAAACAACACGCCACTTGTCCTGTTATTATTAGTGGTCGTGGAAACAATTTTGTGTATGTTTCTAAAGAAGCTGATTTAGAAATTGCCATTGATATTATCATCAACGGAAAATCAAAAATTTCGGCATGTAATGCTGTTGATAAAGTTTTGGTTGATGCTAATCTTGCTGATAAAGAAACATTTATCAACAAATTGATATCAAAATTAAATGAAGCTAAAATTCAGGTTTTAGGTGATGAAATTGTGGCTAAAAATCATCAATTAGAACAGATTTCATCCAACGAAGTTTGGTACGAAGAATTTTTAGATTACAAAATTGTAATTGGAGAAATTGTCTCAAATGAAGCTGCCATTTCTATGATAAATACCTATGGTGGAGGCCATTCTGCTGCAATCATCACAAAAAATAATGAAGAAGCAAAACTTTTTATGGAAAACGTAGATACAGCTGCTGTTTATCATAATGCTTCCACGCGTTTTACTGATGGTGGCCAATTAGGTTTGGGTGGAGAATTGGCTATTAGTACAGACAAATTACATCAACGTGGACCAATTGGGTTACAACATTTGGTCACCAATAAATGGTATGTTCATGGAAATGGACAGATTAGGTAGAAGTTGGAAGTTAATATTTAAATATTTTTTTGTCATTTTGAGCGAAATGAAATGTAGTCGAAAAATCTCTTTATCGATTTCTCCTTAAAGTCAAAATGATAGAAGAAAAAATCATCATTAATAATTGAATAAAAAGAAACGCATATTACTAAAAATTGGTTCTAATACCTTAACCAAAGAAACTAATAATATCTCTAGAGGTAAAATTGAAGATCTTGCAAATCAAATTGCAAAATTGAAAGACACTTGCGAGTTTATTATAGTAAGTTCTGGTGCAATTGCTGTGGCTAAACAATTTGTTAAATTAGAAAGCAAACAAGAAGAAGTCTTTGTAAAACAAGCTTTGGCTTCAATTGGTCAGCCTCATTTAATAAGAATTTATCAAGAAATTTTTAGAGAATATGGTTTGTTAAGTTCACAATGTCTTCTCTCCTATTCCGATTTTGAAAAGCAGGAAAGCAAAACCAACATTGTAAACACCATAAATGTTCTAGTAAATAATAATTACATTCCTATCATCAACGAGAATGATACTGTTGCCACAGATGAAATTAAATTTGGTGATAATGATAAATTAGCAGCATTAACTGCTACTTTATTAAAAGTAGATTTGTTGATTATTGCCACAAATACCAATGGAATTTACACCAAAGAATCCTTCAAAAATAAGCATCCAGAAACTATTTTAGAGGTTGATAATTTTGAGAATTTAAGAAAAGAAGTTGTCAGTTCTAAATCTACTCATGGAAGTGGAGGAATGGAATCTAAAATTGAAGCAGCTTCTTTAACACAGAAAGCAAATATAGAAACATGGATTGTAAACGGATTAGAAGATAATTTTATTACAAATGCATTTGATAATAAAGTTCCGTTTACAAAAATATAATAACAATTAGACCTTTCAGGTTTTTAAAACCTGAAAGGTCTGAGAAATAATCACAAAATGAAACATTACACATCCATAAACGACATAGAAAATATAGATACTTGGATTTTAGAAGCCAAAGAAGTAAAAAGAAATCCTTTAAAAAATAAAGATTTAGGAAAAAATAAAACCTTAGGATTGTTATTCTTTAATTCTAGTTTACGTACACGTTTAAGTACTCAAAAAGCAGCCTTAAATTTAGGTATGGATCCAATTGTTATGAATGTTTCTGGTGATGCTTGGGGAATTGAATTTGGTGATGGAACTGTTATGAACGGAAATACAGCCGAACATATTAAAGAAGCTGCACAAGTGGTTTCGCAATATTGCGATATTATTGCTGTTAGAGCTTTTCCGAGTTTAACAGACAAAGAAAAAGACGAATCTGAGCAAATTTTAAATTCGTTTGTAAAGTTTGCAACTGTGCCTATTGTAAGTATGGAAAGTGCAACTGGACATCCTTTACAAGGTTTAACAGATGCCATAACAATTGCAGAAAACTCCACTAAAAAGAAACCAAAAGTGGTGTTAAGTTGGGCGCCACATGTTAAAGCTTTGCCACATGCAGTTGCCAACAGTTTTACACAAGCCATGCAAAAAATGAATGTTGATTTTGTAATTGCAAATCCAGAAGGTTATGATTTAAGCAAAGAAATTACGAAAGACACACCTATTTATCACAATCAAGAAGAAGCCTTTAAAGATGCTGATTTTGTGTACACAAAAAACTGGAGTTCTTATGAATCTTATGGTCAAATTTTAGATGTTGATGACAATTGGACCATTACAAAAGATAAAATTGCTGATGCTAAATTTATGCACTGTTTACCTGTTAGAAGAAATGTTGTGGTAGAAGATGCTGTTTTAGATTCAGACAATTCATTGGTTATTGAGCAAGCAAATAATAGAACTTTTGCAGCACAATTGGTATTGAAAAAAATATTAGAAAATAACTAAAGTCATCGCGAGGTACGAAGCAATCTGTAATTTAATAATGAGATTGCTTCATCCTTTTTTATCATTGACAACAAAGTGAAACAATCTTATTATATAAAACATATTATTTGTTTTTGATTAATGTAATGACTTAATTAGATTTATAAAAAGACCTTTCAGGTTTTGAAAACCTGAAAGGTCTGCAAAAAATACTATCGAGTAAAATTTTTTCCTCTTTAGGAAAATTAAAAGAAACTTATGAAAGAACAGTTATCAATCATAAAAATTGGCGGAAATATTATAGAAGATGAAACTTCTTTAAATGCTTTCCTAAAATTATTTGCAAATCTTAAAGGACATAAAATCTTAGTTCACGGAGGAGGAAAACGAGCAACTCATATTGCATCAAAATTAGGAATCGAATCTAAAATGATAAATGGTAGACGCATTACTGATGCTGAAACTTTAGAGGTAATTACCATGGTTTATGGAGGATTAGTCAATAAAAATGTTGTGGCCAAATTACAAGCTTTACAAGTGGATGCAATTGGTTTAACTGGTGCAGACATCAACAGTATACAATCAGATAAAAGACCTGTAAAAGAGATTGATTTTGGTTTTGTGGGTGATGTAAAAAAAGTGGCTTCTAATTCTATCGACAAATTGATTAAAGCAGATTTTACTCCTGTTTTCTGTGCCATTACTCATGATGGTAATGGGCAATTATTAAACACAAATGCAGATACCATTACAAGTACAATTGGTGTTGGAATGAGCAATATTTATGAAACATCCATTTATTACTGTTTTGAGTTAAATGGTGTTTTACAAGATTTTGCTGATAAAAATTCGGTAATCAAAAATATCAATTCAGAAACCTATCAAAATTTATTAAAAAAAGGTATTATTTCTGATGGAATGATTCCTAAATTAGACAATTGTTTCGATGCTTTAAACAACGGAGTTAAAAAAGTTCATATTGGTAATAAAGCCATGCTAACAAAAGAAAACGATAATTTTACAACAATTACATTATAATGATAAGTATTGAAAAATTAACTGAAAAAGCAATTTCACTTTTAAAAAGTTTAATTGAAACGCAATCTTTTTCATCCGAAGAAGAACAAACAGCAGCATTAATTGAAGCTTGGTTTTTAGAATTTGAAATTCCGTTTAAAAGAACCAAAAACAATGTTTGGGCAACTAATAAACATTTTGTAGAAGGCAAACCAACATTATTGTTAAACTCTCATCACGACACTGTAAAACCCAATTCTGCCTATACAAACGATCCTTTTAAAGCCTTTGTAGAAGAGGGTAAATTGTACGGTTTAGGTTCTAATGATGCAGGTGGTTGTTTGGTTTCTTTAATCGCTACATTTACGCATTTTTATGCACAAGAAAACTTAAAATACAATTTGGTTATTGTGGCTTCTGCAGAAGAAGAAAGCTCTGGACCAAATGGATTAAATAGTATGTTGCCTATAATTCCGCATATAGATGTTGCTATTGTTGGCGAACCAACTTTAATGAATTTAGCGGTTGCAGAAAAAGGTTTGGTGGTTTTTGATGCAGTTGTAAAAGGAACTCCAAGTCATGCAGCACATCCAAATAACAACAATTCCATTTACAATACCATCGAAGTTTTACAGTGGTTTAAAGATTTTAAATTTGATAAAACTTCTAAGGCTTTAGGTGATGTTAAAATGACAGTTACTCAAATAAACGCAGGCAAGCAACACAATGTTGTACCTGCTCATGTAGATTTGGTCATTGATGTTCGTGTGAATGACGCCTATTCTAATCAAGAAATTGCAGATATTTTACAAGAACAATCTCCTTGTACAGAAATAATACCAAGAAGTTTACGATTAAACTCTTCTTCTATCAATCCAAATCACGATTTGGTAAAAGCCGGAATTTCTATAGGAAGAGAAACCTATGGTTCTCCAACATTATCAGATCAAGCTGTATTATCTTGTCAGTCTTTAAAATTAGGTCCTGGAGACAGTACACGTTCACATTCTGCCAATGAATTTATTTATCTTGCAGAAATTGAAGAAGGTATACAAATTTATGTGGATTTGTTGAATCGTGTAATAACATAATAAGGCTAGTATCCTGCAAGGTTTTTAAAACCTTGTTGGTATTTAAATTATAATCATAATATACCTACAAGGTTTTAAAAACCTTGCAGGATAAAAAAGAAAAATATGAAACTTTGGGATAAAGGATTTTCAATAGACAAACAAATAGAAAACTTTACAGTTGGTAATGATAGAGAAATTGACATTCATATTGCAAAATACGATGTGCAAGCATCTATAGCACATGCAATTATGCTAGCATCTATTGGAATTATTACTGCTGATGAATTAGCTGACTTAAAAAAAGGCTTAAACGAATTAGCATCAGATATCGAAAACGGAACATTTATAATTGAACCTTCTTTTGAAGATGTACATTCTAAAATTGAATGGGAATTGACCAACAAATTAGGCGAAGTTGGTAAGAAAATTCATACTGCTCGTTCTAGAAACGATCAGGTTTTAGTAGCACTACAATTGTATTATAAAGAAAATTTAGCCATTGTTAATGATAAAGTAAAATCACTTTTTGATACTTTATTAAATTTAGCTGAAACTCACAAAGATTCTTTATTACCAGGTTATACTCATTTGCAAGTTGCAATGCCATCATCATTTGGATTGTGGTTTTCTGCCTATGCAGAATTATTAATTGATGATGTTTATGTACTAAATGCCGTTTCTAAAGTAGTAGATCAAAATCCTTTAGGTTCTGCTGCTGGTTATGGTTCATCTTTTCCTATTGATAGAGAATTAACCACAAAAGAATTAGAGTTTGCCACTTTAAAATACAATGTGGTGGCTGCACAATTAAGTCGTGGAAAAAGTGAACGTTCTATAGCTGCTGCTTTAGGCGGATTGTGTAATACTATGGCTCGTTTTGCCTTGGATGTTTGTTTGTATATGAGTCAGAATTTTGGATTTATTACCTTTCCTGATGAATTAACAACAGGAAGTAGCATTATGCCACACAAGAAAAATCCTGATGTGTTTGAATTAATTCGTGGAAAATGTAATAAAATTCAGGCTTTACATTCAGAAATGTTATTAATTACCAACAATTTACCAACAGGATATCATAGAGATTTTCAGTTGTTAAAAGAAAACATCATTGCTGCTTTTGAAGATGTAAAAGATATTTTAGACATTTTTAATTATTCTATTCAACAAGTAATTGTAAAAGATATTGATTTGAATGATGAAAAATATCAATATTTATTTACGGTTGATAGCATTAATAATTTAGTAGTTGAAGGTATGTCTTTTAGAGAAGCCTACCAAAAAATAGGAGGACAAGTACAAGCAGGAACTTATCAACCAGATTTAGGAAAACAACATTCGCATTTGGGAAGTATTCATAATTTAGGATTGGATAAGATTAGAGCCAAATACCCTAATCAATAAAAAATCAGAGTAAACATATTTCGAAATCTATTTAAAAAAAGAAAATTCCAAACTTAGTATCTAATTTTGGAATTTTCTTTTACACTAATTTCTTTAAAATTGTTATCGTTTTAAATCTATCGAAAAATCAAATTTTTGTAAAACCACACTACTGATATGTCCACCAGTTGTTGAGAACTTTACCTCTACTTTATTTTGTGGAATATTTTCATCAATTAAATCATAAGCAACAGGAATTTCTAAAACACCAAAAAAGTTTTTTCGTGTGCTTTGGTCATAACCTCTAAAGTCTTTTGGAACATCAATTTTAGTTCCGTTAAAAAATACTTCTGGATATTCAAAAGATTCTCCTTCTTTTGGGTGCTCTCGACCAAAACCTAAACGCAATACCAATTCTCCAAATTTTTCTTTTTGAAGTTCTTTGGTATCAAATTTAAAGGTGTTTACTTTATTCGCTTCAATTTTTTGCAAATAAGTATCTGCATAAATTTTTGACTCTTTAGAATGCTCATTAATTTTAACTTCCTTAGCAAAAGTATACTCTAAAATCATTGTTGCACTTTGCGAAACCTCAACTTGTTTGGTATTTACATCCAAATCTTTTTCGTCTAAAATGGGTAACTCATTTACTTCATACAAATGTTTTGCTTTGATACTTTTAATCTTATTTTTCTTAGTATTTATTAAGTTTAAAGCTATGGTTTGACTAGTAGTTTCCATATTATTTAGAATCAAATACATCTTTTTTCCATCAATATAAGCATCAACCTGAATATCAATATCATTAGCATACGTATCTATTCTTGTACCTTTTACTTGACTCCATAATTGATAAAATTTCACCAATTCTGTAAACACCCATTTGTTGCCTTTTTCGCCTTCTAACTCCTTTTTTTGTCTGAATAAACGATAAGGATATTTGGCATTAGGATAATCAGGAGATTTCCACCAATTTGCTTTCAACAACATAAAAGGCATTGTTTTTAGCATAACATCTGGTTTTTCCATTAGCTGCATCATTATTGTTGAAAATGATCTTAAATTCTGCCAATCGAATTCTTTGGTGTAGTTTTCAATCTCTCCATTTTGCCAGAAATATCCATATTCAGAAATGATAAAAGGTTTTACTTCTCCTAATTTTAGCTTGCTGTAGGTTTCAATAATATCTAGCATGGCTTCCATATTTCCTCCACTTCTAAAGTAATTTTCAGTTCCTTTTCTAGCCATTCCATCATAAATATGTAGAGAGAAAAAGTCCATATCTTCACCAGCAACATCAATAAAACGTTTCCAATTGTTTTTCCAATGTCCGAAATTAGAATTCGGCACAGAATATTCTGGATAAGCAGCTGTATAACCACCAACCAGCACATCAGGATTCAATTCTTTTACTCTTTTTGCTACAGCAGAATGGAATTCTGACAACTTTTGTCTCGTTGTTCCGTATTTATTGGCTTTTACAAAAGGCTCGTTAATTACCTCTAAATATTTTGGCTTGTTTTCACCATCATCACCAAAAGCTTCTTTTAAAAATTGTGCATAGAATTCTGCAGAAGCTTCATTACTTTCCATTGTCCACGGACTTTTTCCACAACAAGTTTTGATTGGTTTTCCATCAGGATAATTGTTAAACTGTCCACCAATCATAAAATCGTTTCTTTTTTGTAAACTAGAATTTGCTGTATTTTCATCAGCCCAAGTGCTTTGTACTTTTTTACCTAATGTTTTAATATCAGCAACATTTGGCCATCCTTTTTTATTTGGATCTTCACCAATTTGACGAATTCGAAAAGGCAAAGAACCATTGTTTCTGCCCAAATACACATCATATTCTTCTAGAAATTGGTTTCTTATTATATCACTTGGCCATTCTTTATCGTTTAAACCTGCATGTAAGGTGATGTATTTATTTCTATCAAACTCAGATTTGTCTCCTACAATATGTTTTACATTTAGGTTGACATCCACTGAAACTTGTGCATTAATTTTTGTGATGCTAAATGACGCAACCAATATTAAAAAGACGATTTTTTTCATATTTTTTCTACTATTTTTTGGGTGTTTAGAAACCAAGTTAATTATTCTCACAAAACTAAATGAGACCGAAAAATTCTTTGACAATAGATGTTCTTTTGAGAGATAATTATTGCTTAATGTGGTATTTTCTGAATTATTTTCAATTGTAAATCACTAAAACACTTTAATCATTCCAGTGTTTTTCAACTATAGCTTTTATCTTTGGATAGTTTTCATCGGTTTCATTCAATTCTAAACGTTGTTGTTTTAATTGAATTTTCATTTTAGCAATAATCTCTTTGTAAGCAGGATCGTTATATCTGTTGTGCAACTCTTGTGGATCGTTTTTTAAATCATAAAATTCCCAAGTATGAGGTGTTTCTTTGTCAATTCCAAAATATCCTTTAGACCAATAATGCTTTTGAAAATCTTTCGGATCTAAATAATGTTTACCATAATAAAAAATCAATTTGTAATCTTTAGAACGAACTCCAAAATGCGCAGGCACATAATGATGAATAATGTGCATCCAGTAACGATAGTAAGTGACTTCTCTCCAACCTTCTTCCTCATCACCTTTTAGCGTTTTTATAAAACTCTTTCCCTGCATATAATCAGGAGATTTTCCACCTGCCAATTCAATCATCGTTGGTGCAAAATCGGTATTATTGATCAACACATCAGATACTCTAGATTCTTTTATCATCTTTGGATAGTGCACAATAAAAGGCATTTGCATCGATTCTTCATACATCCAACGTTTGTCTTGAAAATCGTGTTCACCTAGCATCATTCCTTGGTCTGAAGTGTAAATGATGATGGTATTTTCCCATAAGCCTTCTTTTTTTAAGTAGTTGAACAATCTTCCTAAATTATCATCAATTCCTTTTACACAGCGTAAATACTTTTTCATATAATCTTGATAAGCCACATGAGCAGATTGTTTTCCTTTTAAGCTATCTTTATGAAATTCGTGATTGTAATTTCTATATTTATTACGATCTGAAACTGAAGAACCAATATACCATTCTAAAGAACCATTTTTACCACGAGTGGCCTCTGAACCCCATTTTGGTTGATAATACAAACTTGATGGTTCAGGAATTTCGGTGTTTTTTAAGAAGTCTTCATATCTTGGAGCGTACTCAAAATAAGCATGTGGTGCTTTGTAATGATGCATTAAAAAGAAGGGTTTCTTTTTGTCTCTTTTTTCGAGGTAATCAATAGAAATGTCTGTAATTACATCTGAAGATTGCCCTTTGGTTTTCACCATGTTTTCCGGCCAAGTTCCTTTTCCTTTTTCTAAAAAAGAAGGATTAAAATACTTTCCTTGACTTGGTAATATTTTGTAATAATCAAAATTTACAGGTTCGTTTTTTAAATGCCATTTACCAACAACAGCTGTAGTGTAACCTAATTTTTTTAATTCTATGGGTAAATATTGTTTATCAGTATCTAATTTATGATCTAAATCTAACACGCCATTGGTTTGTGGATATTGACCTGTAATGATTGATGCTCTACTAGGTGTACAAATTGAATTGTTGCAAAACACATTATTAAAACGCAACCCTTGGTTGGCTAATTTATCTAAATTTGGGGTGATATTTAATGCTGATAATCTACTTTCATAAGCACCAATTGCATTTGCTGCATGATCGTCTGCCATAATATAGATGATGTTTGGCTTTTTTTTCTGAGCACAAAGTGCCATTGAAAAACAAATTGTAAATAACCAAAGATGTACTGTTTTATTGTTTTGAAAGATCATTTTTATCACTTTTATGTAACCAGAAATAGGTGAAGAAACACGTTAAGATAATTCATTTAAAATCTACTGTTTTATAATTTTTTTTATCATCTTACTTTCATCAGTCTTAACTTCTATAAAGTAAATTCCAGTATTTATTTTACTTAAATTTATTGTAGTTTGATTGTCTGTAAATGTATGTTGATAAATTAGTTCTCCTCTAATTCCATACAATCGAACCAAATTATTATTTGACGAACTATTTTCTATTTTTATTTTTAATTCATCCTTAAAAGGATTTGGAAATAATGACAATTTATTTTCTTCTATAAATATATCGTTTGTACTTAAACTATTATCATCAAAAGAAGAGCTCGTTAAATTTGAACCAGCATTAAATACCCTGTTTTTTAAGGCATTCGTGTTTCCTTCCCAAGCACCCAAAGCCGGAGTTGTTTCGGAAGTTATACCTGGAATAACGACACCACTTGTATTATATGGAGAACCGCTTTTTAGTCTGAAATTGCCATTGTTAGCATCTTCATAATGATTTGTTGCATTAGCAATGGTTTCATTATTGTTAACAGTAATAGTATAATTTAATTCATTTGCTGTTTTCTGCGCAAAAGTATTGAGGTTTGTTTCAGAAATGCTACCTACCGAACTTGGTTTTCCCTGCATTAAAAGATTGTTTTTAAAATGCAAATCATTTATGCCTCCTCCATCTAACTGCCAAAAAGTAGCGAAATAGTTATAGTTCCAAAATGTATTATTAAAATAATACATTTTTCTGGTGAGTTGTTTGGTTCTTGGCCCTAAGTACATGGCATCCGCTTTGTATTCAGTTTCTACAGGTATTCCGTTTGTAACTCGTTTACTCACGTAATTACCAAGATTAATATCATAAACAAGGTTATGATGTACTGTATAATTATCAACATCTTCCAAATAAATGGCAACTACTTTTTGTCTTTTATAATTAGGATCAGTGTCATATGCTGGAATTCCTGTCATATCGTGAATTTTATTGTAAGCTATAACAGTACCTTGCATATTCAATTGGTTTGATTTGCCTGTACTTGTAAACATGATAGCTCCTGCATCTTCTCCCATAGACATCGCTTCGTAAAAATCATTGTCCATAATTTCAGCATATACGTGCTCTGTAGTTCTGATATGAAAACGAGAGGCACTCCCAAATGTATTGTGTGTTATTTTAGAGTTTTTACCTTGGTTGTGCAAGGCAACCGTAAATTGTCCCATCCATCCAATATCTTCAATAAAACAATTATTTACAATGGTATTATCAGAATCAGCTTCTATAATAATACCACTACCCCAAGTATGACCAATATAGCAACTCTCAAAAATAGTATTGTCTGCATTATCTAATACAATTCCTCCCTGATACACACCATAGTTTCTTCTGTACACATAAGGAGTTAGATATGTAAATTTGCACTTTGTAATCGATGTTGCATTGGCGTTTTTAAGTTCTACTTCACCAGCTTTAAAGTTTATATTTTGTACAGAAACATTATCTGCATTTACTTTAAGCACATGTTTGCGCCTTCTTATTTCAAAGTTTTTTCCATCAACTGTTCCTTCTTCTGGCTTATAATATATTGTGTTTTCATTTTTTTTGTAAAACCATTCACCTTCATAATCTAAAACTGATAAATCCATAATATATCCAAACCCTTCAGGAGCAGAATACGCTTCTGATGTTGCCCAAGAATTTCCTTGTGTGCTATAAGATTTAAAGGTTACTAAACGATCTCCTGATTTTGTAATCTGACCACCATCCTGCGAATAGCAGAAAATATTATTTCTTACTTTACCAATAAAACCTCTTAGAATGGCTTCGTTTGTAAATGTAACATTGGGCAAATTTGGTGTGCCCTCGTGATTAGAAAACGTAACTTGAGCAGTTGCGTTTGTACCTGTTGGTTTACTAGCGTTTAAAAGTACTGCAAAACCACTTTTTTGATTCAAAGGATCCATCATTTCACGATTTTGACCTTCGATGTAACTTTTTAAAGGAGTTGTATTATTAGGGAATCTAGCAATTTGTTGGTGAATACCATTGACAAATAACTGCGAGAAATCTGTTTCTACTTGATTACTATTTAAGGTTAGTTTAAATACTCCAGCTCTATTTGGGTCTGCTGTCCAACTCGTACTGCCATACCAATTTGCTCCAGAAATGGTAACCTTATCATTTTGATAGGGTTTTATAGTGATATTATTAACATTTACAGTTACTGTTTCTCTATAAAAACCTTGATGAATTACAATAATATCTCCAGAATTAACCAAGTTATTGTTAAATACATACATTATGGTTTTGTATGGTGCAGCAACTGTACCTCTTCCTGATAATGCATTCACACCATCTTTGGCAATATGAATTTCTTCTGCATACGCATGTATTGTGCATAACAACACGATTGTAGAAAATAAAAAATAGCTCTTAGAAAAGAATGGTCGTTTTTTCATAGGATAAAAATTATATGGTAAAATTAACGGATGATGTTTCTTCCTTATACCACGAATAATCTAATTGACACCTTAAAATTTCTATTTTATATGATATTCATTTATATTTTACTATTTACTCTTAATATAGGTGACTATGCTTGTAAAGTAGAACAAAATAAAAAAAACAGGTACTAGTAATAGTTGTCTCAGCTTTGTGAAATTTTTATAAGGTTCTATTTTTATTAAAATTGATGAATTATTAAGTTGCTACAATTTTTACATAAAAAAATCATTCTATTGTTGAGCAATAATTCTAAAAACCCAAGCATATTTTAAATCTACCTCTTTCGGTAATTTTATGGTTGTACCATTTATAGATTGTTCAAATTCTATAGTACCATCATATCCTAAAAGTTGTATCGATTTAATATTCAGTTTTGATTTATTTAAATATTTTATTTTGATATCTTTAGTTGGAGTCTTTAAAACAGAGGCATACAAAGCATCATTATTTGTTGTAAATCTAATATCTTGTTGCGTAAACCCTTTGTTTTTATCCTCAGAAAGATGCCCTGTTTCTGTTTTTGTTGGGCCTTCTCCATAAACTTCATAATACTTAGAACCGTAAATAGCTTCTCCATTTACCTTTAACCAAGCACCAATATCTAATAACGTTTTCTTTTGATCATCAGGAATAATCCCGTCTTTTCTAGGACCTATGTTTAGTAATAAACACCCATTTTTACTCACAATATCAACTAAATCTGCCACCAAATTATCAGCAGATTTTGGTATCCAGTTTTTGGTATAAAACCAAGAATTTTTACCAATTGAAGTATCAGTTTGCCAGTAATCTGTTCTTAAAGAATCCATTTTACTGCGCTCCAAATCTAACATATGCGTTCCTGGTTTATAAGATTCGTAATGCAAATTCTTTGTTTGTAATACTACATTTTTTCCTCTTTTTAATCCAGAATTGTAATAATAAGCAGCTAATTTTTTGTGATAAGGAACAAATTCTGGTCTGTCTAAATAAAAATCGAACCATAAAATATCTGGTTGATATTTGTCGATAATTTCCTTTGTTCTAGGCCACCAAGTTTTTGCCAACCACTTTGCACTTGCAGGAGAATAAGGTTCATGTTGTGGTGCATATAAATCTGAATATTGTGGATTTCCAGTATCAAAACGATCTTTTTGAGTATAGAAATTCCAGTTAAAGGCTAAGTGAGAACTCACTCCACAAATTAATCCTTGTTTTTTTATTTCATCTGTTAAATCTTTTAAAACATCACGTTTTGGTCCCATAGCAACAGCATTATAAGGAGTTATTGATGATTCATAAAGCGCAAAACCATCATGATGTTCTGCTACAGGAACTATATACTGTGCACCAGATTCTTTAAATAAATCTACCCAAGTTTTTGGGTCGAATTTTTCCATAGTCCACATAGGAATCAAGTCTTTAAAACCAAAATTTTTAGGATCTCCGAAATTTTCTTTGTGAAAAACAGATGCAGGATGTGGAATATCATTTACTTTTTTTCCTGTGGTATGATTTACGTGGCCTTCATCTAAATACATCCAACGTGAATACCAATCTGTATGCATTTCTGGCACTGAATTTGGCCCCCAGTGAATAAAAATTCCGAACTTAACATCTTTCATCCATTGTGGAATTTCATAATGCTGTAAACTTTCCCAGTTTTCTTTGTAAGTGAAAGCTACCTCTTCCTCCTTTTCTTCTTGTTTGTCCTCTTTCGTTTTACAATTAAAACAGCATACTGTTACAAGTAATACTAATAAAATGTGTTTACTCATTTGTTTTGGTTTAGTCTTTTGTTATTAAATTAAGTTTTTTTTAGCTTCTCCTGATAGGTCTTTGAGACCTGGTAGGTTTATAATCCATTATTTTATTTACTATATACCTACAAAGTTTTTAAAACCTTGTAGGTAGTTGTTTTCTATGAAATCTGTTTCATATCCTGCCATTTTTCTTGAATGGAACTTTCAGGATCGGTTTTTTGAAATTTTGCTACGTATTTTTGCCACTCTTCTTCACGTGGTAATTTTTGCCATTTTGGACCAACTTTATCTAAATCAAAATCTGGTATAGTGTCCATAATTAACATTACTTGTTCTTTATGAATGTAAATTTCCATATCCTTTACTCCAACAGATTTCATGTTAGCTGTAATTTCTGGCCATGCCATTCCTATACTGTGTATTCTTTTGTATTCATCAATCAAATTAGGTTCTAAAAGTAAGGTCCAAACAAAACGTTTGTATGGTGCAATAGCCGTTTTTAATTGTCCTTCTGTGGATTTATAAATTGCTTTTTGATCTAGTTTATAAATTCGTTCTAACGCTTCTTCAGAATTTGGAAAATCACTTTTGATATTTTTAAACACATCAGTTTTAGCCAACAAATCAAATACTTTTTTACTATCGAGAGTTTCATCAACATCAATTACAAAAAAATAATCCTTATCTTTTTGATAAACATTAAATTCTTGAATTTTATCAATAGATTTTAACTGAAGCAAAACATCCGAAGTAAAAAGTTCTGAAAATTTTTCATCATCAAAAGAACTGTAAAACGTAAATCGTCTAAATTGATTGCCACTCATTTTAACTATGCCTTTATGTTTACTTTAGAGCCTTTTACAGCAAAAAATAGTAAGTATACATAACAAATTAATGGAATGATAAAAGAATATTTAATTCCTATTGTATCTGAAATATAGCCCATTAAAGGCGGTACAATTGCTCCACCAACAATCCCTAATAAGAAAACCGAAGATCCTGTTTTGGTATATTCTTGTAAATCTTGCATGCTTAAACTGAAAATAATTGGGTAAATAATCGAGGTAAAGAATCCAACTATGGATAAGCAGGTTAACGAGAAATATCCATTAGTAACAATAGCTAAAGTAACCAAGGCAAATGCACTAATACTGCAAAATGCTAACACATGCTGTGGTTTAAACTTTTTAAGAATATATACACCTAACAACCTACCCACCAAAACCAAAGCCATAAAAGCAGTGATGTATTGTGCTGATTTTTGCTCTGTAAGTTCTGGAAGATTAAACCATTTTGCATAACGAATTATAAAACTTACAATACCTACTTCTGCCCCAACATAGAAGAATTCTGCTCCTACTCCATACAGTGTGTGTTTGAATTTTAAAATATCAATTAGCTTTTTTTTGTCTCCTTTTTGTTCATCTGCAATAACTGGTAATTTTGTAAACACAACTATTAATGCTATAACAACCAATATGATTCCTAAAATAATGTAAGGAGGTTTTACCAAATCTGCCTCTCCATTTAAAAAGGTTTCTAATTCAGTAGCACCAAAGGCATCTATAGTAGACTGTGGCACATCTACTTCGTGTAAAAATAACATGGCAGCTAAAGCTGGAGCAATGGTTGCGCCTACAGAGCCAATGGCTGCAGCCATACTTAAACGACTTGAAGCGCCTTCTGGATTTCCTAATTTTGTGATATAAGGAGAGGCAGTAACTTCTAAAATTGCAAACCCTGCTGCCATTATAAATAAGGCTAACAAGAAAAAAGAATATACACGTGTTTCTGCTGCTGGAAAAAATAAAAATGCACCAATAGCTGCAATTAATAAACCTGTAATCATTCCCATTTTATATCCTTTTTTTTGAATATACCAACCTGCAGGTAAGGCCACAATAAAGTAAGCTCCGAAAAAGGCTGACTGTACTAAAGACGATTGAAAATCGGTTAATTGACAAGCTCTTTTAAGATGAGGAATTAAAACATCGTTGATGTTTCTGGCTAAATTCCAAAAGAACATCAATGCCATGACAATAATTAATGGTACTAAATATTTTGAATTATTTGTTGTTTTTGATGACATTAAATCTTGTTTTTTTTGGTTGATTAAAACTCTATAATGGCTTTTATTAAATCTTTCTTTTCGTATAATTTTTCAAATTCTGAGGGTACATCATCAAAATTAATGCGATGTGTAATAAATGATGTTGCATCTATTCTGCCAGCTTCAATTAATCTGATGATTCTTCCAAAATCGGAACTCATAGCAGCTCTACTCGCTTTTAATGTTAATTCTTTTTTATGAAACGATGGATCGTGAAAAACAACATCACCCATAAAAAGACCTATAAAAACAATGGTGCCTCCTGCAGCTGCATATTTAAAGGTATTCATCATAGATTTTGAGTTACCTGTTGCATCTAAAATAACAGTTGGTAAATCGCCATTTAATAATTTTGTTAACTCAACTTCTACATCACCTAAGGCATTAATTGTATCTTTTATTTTGGTAATTTCTTTGCATTTCTCTAATTTATCATTGTCAATATCCATAGCAATAACTCGTGCACCACTTAATTGCGCAAACTGAATAGTGCCTAAACCAATAGGACCAACTCCAATTACCAGAACAATATCATCCTCTTTAATATCTGCTCTATCCACAGCATGACAGCCAATTGCCAAAGGTTCTATCATAGCCAATTGATCATCAGATAAAGAATTGGTAGTGTGTAAAAATTTTGCAGGATATACAAAATACTCTTGCATTCCACCATCTACATGCACACCTAAAACCTGTAAATTTTCACCACAATTGGTTTTACCTCTTCGAACGGCTTGCCCAATAATATCATTGTAATAAGGTTCTACAGAACATTTATCGCCAACGGCCACATTAGTAACATCATCTGCAACTGCCATAACTTCTACAGCCAATTCGTGTCCTAAAATTTTTGGGTAACTAAAAAACGGTTGTTGCCCTTTAAAAGCATGTAAATCTGTTCCGCAAACACCAATTTTATTCACTTTTAAAAGTGCATTTCCTGATGATAAAACTTCACTAGGTTTATCAATGGTTAAACGTTCCCAAACTCTTGGTTGTTTAAGTCTAATTACTTTCATTTTATAAAATCCTTTTTTACGCTAGTAAAATCGTTTTGTTTTCTTTTTTTTATCAAACCTTTTGGTTTTAAAAACCTGAAAGGTTTAGCCTTAGACGTATTTAATCTGTTAAAATACAAGCTGTAACTTCGTTAAATAACTCTTCTGATAGTTTACCTGCATTCCAATCATCAATAGTTGCTTTAATTTGAGCTGGAGTTCTAGCGCCCATAACCACTCTATCTGCTTCTGCAATTGAAAACAAATAACGTTGTGCTAAAGTGGGTAAAGGCATTTTATATTTGTCTGCAACCGCCTTTACACGAATGGCATTTTCTAAATCTAGTTGTGTAATCCATTCACCATCCACTCCATCAATATTATATTTTTCAAAACGATTTCCTAGTAAAGAAAAATGCAATGCAGATGCTGCATAATAGGCAATTCCTTCTTTTTGATACGATTGAATTTCTCCATTAAAAGCTGATAAATTGCAAGCATCCATATGTAAAAAACCAGAAACTACATCAAAATTTTCTTTGGTGATAAATGGCTTAAATGCTTCTGAAGGATTTCCTCCAACTCCAATTGATTTTATTATTCCTTGAGATTTAAAATCTTTTAAAGTGGTAATTACTTCTTCAATTTTATTTAAAGGAACAAGTTGTGGTTCGTGTAAAAAAAGTAAATCAATAGTAGTTAAACCTAGCGTTTTTAGACTATTGTCTAAGCTTCGCTTCATACCATCAGTAGTATAATCTAGTTTTGTTTCAAAAGCATCTTTTCCTTTTAATCTTCCAATTTTTGTGCTTACAAAAGGTTTAGTTCCTGTCCATTCTCTTAAGGCTAAACCCACATAATATTCGGCATTTGCGTAAGAAGGAGCTGTATCTAAAGCAGAAATCCCGTTTTCGAACGCATACAATAGCGCATCAATGGAATCTGTTTGGTCTACTTTACCCCAAACTCCACCTAAACCAGAAGTTCCGTAAACTAATCTAGTTCCGTTGTTAAATGCAGGGCTTTTAGTGTAGTCTCCTTTTATATAAGTTGGTTTCATTTTTTATCAGTTTGTTGCTTTAATAATCGAAAAGTGTTTTAAAAATTTACGGTTGCTCCACCATCTACAGGTAAAATAACCCCAGTAATATATTTTGCAGCTTCTGAACTTAAAAATACGGCTGCGTTTCCAATATCTTCTGTAGTTCCAAAATGATCCATAGCAATTCGATTTGTAATTTGTTTTTTACGAGCTTGGTCTTTATTTACAGCATTTAAAAACATGTTAGAGGTAATCCAACCAGGTGCAATTGCATTTACACGAACGTTGTCTTTTGCGTATTCTGTGGTTAAACTATTTACCAATCCTGTTAAGGCTGTTTTAGATGCACTGTAGGCGATTACTCTATCAATCCCAAATAAACCAGCCATTGAACCTATCATAATAATGCTCCCTTTTTTACGTTTTAGCATGTATTTTGCGCACTCTCTAGTTAAAGAAAATACACTGATTAAGTTGGTTTGTATGATTCTTTCAAAATCATCATCACTGGTATCTTGAGCCCAAGCTTTATGATGAATGCCTGCATTATTAACTAAAATATCAATAGCACCTTCTTCGTTTTCTATGGATTCAACCAAAGTAGGAATGCTTGTTCTTATAGTAATATCGTTTACTCTATAGGATGCATTTTCTCCAAGTGTAGCAACAGCTTCTTGTAAAACAGCTTCTCTTCTACCAGTAATAATCACTTTGGCACCAGCTTCTATTATTGCTTTAGAAATTCCTAAACCAATTCCTGTTCCTCCTCCAGTAACCAAGGCACGTTTACCTTGTAATGAAAAAACTTCTAAACTCATTAAAATTTGATTTCTGTTAATGTATCATCAATAAAATTAAAACCCCAACCTGGTAAATTATGAGGTTTTGCAAATCCGTTTTTTATAACCATTGGATTATCGATTAAAGGATCTACCCAATCAAAAGATTCTGCACCAACACCATTAGGAATGGTACATAATAAAGGTACATCATAATCTTTGTAATAATGAGGTAAAACAGGTAGATTAAAACTATCTGCTAAAGCAGCACTTTCTCTCCATTTTTCTACTCCACCAATTCTTAAAATATCGGGTTGCCAAATGTCTAAAGCATTTCTTGTTGCCAATTCTTTCAGTGGTAACGTATCGAATTCACGTTCTCCCATTGCTAATGAAATTCCTGCTTGGTTTTTTAAAATTTCAAAAGCTTGAAAGTTTTGGTGATTTACAGGCTCTTCGAACCAATTGATATTTAGTTCTTTTGCAGCTCTAGAAAGTTTCATTGCAGATGGTAAATCCATACCTTGATTAGCATCCATCATAATATCAACTTTATCACCCACAGCTTCACGAACTAAACGTAAACGTTCTACATCTGTACTTACTTTTGGTGAACCTACTTTTATTTTTACAGCTTTAAATCCACGATCTGCATAACCTGTAACTTCTTCAATCAATTCATCAATGGTGTAAGAAATCCAACCTCCACTTCCATAAATAGAAACTTGTTCTTTTGTTACCCCTAAAATTTGGTGAATTGGCTGTTGTAAGGTTTTTCCCCAAGCATCCCACATGGCAATATTAACAGCTGCTTGCGCCCATCTATTGATTCCTTGATTGCCAAAATACTCTCCTAAATCATCTAATTTATTATATACAATACCCATTTCATTGGTTTTATGACCAATTATATGAGGCATAGCATCTTTTAAAGCACCAATAATTGCATTTGTTGAATATTGAAATGATAATAAATACGATTCACCAATAACCCCATTTTCTAATTGAATTCTTAATACCAAAAAAGAAATTTCAGTGATGGTATGTGTTGCATCTGAAATGGGCTTTTTTAAAGGTGCTATGGCTTTGTAAATTTTTGCGTCTCTAATTTTGATGTCTTTAGACATAATTTTTAACTTTTGTTTTGGTTGGTAAAGTTCTACACTGACAAATTTATAGATTATAGCATTGCTAGATTTACACAATAACACTATTTTTATACACTATTTTGGGATTATTTATATTTTTATCAAAAATAATAGCACAAAAAGATATAATTTTGACATCAACATCAATTTAAATGAAAGCAAAATATCATGATATTAGAACATCACCTGGAAGTTCTTTTAAAGTAAAACTTTTTGAACATAAAGAATTTCCTGCTGCATGGCATTTTCATAAAGAATACGAACTAACTTATATTCTGAGTAGTACTGGTGTACGTTATGTAGGAAACCATATGGGAAGTTTTGAAAATGATGATTTGGTAATGGTTGGTGCCAATTTGCCTCATTGCTGGAAAACGATTGGTGAACAAACCGAAAATGTAAAATGTATTGTAATTCAGTGGGATGAGAGTCTACTAAATAGTTGGTTGAATAAAGAAGAATTAAAACACATTAAAGACCTTTTAAAAAGATCGCAAAGAGGTATTAAATTTCATGATTCATTTTCTTTAGAAGTCAAGAAAATGATGTTAAAAATGATAGAAGTTCATTCTTTTGAAAGGCTCATCCTTTTTTTGCAAATCTTACAAAAACTAGCCTTAACTGTTGAATTTGATTTATTAGCAGGACCTAGTTTTACTGATAGTTTATCATCAAAAGAAAGTGAACGCATTAATGTTGTTTATAATTATTTAAAAGAACATCATCTGCAAAAAATTACGCTTGATGCTATTTCTAATCAAATGAATATGAGTAATGATACCTTTTCTAGATTCTTTAAAAAAACGTTTAACACTTCTTTCTTTTCTTTTTTAAATGAATACAAAGTTAGTATGGTTTGTAAAATGTTAATTAATGAAGATTTATCTATATCTGAAATTGCCTATAAAGTAGGGTATAATAATTTGACATTTTTTTATCGTCAGTTTCAAAAGCATATGGGCATGTCTCCATCAAAATACAGAAAAGCTTACCAAAGAATTCCTGAAATTTAGATTGATAAATTCTATAGGTTACAGAAATTTTGAACTGAAAAAAACGAACCAAGATGCTAAGCAATTATAAAGTTTCTACTAATTGAATATTATTACCACAAGTATCGTTAAAAATTGCATATTTTACATTGCCTGCTAATGTAGGTTTTACACTAAATGCTACATCTAATTGTAACAATCTTTCATATTCAGCATCTACATTATCAACATCAAATTGTGTGTAAGGATAACCTGCTTTTAACAATGCATCTTGATATATTTTGCAAGGTTCAAAATGATTTGGAGCTGGCTCTAACAACAATTCTGGTCCATCTTGCCAATCTTTAGAAACTAAAGTTAGCCATCTGTTACCACCACCTAAAGGTTCATCCTTCTTTACTAAAAAGCCTAGTTTTTTGGTGTAGAATTGAAATGCTTTTTCTTGATCTCTAACAGGAATACTGATTAAGGTTACTTTCATTTTGTAATAATTTAGTTGATTTTTTATCTGAACTTTAAATTTAAGAATTCCTAATTGATTATAAAATTCATCAACAAAAAAAATCCTAGTATACAAAACGTAAACTAGGATTATTATATGTTAAATCTCAGGATTTTATCAACCTTAAAAATAAAAGTTGAAACCAAAACTGGCACTAAACGTATCGTTTAAACCAACTTCTTTAGAGGTAATTGTGTACCATAAATAAGTTTCTACTGTGCCCACTTCTGCATAAAAATCTACTCCACTAAAAATACTTTTTTTCTTAAAATCTTTGTGAATTAATCCGCCAGCAAAAAGTGTAAAATGGAATGCATTAGGGACATAATAACCTTCTGGATAAATTTCTGGAAGCGTTGTAAAACTATTTGTACCTATTTGATAAGATGTTGTAAGTCCGGCAATAGGAGTTATGGTTAAATCTTCTCCAATTTTTTTTCTATAAATAGGAAACGTATTTTTAATTGTAATTAAATGAATTCGATCTGTTTTAGAAACAGCTTCTGGTACATAACCATACAATAATTCTGAATACAAAACCTTATTAAATATCTGATAACCTGCACCTAATGACACAAAACCAATATTACCTGCAAACTGAACTTTTACGTAATCTGGCACATACCAAGCATCTTTTTTATCTGAATTGGTATCTTGACCAAATGTTTTTGAAAAAATGAGCAAAAACAATACTAATATATAAACGTTTTTATTTTTCATCCTGATTTATAATTCTATAAGTTCTACATTAAAATCTTTATCTGTAACCTGAACTGTTGCATAAACAGGATCTTTTAATGAAGGCACAATTAAATAATCTACAACATCTTCTTTATAAAAATAACTGTGTGTATGGCCATGTAATGAAAGAGAAACATTACTATTTCCCATAATAGATTCGTAAGTTGTTCTCATTTCTTCTGTTAAATCTCTACTTACATAAGTGGGTATGTGTGCAAATGCAAATATTTGATTGTAATTTGCATGATCGCTTAATTCATTGGCTAACCAATCGAAATCTGGATCTTTATTACTTTCCCAAATAATATCATCAAATAACACAAACTTGTTGTTATTAAATACAAAAGAGTAATTAAAATCGCCAAACATTCTACTATAAATAAGGCTCCCTTCTGAGTTATAATCATGGTTACCAATTACAGTAAAATAAGGTTTATTAAGATTTTGCATAATATCATAAAAAATTTCAAATTCTTTTAACAAAGCCTGATCTGCAATATCGCCGCCAAAAACAACAAATAAAACATCATCTCTTTTATTAATGTCTTCTATAACCGTTCTTAAATTATTGTAGGAATAATGCACATCAGTAACAAAAGCGAATTTAAAATCTTGTTCAGTAATGATAATGTCTTCTAATAATGCCAAATTTTTAGCAGTTGTATTTTTCTGTTCAGATTTTACATCTGCAGAATACACACTGTATTCAAAAAGATTATCGCAATTGGTTAGTGTAAACACCAATGCTGTAAAAAATAGGTTTCTAATAAATTTCATTAATTATAACTTTAATTTTATGTGATTGAATTATTGTATTATTTAATAGACGTCAAAAGTATAAAACTTTACATTTTTAAGTATGAAATTACTTTGTTAAATTGATTTTAGCCAAAATCAGTTTTATTGAATTAAATGTAAAAAACTGGGTAAAAAGTTAATTTACATTCCATTAAGTGCGATAAATCTTGTTTTAATTTTAAAATTTTATATTTGCAAACTAATTTTTAAAAATTTAAGGTCGATGTTTTGGTATCATGATGATGTAGCGCGTTTGGAAAATGAAATAAATAGCTTAGAATACACCCCAAAAATGGTGTTTTATGGCAGCTCTACATTTACGTTATGGAATAATTTAACAACCATATTTAAAGATCACAATGCTATAAATTTAGGGTTTGGCGGCTCTACTTTAGCGGCCTGTACTTGGTATTTTGATAAAGTATTTAAAAATTTAGAAGATATAGATTCTATTGTAATTTATGCTGGTGATAATGATTTAGGTGATGGAAGACACCCTGAAGAAGTTTATTTATTTTTAGAAAATTTAATTGCAAAAATTAGAAATAAATATGGCAATATTAAATGTTCAGTAATTTCTATAAAGCCTAGTATTGCTCGTTTTCATTTGTTAAGCAGCATTCGTTATACAAATACAATTATTAAAAACTTAACCGCAAAAGATGATCATTTATTTTTTATAGATATTTATGACAAATTCTTAGACCAAAATGGAAACCCAGATGCTATTTATTTTGAATCTGATGGTTTACATTTTAACGAGTTAGGTTACGAATTGATTGTAAATACTTTAAATTCTAATTCAGAAATATTTCCAGAGAAAATTCTTGAAAAAATATAGTTAAGGAACTATCTTTACCACAAAAAATTCTTTATGAAGAGAGAATATCATAAGTGGTACAGTCCTAATCTAGAAAAAGAAATGGAATTGCTAGTTTTTGGTGATTCTGGTGCCAAAGTACTATTTTTTCCACCTAGAATGGGCCGTTTTTACGATTATGAAAACTGGAGAGTTATTCAATCTTTAGAAGATAAAATTAACAATGGAGATCTACAAATTTTCTGTGTAGATAGTGTAGATTTAGAATCTTTTTACAATAGTTTTTCTCATCCTGGATACCGAATTTACAGACACATACAATACGAAAAATATGTGTTAGAAGAAGTATTGCCACTTGCCAACCTTATTAACAACAATCCTAATATTATTTCTGCAGGTTGTAGTTTAGGTGCTTATCATGCTGTTAATGTTGCCATGCGTCATCCGCATTTGTTTTGTAAAGTTTTAGGAATGAGTGGTCGTTACGATTTAACTGAATCTAAAGGATATTTTAGAGATTTGTTAAGTGGTTTTCATAACGATTTTGTATACTTTAATATGCCCAATCAATATTTAAAAAACCTAAACGATGCTAATTTAATAGCACAATTAGATAAAATGGATATTCTTTTAATTATTGGTAAAGACGATTCTTTTTTAGAAAGTAATTACACCTTATCTAATATTTTAAATGAAAAAGGAATTTCTCATGAGTTATTCGAATGGGATGATGAAGCTCATAAAGCAAGATATTGGCGAAAAATGGTAAAAATATACCTGTAAAAAAGAAATTCTTTAAATTACTTTAGCTATCAAATGTTTGCGGAAAAATAAAAATAGCAGTAAATTTCCAAAAACTTACCTCCTATTTTATGAGAAAATTATTTGTATTTCTTTTTATATTTTTAATGATGAATAATGGTTTTTCGCAATCTAAAATTATAAATCTTTGGGATACAATTCCCAACAGTCAACCCACAAAAGAAGAAGAAAAAACTACTATAGACGGAATTAAAAGAATTGCTTTAGTTAAACAACCTACTTTAGAAGTTTTTTTACCATCACACAAAAACACATCAGACAAAGCAGTAATAATTTGTCCTGGTGGTGGTTATAGAATTTTATCTTACGATTGGGAAGGTACAGATATTGCCAAATGGTTGAATAGCAAAGGTATTACAGCTTTTGTTTTAAAATCGAGATTGCCTACTTCTAAATCTTTAATTGTGCCTCATGAAGCTCCTTTACAAGATGCACAAAGAGCCCTAAGATTGGTAAGAAATAACGCTAAAAAATGGGGAATACATCCTGATAAAATAGGTATTATGGGTTTTTCTGCTGGTGGACATTTAGCAGCCAGTTTAGGAACTCAATTTGATAAACCGAATAATTTTAAAGAACAAGCTTTAGATACCATTTCTGCTAAACCCAATTTTATGATGTTGATTTATCCTGTTATTTCTATGCAAGACAGCTTAACACATAAAGGATCTCAAAATAATTTATTGGGTAAAAATGCTAGTGATCAACTTAAAAATAAGTACTCAAATGAATTGCAGGTTACCAAAGATACTCCACCAACTTTTTTAGTACATTCTGCAGATGACAGAGCAGTACCTGTTGCCAATAGTTTGGAATTCTATAAAGCTTTGCATAAAACAGGAATTGAAGCTGAAATGCACATTTATCCTAAAGGTGGCCATGGCTATTCTTTTGCAATTAACAAAGGTAGATTAGCAACATGGCCAGATAGATTGTATGATTGGTTACAGAGTTTGTAACATCAAATTAAATACTATGGATTTGTGGTCCATAAAGAAGCGCCTTTTAGCATAGCTCTTCTTGGTAATTTTAATCCTGCTAAAATTAATTCAGCAAAATCTTGAGGTTGTAATACATGATCAGAACCTTTTTCTAACATCCCTAAATCGATTGTTAAATCAGATTCTATAGTACTTGGTGTTAAAGTATTTACTCTAATATTGTGTTTACGAACTTCTTTCATTAATGATTCTGACAAACCAATAACTGCAAATTTAGAAGCACTATATGCAGAAATGTTTGCATTACCATTTAAACCAGCTGTTGAAGATACATTAATAATATCGCCTTCGTTATTATCAATTAAATGCGGTAAAACTTCTTTAGTTACATAATACATCCCCATAACATTGGTTTGTATTATTTTGCTCCAAAGTGCTACTTCCATTTCCATAAAAGAACCTATAGCTGCAATACCTGCATTGTTTACTAAAATATCTACACCTCCTAAAGTTTCTATAATGGTTTTAATGTTCGTTTTAACAGCATCATAATTACCAACATCAAACGCAGCATAAGTAGCTTTTACACCATAGGTTTCTAACTCAGCAACTGTTTCTTTTAAAGTACTTTCGGTTCTACCAGTAATGGCAACATCTATACCTTCTTTTGCAAAAGCAATGGCTGTTGCTTTTCCTAAACCTTTACTACCACCAGTTATAATTGCTTTTTTATTTTTAATAGTATTCATAAAATTTTTATTTATTTTGATTTGTCCAGTAATCCAAAACTAAAACATCTTTTATAATCGGGCCTATTTTTTTTACCATATTTTGATGCGCTTTATGAAAAAGATAAACTTCTCTTGCGTTTTCATCTTTAAATGTTAAGGTAAAACAATGGGTTAATCCTTTTGTATGGCCTTCTGTACTATCATTTAAACCCCATTCTAAATCCATAATTTCTGGGATTTTGTTTTTAAGATTTACAAAAGCTTGTACAGCATCATCAACTTGTTTTTTTGTTGCGTCTTCTTTATAGGCTAAATTGACCATATGTCTTAAAATCTTTCCTTTTCTATTGATTTTAGCATCAACTTTATAAGTAGCAATTTTTTGTAACCCCCAATTAAAAGCACCAGCAATTAAGAAGTTTTCGTTATTAATTTGATGCGCTCTTAATCCGTAATAAATATCAAAACCGGTTTCTAAATAATTTATCGGACTTAAAATACCTTCTTCTGTTAATTTAAGTAATTGAATACTTGCATCGTTTCTAGTACCCACAGCCAAAACTGCTTCATTATTTTCTACGGATACAATTTCGATTCTTGTTTGACCAATTAACTTGGTATTTTCATCATCCTTTAGAACAAAATGCGGAACTAAAGCTCCTTTTTTATCCACCTTAAAAATACTAACTGCATCTCCATGGTAAACAAAATCTGTTTTTTTGATAAAACCTTTTCTTTTGTAATATTTATGATGTCTGTGCCCAACAATTACATATTTATTGTTTCCTAAAGTTACACCAGTTACTGGATATGTACCTGTTAAATAACGATCTGTATCATTATCACTAATATTATTGATGTTTTTAAACTTACCATTTTCGTAGATTCTAAAACTACTTACACCATTATCTTGAAAACCGCCAGTGTATAAAAATGTTTTGCCATTTATAGTATGTGTGTACATGCCAATAATTCCATCTGTGTGAATTTTGTCATTGTCTTTTTTAGACATTACATGTGTTAACTTACCATCATTATTAATTTTAAAGCTACTTAAACCCGGATTTTCTTCTAAACCTCCAATAAATAAATAAGAGGCTTTTTTCATGTGGATTACTTGTAAGGTAATTGCAGTTCCTAAATGAGTTTTATCTGTATCTTCTACCAAAGCCACTCTTTCTAAACTTCCATTTTCTAAAATTTTAAAGGTTTCTATAACATTACCATATTTGTTAGCTACAAAAAGAAAATCGGTTCCGTTAATATTGTCTGCAACCATGCCTCTTGCAGGTCCTTTTTCCATATGCAATTCATGAGTGCTAACAGGTGTTAGTAATCCTTTGTTGTCTAATTGAAAAACATCTATATCTCCTATTCCTCCTGCATAAATATAATGAGCTCCATTTTTAACATAACTGGTAACTGATACTGTATTTTTACCTGCTGTATTTTTAAAATCTTGTCTGTACAACATTAAATTATCGGCATTTTGCGCTGACAAAACTTGTGTTAAAAACAATACAAGTATTAAAAGATATTTTTTTATATAATTCATTTTCCTGTTTTTTTTTATTCTGTAATTGCTGCTGCACCAACAGTTGCTATTTCTCTATCTTGTTCTATAGTACCACCACTTACACCAATGGCACCAATAATTTTACCTTCTTTATTTTTAATCGGTATTCCTCCAGGAAAGGTAATTAATCCTCCATTAGAATGTTCTATATTATAAATAATTCCTCCAGGTTGGGTTAATTCACCCAGTTTTCCTGTATCAATATCAAAATATCTTGCCGTTTTTGCTTTTTTAATGGCAACATCTATGCTCCCTAAAAAAGATTCGTCTAAACGAATAAATGCTTTTAGATTAGCTCCAGCATCAACAACAGCAATATTTACCAAAACTTTTGAATCTTCTGCATGTTTTTTGGCTGCTAAAAGTATTTTTAGAGCTTCTTCGTGAGTAATATCATTTGTAATTTGAGCAAAACCTGTGCTTGAAATCGAGATTAAAATTACAGTAAAAATTGTAATTCTAAAGTGTTTAAGTGCTTTCATAATTCAATTTAATCGTTTGAATTACAAAAATTAAAAATTCTATGGATTTAATTGTTGAACAAGTTCAACTTGAAGTAGAATTCTATTTTATGATTTTTTCTTAAACCATTCTATCAACAAAATATTGCCAAAAATCATGGAAAAGGCATAACCAATATCTTCTATAGGTATGGTTAACAAACGAATTCCTAAGTTTTCTGCATTATTATACCAAACTACTGGTTCTTCTAAACCTGTGCCTGTAAGAATTCCGTTTACAATAAAAAAAGGCACCAAAATGATTAAAAAAGCAATATAGAATCTTTGTAAATATTTTAATCCGAAGAAAAAACCCATCAACAAAACAAATTCTAAAAATGTATAGTTTACAAAAGTGTATGCCTTATTTGAATTCATAACAATTACTGGCAAGAGAATTATCATAAAAAAAAGGGTAATCCACCTTGTCATTTTTTCTGACACCAGTAAATTGGGTTTAAAATACGCTAAAGAATAATGAATAAAAATACTTGCATAAGGAATGCAAAAAAAGAAAAGCCACTCTTCTATTGGCATTCCAAAAAGTAAAAAATTAAGATGATAATCTGGATTAAATCCCCAAACACCATTTGCTGTAAAAATAGCATCCCAAATTAAAAAAATGGAAGCTACTATAGTTAAGGAAGAAAAAACTGCTTTCCAATGTTTTATAAATCGCATATTTTTTTCGAAAGAATATGCAAAAGGTATGCTAAAAGACCCGAGATTTAAAAGCAGGTATAAGAACACTAATGTTTGGGTTTTTTAAAGTATTTAAAGGGCACAAACAGCATTCCAAAGCATTCACTATCTTCTTTACCCATATTTTTATGATGTATTTTATGCGCCTTTCTTAACCCTTTTAAATATCTATTATTGGTTCTTTTAAACCATTTAAAACGTTGATGTATTAAAACATCATGTACTAAAAAATAGGCAATTCCGTAAAACAAAATTCCTAAGCCAATAAAAAATAAATACGTATGAGTTGTATACGTACCAAAATAAAATAATGCCATACTCGGAATTGCAAATACAATAAAAAAAGCGTCGTTTTTTTCGAATACGTGAGGATAACCAGGTTCATGATGATCTTCGTGTAGAAACCATCCAAAACCGTGCATCACATATTTATGTGTACACCAAGTTACACCTTCCATTAATAAAAAAACTCCTAAAGTGATTAAGAAATACATTTTAAATAATATTCAATTTATATTTTACATAACTTCTAGCCAATAAATTTATTTTCATTGGATCTGAAATACGGATTCTTGTGTCCATAATTTTTTCTGAAGGTACAGCTTTTAACTTTTTTAACAACCTTCTGTAATATCTATAAGCCATATACACTCCGAATTTGGCTTCTACTGGTAATTTTAAAATTCCGTTTGAATACGCATATTCGAAATCTTCTTCAATTTCATCGATTATAATTTGCTTAGACACTGCATTTAATTGCCCCAAATCTACATTTGGAAAATAAGAACGATTTAAAACTTCATAATCGTCTTTTAAATCGCGTAAAAAATTTACTTTTTGAAACGCTGATCCCAAACGCATGGCAGCATCTTTTAATTCTTCGTACAATGTTTCATTTCCATCAACAAAAACTTTTAAGCACATTAAACCAACAACATCCGCAGATCCATAAATATATTCATCATATTCTGCTTTGGTTTGATATTGGGTTTTGTGTAAATCTGCTTTCATACTTTTTAAGAAAGCTTGAACCATTTCATCAGGAATATTATAGCGTTCTACAGTTTGTTGAAATGAATTTAAAATAGGATTTAAACTAATTCCTTGTGCTTTTGCAATATAATAATCACGCTCAAAATGTGCCATTAACTCTTCTTTATTGTAGTTATGAAAAGTATCTACAATTTCATCCGCAAAGCGAACAAAACCATAAATATTATAAATATCTACTCTAATTTTTGGTGATAACATATTAACAGCCAAAGAAAATGAAGTACTGTAACTTTTAGTAACAATTTTGCTGCATTTGTTAGAAACGTTGTCGAATAATTCTTTCATTTTACTTGTGATTTTTAATGATTAAATCTGATGCTATTTTTCCTGATATTAATGCAGGTGGAACTCCAGGGCCAGGTACTGTTAACTGTCCTGTAAAATACAAATTATTTACCTTACTACTTTTAATTTTTGGTCTTAAAAATGCAGTTTGTAATAAAGTATTTGCCATTCCGTATGCATTTCCTTTGTAAGAGTTGTATTCTTTTTCGAAATCTTTTACACAAAAAGACCTTTTAAAAAGTACACTATCTTTAATATTTTGCGCTGTTAATGTCTCAAATCTATCTATAATTTTATTAAAATATTCTTCTCTTAATGCTTCTGTATCCTCTATTCCTGGTGCTATAGGTATTAAAAAGAAGCCAGCTTCTTTACCTTCTGGAGCAGATGTTTTGTCTGTTATAGAAGTAAAGTTAGCATAAAATAATGGATTTGTAGGCCATTTAGGATCATCATAAATTTCTACAGCATGCGCATCAAAATCAGAATCGAAAAATAATGTATGATGACTTACGTTTTTTATTTTCTTATCAAAACCCACATAAAATAACAAAGAAGAAGGTGCAAATGTTTTTTTAGACCAATAAGATTCTGAGTATTGCTTTAAATTACTATCTAATAAGGTTTCTGTGTGATGATAATCTGCTCCACTTAAAACTAATTTTGTATCAATTTGTTCTCCATTTACAATTAAACCTTTTACGTTTTTGCTATCATCAACCAAAATCTTTTCTACATTCGCATTTACTGTAAAATCTACGCCCAAACTTTTGGCCAAAGTTACCATAGCTTCTATCACTTTAAACATTCCTCCTCTTGGATGCCAAGTTCCTAAACCAAAATCGGCATAATTCATAAAATTATAAAATGCTGGTGTATTGCTAGGTTTTGCTCCTAAAAATAACACTGGGAATTCTAAAATTTGAATTAATTTTTGATTTTTAATATTTTTTCTGACTTGTTGTTTTATGGTAGAAAAAAATTGACTTACTCTGGCAATTGTTGTAGAATTTACCAACTCTAAAGGAGATACACCTGGTTTATACACCAAATCTTTTATAGCTGTTTCGTAATTTGATTTTGCTGAAGCTAAAAAACTTTTTAAGTGTTTGCTGCTCCCTTTTTCTTCTTTTTCGAATAATTCGTAAATTTCTTCTAAACGATCTGAAATGGTTATGGAGTCGTTTTTACCAAAATAAACTTCGTAACCCGGACTCAATTTATCTAAGGTGTAATAGTCTGATGGTTTTTTATTAAAGTCTGCAAAGAAACTTTCAAAAACATCTGGCATCCAGTACCAAGAAGGACCTAAATCGAAGGTAAAACCGTCTTTTTTATACTGCCTTGCTCTGCCTCCTAAAGTATCATTTTTTTCTAAGACTTGTACTTTGTAACCTTGTTTGGCCAAATAACAGGATGCAGCTAGCGCTGAAAAACCTGAACCAATAATGTGAACACTTTTATCCATTGTAACAATTTGTTGAACAAATATAGTTATTTATTAAACAATAATGATAAAAGAAGTAAAAATTATAAGACCTTTAACAAATCTGCTATAGAATTGTGCAATTTAATATTATCAATTAAATCTAAATGTTTTACTTTTTCTACCTTTCTACCAACCGCAATAAATTGATTATTGGTGTTTTTCATAACCTTCTCTATTTCATTAAAATACCCTTCTATTTTATCATCATAAGGTTGAATTGTAAATGATGAAATAAAGCAAATTTCACGATCACTTTCTAAGAAATAATTCAAATTATTGAGTGGTAAACTTTGTCCTAAATAAATGGTATGATGTCCTCTGAGTACTAATTCGTAGTTTAAATAAAGTAACCCTAACTCGTGAATTTCGTTTTCTGGAAGAAATAAAACATAGGTTTTATTGGTATTGCTAATACTATATTGTAATTTTTCTGTATTTGTCTGAATTTTCTGAGCAATTAAATTAGAGATAAAATGCTCATGAGCTGGTAAAAGTGTTTCTGTTTGCCACAATAAACCAATATGATCTAAAAACGGGATAAAAATATCTTTAAAGATTTCTCTAAAAGTTTTTTTGTGTAAAAGCTTGTTGTAAGTATTATTAAAAAGAATTTTATCAAACTGAAACATCGAAACCTTTAAAGAATTGATAGCTTCGTCATTAATGGCAATATTAAACGCTAATTCTCTAGATTTTGTGGTAATCTCATCATCAGACATTGCAGCAATCTTAGAGATTTTAAAATTATTGTTGTTTAACAAAACTATGTTTAAAAGCTTTGTTAAATTTTCTGGAGAATAATAACGAATATTGGTATTTGTTCTTTTTGGTGCTAAAAGATTGTAACGTTTTTCCCATATTCTGATAGTGTGTGCTTTTATCCCAGAAATGTTTTCAAGGTCTTTAATTGTAAAATCTTGCTTTATATTGTTCAATTTAATTTACTTTTTATTCAACAAAGTTATGAATTTTATTTTAAATTGAAATTAATTAAAAAAATATGTAACATTTTATGCTATTTTGGTACTAATAAATAAACCAACTAACTACAAGTGCAGAAAGATTTAGAAAATAAATTTTTATCGGACTTTGAAACAAACCAAAATATTGCGCATAAAATTTGTAGAATTTACACTACAAATAGAGATGCTCATAATGACTTGTTTCAAGAAATAACAATTCAACTTTGGAAAAATTATCCGAAGTTTAGAGGAGATGCTAAATTTAGTACTTGGATGTATAGAGTGGCTTTAAACACAGCAATTTCTTTATATAGAAAATCGACAAGAACCGTAAAAACACAAGATATTTCTGATTTTGCTTATAAAATTAAAGCTACAGATTATGATGATACTGAAGAACAACAATTAAAAGCTTTATACAAAGCCATACATAAATTAAATGATATTGATAAAGCCCTTATTTTCTTGTATTTAGAAGATAAACCTTATAAAGAAATATCAGAAACATTAGGAATTACCTCTGTAAATGCTAGAGTTAAGATGAACAGAGCTAAAGAAAAATTAAAAAACATACTAAACCCATAATTTATGGATGTATTAGATAATTATAAAAAGGCTTGGGAAAATCAGCCAGAAGAGCAAAACAAACACTCTGCAAAAGAGATTTATAAACTTGCTCATTCAAAATCTTCATCTATTGTAAAATGGATTTTTATTATCGGTATTTTAGAATTTTTATTCTGGGGTGTTATAAATTTCATGGTTCCTGATAGTTTTTATAAAATTTACGAAGACCTTAATTTAACCGGATTTTTAAAGGTTTTTATGGTATTACACTACATTGTAATTCTGATATTTTTGTGTCTATTTTACAACAATCATCAAAGAGTATCTTTAACAGATAGCACTAGAAAGTTGATGAAAAATATTTTACGTATCCGAAAAACAGTTAAATACTATGTCTTTTACAATTTAGCAACAGTGTTTTTAACCAGTATAATTTTAAATGTTGTGCTTTTTTCTGATTCTGATAAATTAATGCTAACAATGAATCCTGATCATTTGGCCATAGACATGAGTCAAATAATAACCATAACAGTTGTTAGTCAAGTAATTGCATTAATCATAATATTAGTACTTCTTTGGTTATTTTACAAATTAGTTTATGGAATTCTTTTACGAAAATTAAACAAAAATTATAAAGAATTAGCTAGATTAGATGAGTTAAATTAAACAATTTTATGAAAAAGTTATTCTTATTATTATTTTTAGGTTTATCTATATCTTTTGCTGCACAACAAAAATCTGATTTTTGGGACAATGTGCAATTTGGAGGTGGTTTTACTGCCAATTTTGGTAACCAAACAACTATTGGAATTTCGCCAAGTGCAATCTATAATTTTGATAACGGTTTTGCTTTAGGTACAGGATTAGGTTATCTATACAGTGAAATTAATGATTTTACAACAAATGTTTATAGCACAAGTATTATTGGCTTGTATCAAACAAATTTTGGAGTTCAGTTTTCTACAGATTTTGATTATTATTTTGCAAACCAATCTACTTTTAATGGCAATTCTGTAAATACAAATTTCCCAGCCTTACATTTAGGTGTTGCTTATAACCAAGGAAGATTTGCTTTAGGAATTCGTTATGATGTTTTGTATGATGAAAACAAAAGTATTTTTGCATCACCAATTTCACCAGTAGTACGTTTTTACTTTTAAAAAGCTTTCAATTCTTTTAATAAAATTTCGTGCATTTTATCTGTGTAATCCAAATGCGTAACTATTCTTATTTTACCTTCACCCATTGGCGTTAACAAAATATTCTTTGCTGCCATTTTATCAATAAAATTATCTGCACCTATTTTATCATCCACATAAAAAATAAGAATATTAGTTTCTACAGGTTCTATTTTAGTAATGTAACTACAGGTTTGTAAAACAGCCGCAATTTCTTTAGCTTTTTTATGATCTTCTGCCAACCTTTCTACATTATTATCTAAAGCATAAATACCTGCTGCAGCTAAAAAACCAACTTGCCTCATGCCTCCACCTAACAATTTTCGTAATCTTAAAGCATAAGCAATATCTTTTTTAGAACCTAATAATAAAGAACCAATTGGCGCTCCTAAACCTTTAGACAAACAAATAGAAATCGTATCAAAAAGCGCTCCATATTGTTTTGGGGTTTCGTTTTTGGCAACCATAGCATTAAACAATCTTGCACCATCTAAGTGATAAGCCAAGTTATTTTTTTGTGCCACTTGCTTAATTTTTTCTAATTCAGAAAAATCCCAACAAGCTCCACCTCCTTTATTAGTGGTGTTTTCTACACAAATCATTTTGGTAAAAGGTAAATAAATTTGTGGTTTTACAGCAGCAATTTCTTCAATTTGATCTGCTGTAAACATACCTCTTTTACCATCTATTAACTTACAAGTAACTCCTGAATTAAATGCTACTCCTCCACTTTCATAATTATAAATATGTGCATATTTATCAGCAATAATTAAATCTCCTGGTTGAGTATGCAATTTTATAGCTGTTTGGTTTGCCATTGTTCCTGATGGAAAAAAAAGTGCATCTTCCATACCAAACATTTTTGCAGCTTTTTGTTCTAAAGCATTTACTGTAGGGTCCATTTTAAAAACATCATCACCTACTTTTGCATTCATCATTGCAGCTAACATCTCTGATGTTGGCTTAGTTACTGTATCTGAAATTAAATCTATAACCATTGTTCTAAACTATAGAATAAATTGTTATTATGCTATATATTTTTTAAAAAATTTCTTTTTTGATGCTATTTTTACTAGGTATCAAAATTCACTATTATGAAAAAGCCCATTTTACTTTGCATCCTTTTTGTGCATTTCTTTTCATTTGGTCAGCAATCTAATTTCACAAAAGTGATAGAAGATAAACTAAACCAATTTGCAACTATAAATCCGCAAGAAAAAATATATGTACATACAGACAAAAACAATTATCAAATTGATGACCAAATTTGGTATGCTGTTTATTTAGTTGATGCTACAAATCATTTAAAATCTGACAAAAGCAAAGTAGTTCATATTGAACTAATTAATGAAAGAGATAGTATTTTAGATCATAAAAAACTCTATGTAGAAGACATTTCTGTTGCTGGCGATTTTAGCATTTCTAAAAAAGTAAAACCCGGCAAATATTTAATTAGAGCTTATACCAACTATATGAAAAATAGTGGGGAGCTTTCTTTTTTTAAAAAAGAAATTACCATTTGGTCTGATAAAGAAAATCCTTTTACACAAAACCCAGAAAACGAACCTAATCTAGATAACGAACCAGATCTTCATTTTTATCCAGAAGGTGGTTATTTAGTAAATGATTTAAGCAATTTTGTAACTATAAAATTAAAAAATTCCATTTTTAATGATGTAAATACACCCATTACTATTTTAGATCAAGAAAATAATCTCATTACAACTTTTACATCATCTAAATTCGGTTTAGGGATGTTTAACCTAACCCCTAAAAAGGATGAAAGTTATTTTGCCAAAATTAATTTTAAAGGCAGAGATTACACTTATCCTTTGCCAAAAGCATTACCTACAGGAGATGTTTTAAATGCGGTTGTTAAAACTGATGAAATTCTCATCAACCTAAAATCGAACAAAATAAATGGATTGTTAAATAGCACTTTAGTAATTCACAAAAGAGGTAATGTTTTATTTAACAAGCAGTTAAAAACACAAACAGATAATAAAGTTTTAAAACTACCAATTCACAAATTAGATAATGGTGTTTTACACATAACACTTTTTAATTCTAGCAACCAGCCAACTTGCGAAAGACTCGTTTTTGTAAATAACAAAAAAAGCACTGTTGATGTTAATATTAAAAAACCGAAAGATTATTATACATCAAGAAAAAAAGTGCGTTTAAATATCGATGTAAATGATTTTAAAAAGAATCAAGTAGAAAGCTTTTTGTCTTTAACTGTTAAAGATATAAATACTTTTGATGAAAGCACAGATGGCGAAAATATTAAGACTTGGTTGCTCTTAAATTCTGATTTAAAAGGACAAATTAAAAACCCAAATTTTTTCTTTGAAAAGGACGATAATAATGAAAGAAAATATTTGTTAGATTTAATTATGAAAACAAATGGCTGGCGTAGATTTACTTGGCAAGATTTACTTTTTAAATCTCAAGAAAATGAATTTGAACCCGAAAAAGGACTTTTTATTCGCGGTAAAACCTTTAGTATGAAATCGCCTTACAGACCAAAATCTGTACCAACAAGACTTACTTTTTACAGTAAAGTAATAGCACAAGAACCTATACAACGTTCTAATGAAAAAGGAGATTTTAGCTATGGCCCTTATGTCTTTTTTGATTCAATTCCGGTTTTGGTAGAAGCACGATTAACCAATTTTAATTCTAAGAAAAATGCAGATAGAAAAGTACTTATTGTAAAAGGTAAAGAAGAAAAAAGTCCGGCTATTGTTAGAGATTCATCAACAATAAATGACAACAAAAGCAATCTAGAAGCTTTTTTAAAATATCAAAAATATATTAAAGAAATTGAAAATGCTTTTAAAAATCAAGAGAACGTTTTAAACGAAATTATTATAAAATCGAATTTAAAAACGGACAAAGATTTACGAAGAGAAGAAATGAATGACAGAACTTCTTACGGAAATTCTTTTAGAAGATTTGATATCGAAAATCAAATTTCAATTTCTAACAATGCTTTCGACATTTTTTATAGCATTCCAGGTGTAAATGTGGTTGGCGATTCTATTTCCATCAACAGAGATCCTAATAGATCTCCCTTATTTTTGTATGATGAAATGCCAATAGACATCATCGATTTACAAACTATTGATGCAAATGATGTTTCTTTTGTAGATGTACTAATTGGTGCTGATGCAGCTTTCTTTTCGAATAGTGGTTCAGTAATTTCTATCTATTCTAAACTAGGAAATGGAAATGGATTAAATTCTAAAGTAAAAAGAAAACCAGGTATTATAGATTTTAATGCCATTGGTTTTTACACTGCCAAAGAATTTTATGCTCCAGATCATATTAACGGAATTGAAGAAAGTACAAAATCGGATCTTAGAACTACGTTGCACTGGGAACCTCAGATTAAAACTACAACAGACAATAAGGTAAATATAGAGTTTTTTACTTCGGATTTAAAAAGTGAATATTCAATAGAAATTCAAGGAATTACCAAAACAGGAATACCGATTTATGGCACAAGTAAAATTACTGTGGAGTAAAAATTAACTTTTTTGATAAAATATTTTTTAGCTGATGTATTTCTTTTGGAGATTTTAAAATCAACCATTTTTTATGTGCAAAAAGTGTTGTTTGCCAATGATGCATTCTTCTTTTTCTGTGCCAATAGGTTTTAAAAATCCAAAGAAATAAACTTTCTTTAGAAAAGGTTCTGCTTAATGTTTCATAGTTTTCGCCACAACATTTTTCTTTTAAAAAAACTCTTTTGTAAGTTCTTATAAAGTAACGTCTTAAAATTAAGTGTAAAGGATAATCTAACCAAACAATTAACGTGGCATCTTGCCAAACTGAGTCTTTTAAAAGCGTTTGGTAACTGCCAGTAACAATCCATTCTTGATGTTTAGCAAGCTCAAAATTTACATCATTTACAAAAACATCATTTTCTTTTTCTACCCAATTTGGTAAAAAATGAAGGTCGTCTAAATCTATTTGCGGAATTAAAAATTCTTTAGACAATTTTTTACCCAAAGTAGTTTTTCCTGTACAAGTTGTGCCAGTAATAATTATTTTTCTGTGCATTGTAGGTTTTGTAAATCGACAAAAATAAAACACAAAAATTTACTGTTTTTATAAGTAAAACCTTGTAAATCTTTGTGTTTCGTATGTTTTAAAAAAACTGTTTTTAATGCATATCACTACCAATAGGCGATCCATCAGGAATTTTTGGAGCCGCTATTTTTTTAAACGAAGTCGGATTTTTTAGATAACCATCAATCATTTTTACTAATGCAGCATCATAAATTTTCTGAATTCCTGAAGCATTTTTATTTTTTAAATACGTTTTTATTTCATCTAACTTGTATAAAACAATAGCATTTACTTGTTTGTACTGATTTTTATAAGCACCTAAATAAAACAATTGCTCTAAAACTTTAGTATTAATTACGTTTTGCAATTCTTGATGATAAGTATCTTTGTGTGTTTTTTTGATGGATACATCAGTTAAATCATCAATTAATTCATCTAATCCCAATTGATTTTTATCCAAACTTTTATGCGCTATTAATCGAGACATTCTTTGCGGATTTAATAGCAAATTCAAGGTCATTTCAGAAGCAGTTTCTACTGCAGAAAAAGCATCAAAAGCAACACCTAACTTACTTTTAAAAGATTCTCTAGACCTGTAATAACCTATTGCTCTTGGTGGAAATAATACTAATTTTTCTTTAGGAATCGCAATTTCATCCACAGAAATCGTTTTTAAAATGGCATTTAAAGCTTTTCTTTCTACATCTCCAGAAACTCTTTTTACCACTGTTTGGTTACCACCTTTAACAGCATAACTATAGTCTAAACCTCCAATTAATTTGGTGGTTGCTTCTGTTTGAAAACGATGTAAAAAGTACAAAGGCACAAACACATCTTCTAAAACAGAATAAGGCTGACCTGATTTTATATTATCTGTAGAAAAATTAGAAATTGCTGTTTTTCTCACTTTTAAAAGATGGTTTAATTCGTCGTAAATATTACCTCCATTATCCCATAAATGAGCTGTTGCACTTGCACTTCCTTGAGGTCTTGCATCAGAATCTGATAAATATTTTAAACCTTTTGCATAAGCATCTCTTAAAATTTTATCTAGTGCTTCACTTTCATTGGTGCCTTTAGGAAAATCTTGATACGAATAGGCAACAGTAACTTTATCCCAAGCACCAATTTTATCATCATAAGCATTAGAAAAATCTATTTTACCATTTTTTAAAGTAAACTTCGGATGTGGATAATCCATCACAGAAGTTCTACCATTGGTACTTGCCGCAAAATTATGACTAAAGCCAAGAGTATGACCTATTTCGTGTGCAGACAATTGTCTGATTCTAGCAATTGCCATTTGCATTGCAAAATCATCATCAGCCGTTTTATTTTTAAAAGGAGCTTGTAAAGCTTGCGCAATTAAATAATCTTGACGAATTCTTAAACTTCCCAAACTTACATGTCCTTTAATAATTTCTCCAGTTCTTGGATCAGAAATATTAGAACCATAACTCCAACCTCTTGTAGATCTGTGTACCCATTGCACAACATTATAACGTACATCTAACATATCTGCACCTTCTGGCAACATTTTAAATTGAAAAGCATTTTTATAACCTGCAGCTTCAAAAGCTTGATTCCACCAACGACCACCATCTAGCAGTGCAGATCTTACTGGTTCTGGAGTACCTCTATCTAAATAATAAATTATAGGTTCTACTGGTTCAGAAATTGCAGCTTCTGGATTCTTTTTTTCTAAACGATGTCTGTAAATAAAACGCTTTGTAATCGATTCATTTACGGGTGTAGAATAATCTAAATAACTCATTTGCCAAGAACCTGAACGTGGATCATATTTTCTTGGTTTGTATTTATTGTCTGGCAATTCTACAAAAGAATGATGCTGATTTACAGTTACAGCACTCGCATCTGGTACAACACTTCTTATATTTCTTCCTTTAGGAGTTCCTTTAAAAGTTAATAGAATATCGAACTCAACATTTTTAGGAAACGCTTTGGTTCTTTCTAAATTAAAAGCACTTCTGCTTTTGTCTAAACTGTAATTTCCTTCTTTGCTTCTTGCCAATCTTGCAGCAACTCCATGAGCATCTCTCATAAAAAAAGAAGTTGCATCTACTAAATACATATCATTTTTAGTTTCTTTAACTACAAATCCGTGTAAAACTGATTTTGCAAAAGCTTCTCTTACTGAGTTTTTTTCTTCTTTATTATCTGTAATGGCTCTAAAATCTAAATTTGGTTGTACCATTAAAATTTTATTACCCGCTTTTTTAAAATGAACAACTACTCCACCTCCTAATTGTCCTCTATCTAAACCAATATCATTAGAACCTAAACCTTCAGAAAGCGAACGCACATAGAGAAATTCTTGATTTAACTTATCTATTTGTAAAAAGATTTTATCCAGATTTTCATCATAATAAAAAGTAAAATAGCCCTCGTATTTTGTAATTCCTTTTTTAAGATTTTTACCAGATTTCTCTGTAAAAAATTGCGAAAATCCATTAAAATAAAGCGATAAGAAAAGTAATAGAAGTAGTGATTTTTTCATTGTAAAATTAATTTTTATAAATCTATAAAATAAGTATTAGCTTTAAAAACCTAAAATCTTAAAATTTCATTTATTTTTGTTTTTCGAATTTATACAAGCTACACTGTATAAAAATTAGCTACTTTTTACTCATTATTTTTATTGATGATGTACGTAGCAAAACAAAATTTATGATTACACAAGACCAACTTAAAGATATTGCAACAAGAATTGAGAAATTAAAATCTTATTTAGAGATTGATAAAAAACTCATAGAAATAACGAATGAAGAAGAAAAAACAGCAAATCCAGATTTTTGGAACGACCCAAAAGCTGCAGAAGTTGTTATGAAAGAATTGCGTTTTAAAAAGAAATGGGTAGAAGATTACAACAAAGCCATTACTTTAAATGAAGACGTAAATGTACTTTATGAATTTTATAAAGAAGGTGAAGTTGAAGAAAGTGAAGTAATTGAACAATTTGAAAAAGTAAGCAATTTTTTAGAAGATATTGAATTTAAAAATATGCTTTCTGATGAAGGCGATTCTTTATCAGCGGTAATACAAATTACAGCAGGTGCAGGTGGAACAGAATCTTGTGATTGGGCAGAAATGCTATTTAGAATGTACACAATGTGGTCTGAAAAACAAGGCTTTAAATTAAAAACACTCAATTACCAAGCAGGAGATGCTGCAGGAATAAAAACAGTTACTGTAGAAGTTACTGGCGATTATGCTTTTGGTTGGCTAAAAGGCGAAAATGGTGTACACAGATTAGTGCGTATTTCTCCTTTCGATTCTAATGCAAAACGTCATACAAGTTTTGCTTCTGTTTATGTGTATCCTGTTGCTGATGATTCTATTGAAATTGATATAAATCCTGCAGATATAGAAATTACAACTGCAAGATCTAGTGGTGCTGGAGGTCAAAATGTAAATAAAGTTGAAACTAAAGTTCAGTTAACACATAAACCATCAGGAATTCAGATTTCATGTTCTAATTCACGTTCGCAACACGATAATAGAGCAACTGCAATGCAAATGTTAAAGTCGCAATTGTACGAAATTGAATTGCAAAAACAACAAGCTGCCAGAGATGATATTGAAGCGAATAAAATGAAAAATGAATGGGGAAGCCAAATTAGAAACTATGTAATGCATCCTTATAAATTAGTAAAAGATGTAAGAACTGCGCACGAAACTGGTAATGTAGATGCTGTTATGGATGGCAATATCAATTCCTTTTTAAAAGCTTATTTAATGCTAAATGGACAGAAAAGTGATTAATTGTTAGCAAAATTGAAAATTATTTTCAATACTAGTTTAGTCCACTTCCAACCTTGAAACTTTGAAACTTTGAAACTTAAAAAAAACATGATAAAAATATACCACAATCCAAGATGTAGAAAATCTAGAGAAGGATTACAATTATTAGAAAACTCAGGTAAAGATTTCGAGATTATTAAATATTTAGAAACTGTACCAAGTGAAGCTGAGTTAACAGAAATCATCAATTTATTAGGGATTACTCCTATTCAATTGGTTCGTAAAACCGAGAAAATCTGGAAAGAAAATTATAAAGGCAAAGAATTGTCTGATGTAGCAATTATAAAAGCTATGGTAGAAAATCCAAAATTAATAGAACGCCCTATAATTATCAATAAAAACAAAGCTGTAATTGGTAGACCAATAGAAGCAATAACCACTGTTCTATAAAGCTTAACTTTTTCAAAAACTTGTTTAACTTTTTTTTAACTAATATAAACTAAACTTAAATAGAACTTTGCAGTCTAAACAAAAAAAACCAACTAGTCTTGATTAAAAAAATTATTCTGTTTAGCTGTTTATTAACATCAGCAATTCTATTTTCGCAAAAAACAACAACTTCTAACGAAGTTTCTATTACTGGTAAAGTTGTAGATTCAAACTCTAATCAACCTTTAGAATACGCAACTATTATTGTAAAAAACACCAAAACCAATAAAATATCTGGTGGAATTACGGATATAGATGGTAATTTTAACGTAAAAACTCCTAAAGGAAATTACGTAATAAGTATAGAATTTATTTCTTTTAAATCTAAGAATTACCCAGCACAAGAAATTACAAAAAACTTAAATTTAGGTACCATAAAACTTTCTGAAGACCTAAGTTCTTTAGACGAAGTTGTAATTATTGCAGAAAAAACAACTGTAGACATTCGTTTAGACAAAAAAGTATTTAATATTGGTAAAGATTTATCAATTCGTGGAGGAAATGCAAGTGATGTTTTAGGCAATGTACCTTCTGTTCAAGTTGATGTAGAAGGTGCTGTAAGTTTAAGAGGTAATGAGAATGTTACCATTTTAATTGATGGCAGGCCAAGTGCTTTAGTAGGTTTAGATGGTGCAGATGCATTAAGACAAATTCCTGCAGAAGCCATTGAAAAAGTAGAAGTTATTACTTCACCTTCTGCTAGATATGATGCTGAAGGAACAGCAGGAATTTTAAATATCATCTTAAGAAAAAATAAACTAACTGGTTTTAATGGTTCTTTACAATTAGATTTAGGTTACCCAGAAAGAGCGGGTACTGCTTTTAATGCAAACTGGAGAACTGAAAAATGGAACTTATTTTCTAATACTGGTTTTAGGTATAACGAAACTCCTGGTAACGCATTAAGTGATACTGAGTATTTAGTAGACACAGCACCAAATGCAAGAGTAAATGAACAAAGAAATTTTGGTAGACTAGGTAGATCTATTTTTACAAGTTTTGGTGCAGAGTATTATATCTCAAAAAATTCTAGTATCATTGGTAATTTTATTTATAGTTCTGGTAATGATGATGATGTAAATACCAACGAAATTATAAGATACGATGCTGATGGAAGTATCAACGAAGCAACTTTTAGAACTGAAAATGAAGGTGAAGATGAAGAAAGAATTCAATACACTTTAGATTATGTAAATAATTTTGATGGTAATGGAAGAAAACTTTCTATTAACACGCAATACTCTACAGAAGTAGAAGATATTTTAAATAATATTACAGAAGTAGATACACAAACTAACTTGTTAAATGATTTAGAGCAAGTAATAGAAGATCAAGATGAAGATCGTTTTCTTTTACAAGCAGATTATGTTCATCCTTTAGGAGAAACTGCACAATACGAAGCTGGTTATAGAGGTAATTATAGAGATATTTCTAATCAATTTTATTTAGCAGAAAGACAAGTTTTTCCTGATGGACCTTTAGTACCAGATGCAGGCTTAAATAACACCTTTGGTTATAAAGAATTTGTAAACGCTGCTTACTTTCAATATGGAAAAAAGTTTAATAAAATTTCTTTATTAGCTGGTTTACGTTACGAAAACACTTCTGTAGAAATAGAACAAGAAACGAGTAGTGAAACCAGTAAAAAAAGCTACGATAATTTTTTCCCAACTCTAAATTTAGGTTTAGAATTTGAAGGCGGAGAAAGTATGACAATCGGATACAACAGAAGAATTAGAAGACCAAGAGGAAGAAGTTTAAATCCTTTTCCAAGTCGTTCTAGCGAAAGCAATATTTACAGTGGTAATGTAGATTTAAACCCTGTAATTACAGATGCTTTTGATTTAGGTTATTTAAAAAGATGGGAAAAATTTACCTTAAGTACTTCTATCTATTACAACAGAAGTAATGACAACTGGGAAAGAATTCAAGAAAACACAGGTGATTTTACAGATAATGGAGACCCTGTAATTAGAAGGTTCCCTATAAATTTATCTTTAGAAGAAAGAGTTGGTTTTGAATTTACTTTAAATTACAAACCGTTTAAAATTTGGAATATAAATAGTGATTTTAACTTATATAACGTAACTACGGATGGAGATTACACCAACCCAACTACAAATGCAACTCAAAATTTTGATTTTGAAAACACTGCCTTTTTTATAAGATTAAATCAAAAAGTAACTCTACCAGGTAAAACAGATTTACAAATTAATTCTAATTATAGAGGTGCTTCACAAGATGCACAATCTACTAGCGATGGCATTTTTACCATGAATATTGCAGCAAGTAAAGATTTATGGAACGAAAAAGCTTCTTTAAGTTTAAACGTTAGCGATGTTTTTAACGGACGAAGAAGACAAAGTACAACTACAGTTGCAGATGTTTTTGAGCAGTATAGTGAGTTTCAGTGGAGAGAACGTCAAGTTACAGTTAGCTTTGTTTACAGATTCAATCAGAAGAAGAAAAATGAAAGAGGTGGTAACAGAGAAGAAATGGGTGGAGAAGAATTTGAAGGATAGACTATTTTCATCAACATAAAATTTAAAAAAGAGTTTACGAATAAAAAAGTAAGCTCTTTTTTTTGATAAAAATTTAGAAGTACTATAATCTATTTTATTTTTAAAAAAATTTAATTGTATTTACAAATTTAAATTTAGCACAAAAAAATGCCCGCAAATTGCGAGCATTTTTTTAAAATATATATGTTGTATAAGAACTACTTACCTTCAGCAGCTTTTTTAGCTTCTTTTTTTAATTTCATGTTTTCCCAAATAGTACCTCCAATCCAGTAAGGAACCACGAATGTCAATAAAAATATTAACAACCAAAAACCAGCTGTAAAAATGAACATAAATAAAACTAATCCTGAAAATTCTGAAAAATCTAACATTGGTATACTTTGAAATTTTAATTCATCAAAAATAATACTAATTTTTAAAATTTCATATTAAAAAAATATTTTTTTTTACAATCTAAAAATGATATTTATCAAGTAAAGGAGCTAATTGTTTTTTGTAAATTTGTTTCATCATAAATTACATTTAAAATGACAAAATATAGAGTAGAAAAAGATACCATGGGTAAAGTAAATGTTCCTGCAGATAAATATTGGGGAGCACAAACTGAACGTTCTAGAAATAACTTTAAAATTGGTCCTGCTGCATCAATGCCTTTAGAGGTTGTTTATGGTTTTGCATATCTTAAAAAAGCGGCAGCTTATACAAATACAGAACTTGGTGTTTTATCCTCAGAAAAAAGAGATTTAATTGCTCAGGTTTGTGATGAAATTTTAGAAGGTAAACACGATGATCAATTTCCGTTAGTAATTTGGCAAACGGGTTCTGGTACACAATCTAACATGAATGTGAACGAAGTTATTGCAAACAGAGCTCATGAAATTGCTGGTAAAGTTATTGGTGAAGGTGATAAAACCATTCAACCCAATGACGATGTAAACAAGTCGCAATCTTCTAACGATACTTTTCCAACAGGAATGCACATTGCTGCTTATAAAAAAATTGTAGAAACTACAATTCCTGGAATTACGCAACTTAGAGATACTTTACAAGCTAAATCAGAAGCTTTTAAAGATGTTGTAAAAATTGGTAGAACGCATTTAATGGATGCTACTCCTCTAACATTAGGTCAAGAATTTTCGGGTTATGTTGCCCAATTAAACTTTGGTTTAAAAGCATTAAATAATACATTAGAACATTTATCACAATTAGCTTTAGGAGGTACAGCTGTTGGTACAGGTTTAAATACCCCTGCTGGTTATGATGTTTTAGTAGCAAAATATATTGCAGAATTTACAGAATTACCTTTTGTAACTGCAGAAAATAAATTCGAAGCTTTAGCTGCACACGATGCTTTAGTAGAAACACATGGAGCTTTAAAGCAAGTTGCTGTTTCTTTAAATAAAATTGCCAACGATATTCGTTTAATGGCTTCAGGACCAAGATCTGGAATTGGAGAAATTATTATACCTGCAAACGAGCCAGGTTCTTCTATTATGCCAGGTAAAGTAAACCCAACACAATGCGAAGCTATGACAATGGTTTGCGCACAAGTTATGGGAAATGATGTTGCTGTTACTGTAGGTGGAACTCAAGGACATTATGAGTTAAACGTTTTTAAACCAATGATGGCTGCAAATGTGTTACAATCTGCTCAATTAATTGGAGATGCTTGTGTTTCTTTTGATGTAAATTGTGCTGCTGGTATAGAACCAAATCACTCAAGAATTACAGAATTAGTAAACAATTCTTTAATGTTGGTTACAGCATTAAATACTAAAATAGGATACTATAAAGCTGCAGAAATTGCAAACACAGCTCACGCAAATGGAACAACTTTAAAAGAAGAAGCTGTACGTTTGGGTTATGTAACTTCAGAACAATATGATGAGTGGGTTAAACCTGCTGCTATGACTGGTAGTTTAAAATAAAAGTATTAATTTTACCAAATATTAAAAGCTGCATTATAATGCAGCTTTTTTTTGGCTTTAAAAATAAAATCATAATTTTAGATAATGAAGATGAACAAACACGAAGAATTTATGAGTGAAGCTGTAAAAGCAGCTTTAAAAGGAATGCAAAATAATGAAGGTGGCCCTTTTGGATGTATTGTTGTTAAAGATGATAAAATTGTTGGTTATGGTAATAACAAAGTTACCTCAACTAATGATCCAACTGCACATGCAGAAGTTACTGCCATAAGAGATGCTTGCAAAAAACTAGGCTCTTTTCAGTTAGATGGTTGTATAATTTATACTTCTTGCGAGCCTTGCCCCATGTGTTTAGGTGCAATTTATTGGGCAAGACCCGATAAAGTTTATTATGGTAGCAACCAAAAAGATGCAGCAAATATTGGTTTTGATGATGAATTTATCTACAAAGAAATTCCTTTGCCTTACGATAAAAGAAGCATCAAGTTTGAGCAAATAGGTAGAGAAATTGCCTTAGAGCCTTTTAAAAAATGGAGCGAAAAACAAGACAAAATTGAATATTAAACTTAAAAAATGCTGATAACATAATCAGGATTTTTTTTAGCATAAAATCTAGGCGTTAAACTTAAATATATTAACGAAATACATCATTTATTTTAACAGTATTTATGTTTCTTATTGTTTTATATTTGCATCTAATTTTAAAATAAAAAATGAAAAAACTAAGCACAATACTTTTTGGTTTAATAATTATGGTGGCATGTAGCCAAGAACACTCTAAAAAGTATCTTACAATATCAGGAAAATTAGAAAATAATATAGATTCTATTTTTTCTATTGCAGACAGAAAAGGTATTATTAAAACAATAAAAATTAATGCTGATGGTACTTTTAAAGACACATTAAAACTTAAAAACGATAAAGGAGAAATTTATACCATACTTACCAACGCTAACAATAGAGCTCCTATTTACCTAAAAAACGGATTTAATATTTCTTTACAAAGCGATATAAACGATTTTTTAAAAAGCATTACATTTTCTGGCGAAGGCGCATCTAACAGTAACTTTATTTTGGCTCAGATAGAAAGAAGTCAAAAAATGGGGAATCCACAGTTAATTTTAGATTTAGAACAAGAAGAATACAGAAAAAAAGTAGATAAAATTAAAGCTGATTTTGATAGTATATTAAACTCTTATAACAATATTGATAGTGCTTTATATAGTTCTATGAAGCAACAGAATCAACAAATTGTTACTTATTTTGATAATGCATACGCGCAAAATAAAATGATGGCTAAAGGTAGACCATCACCAACATTCGAAAATTATGTAGACATTAAAGGAGGTACAAAATCTTTAAGTTCTTTTAAAGGTAAATACGTTTATATTGATGTTTGGGCAACTTGGTGTGGACCTTGTATACAACAAATTCCTTATCTACAAAATTTAGAGAAAGAGTATCATAATAAAAACATCACTTTTGTAAGTATTTCTACTGATGAATCTAGAAGAAGTGGTGGTTCTTGGGAAGCTGCAGAAAAAAAATGGCGCGATTTTGTTAAGAAAAGAAATATGTCTGGTGTACAATTATGGTCTGGACAAGATTTTACTTTTCAAAGAGATTATCAAATTAACGGAATACCAAGATTTATCTTAATCGATCCACAGGGTAATATTGTAGATGCTAATGCACCTAGACCTTCAGATCCTAGTTTAAGAACCTTATTTACGTCTTTGGGTATTTAATAAACTTTGTTTTTAGAAGCTAAACCCTCTAAAAAGTTTGTTTGCTAATCGTACAAAATAATTCATAAATAAAATAAACGAAAAGAAAAAGACAGCAATTATACCAAAATCTAAAAATGAATTAATGTCATTTAGTTTTATCATATATTGACCTGTTTTGTAGATTAATACTGCTGTTACTAAGAAAAGGAAAATTTGTTGTAAGGTAGTTTTAAACATTACTCAGGATTTAAAAGTTAAGTATTATTCTCTAACTATTAGAGTATTACAAAACAAATTTCACATTTTACTCTGAATTAAATAGACAAATGTAGTTAAGCCGTAATTTAGTGTCGTCGAAAAATCATCGACTAAAGACTAGCTTAGAGGAAACATAAAAAAAAGCGAAATTCAAATTAGAATTTCGCTTTTTTTTTAATTGTTAATACTAGATTTACTCTTTATATACACCCATATTTGCATATTTATCCATTCTTTGCATCACCAAATCAGTTTCTGATAAATCTTTTAATTCGTCGAAAGCTAAGACAATTTGTTCTTTTACTTTTGCAAAAGCTCCTTCTCTATCTGCGTGTGCACCACCAATTGGTTCTTTTATAATTCCATCTATTAACTTTAACTTTTTCATATCAGTACCAGTTAATTTTAAAGCAGCAGCAGCTTGTTCTTTATACTCCCAACTACGCCATAAAATAGAAGAACAAGATTCTGGAGAAATAACAGTATACCAAGTATTTTCCATCATATATACTCTATCTCCTACTCCAATACCCACTGCTCCACCAGAAGCACCTTCACCAATAACTATTGTAATAATTGGTGTTTTTAAACGAGTCATTTCTAAAATGTTTCTGGCAATAGCTTCACCTTGTCCACGTTCTTCTGCTTCTAAACCTGGATAAGCACCTGGAGTATCTAAAAGAGTAACCACTGGTATACCGAATTTTTCTGCCATTTTCATTAAACGTAAGGCTTTTCTATACCCTTCAGGATTTGCCATTCCAAAGTTTCTATACTGGCGAGTTTTGGTATTGTAACCTTTTTGTTGACCAATAAACATAAAAGATTGATCGCCAATTTTACCCAAACCACCAATCATGGCTTTATCATCTTTTACATTTCTATCTCCATGCAACTCCATAAAAGTATCTCTACAAATTGCATTGATATAATCTAAAGTATAAGGTCTGCTTGGATGTCTAGATAATTGAACTCTTTGCCAAGGCGTTAAGTTTTTATAAATATCTTTTTTAGCAGCAGCTAATTTCTTTTCAATTTTTTTACAAGTAGCTGTAACATCTACATCGCTTTCTTCACCAATAATCTGACATTTTTGAAGCTGATCTTCAAGCTCTTTTATTGGCATTTCAAAATCTAAATATTCCATTTTGTAGTTACTTTGATTATACTATTTCGATTAACAAACATACTATAAAAATTACTTTTATAACAAATTCATTTTACTTTTTTGCCTTTAACTTTAATTTGGCTTTTTGTTTAATTGCTGATTTATTCTTAATAATACCGTTTAATAAAACCACTCCTAATACTAAACTTGCTCCAAAATAAAATTCAGGATTCATTTTTTCTTTATCACCAAAAATAAACAAGGCCAAAACAATGGCATAAATAGGTTCTAAATTATTAGTGATAATTACAGTGTAGGGTGATAAATGTTTCATCACTTTAACAGAAATTATAAATGCATAAGCAGTACAAACACTACTTAGTATAAAAAGGTAAATCCAATCTGATTGCTGCAAATTGAAAAAAGATATCGAAAATTGATGATTTACCAATAGATATAAAGTTACGAAGACAGCACCAGATAGCAATTGATAAAAAGAAATTCGATCGGCGTCGTAAGTTTCTATAAATAAGCCATTTAAAACAGAAAATAAAGCTCCTAAAAACGAAGAAATTAAGGCGTAAATTATCCCTAATTTATATGCGCTTTCAAAGTTAAAAATAATGTAAAGGCCTAAAATTACCAATACACCTAAAAGTATTTCAATGGCTTTTACTTTTCTTTTAAAAAAAATGGGTTCTATTAACGATGTAAAAAAAGCGGCTGTACTCATGGTTACTAGAGCCACAGAAACATTAGATACTTTTATGGCTTTGAAGAAAAAAATCCAGTGCAAAGCAATGATAATACCTGTAAACAAAAACTTGGTTAATCCTTTTTTATCAACCCTAAAAGATTTCTTTTTTACAATAAAATACATGGCAATAAAAGCAACTGCTAATATCATTCTAAAGAAAACTAACGGAATTGCATCAATGGTAATTAATGCTCCTAAAATGGCTGTAAAACCCCAGATAAAAACAATGAGGTGTAAGAGCAAATAGTTTTTTAATCTACTTTCTTGCATTAAAGTAAAGATATATAGCTACACATCCAAATAGGAAGTTGGGCATCCAAACATATAAAAGCGAATTTACACCTGCTACTGCACCTAAAACTTCAGAAATTTTCAATAAAAATACGTACATAAACATCATACCAACACCTATAGCTAAATTAACTCCTGTACCTCCTCTTCTTTTTCTAAAGGCTAATGCTACTGCTATGATAGTTAAAATATAAGATGCCAATGGTAAACTGGTTCTTTTATGAAACTCTACCAAATATGCATTTAAATTTTTAACACCTCTTTTTTCTGAGACTTTTATAAATTTATACAATTCGTCTGAAGGCATTTCTTGAGACAGTGCTGATTTGTATATTAAATCTCTAGGTGTAAAGTTAAACACTGTATCTATTTTATTACCAGAATAAATACTATCTCTACCTTCATAAATTTTTCTTAATCGCCAATTTTGAATTCTAAATGAAGAATCTTTCTCAGAATATTTAATGTTATCTGCAAACAATTTGGTTTTTAACTCAATACCATCATATAATTCAGAAGAAAAATCATACCCCCTATTATTTTCTGTATTAAAATTTCTGATAAAAATATACGTGCTATCTGTTAGCTGTAAACTAAAATCGTTAATGTATTTGAACTCGTGTTTTTTTCTATCGCTATTTATGTATTCTTTTTCGAACTGTTTTCTGGTAGAACTACTGTTTGGAACAACAAAATGATTCATTACCAAAGACAATACTGTAATTAAAGTAGCACCAATAAAATACGGATATAAAAAACGTGTAAACGAAACTTTTGCATTATTTATTGCAATAATTTCGGTGTTGTTAGATAGTTTAGAAGTAAATAAAATTACAGCTATAAATAATGCCAAAGGCATAAAAGTATTGGCGTAATAGATGATAAAATTTTTATAATATTCATCTACAATTTGATAAAAGCCTAAATCTGCATGCTCTAAAAAATTATCAATTTTTTCTGCAATATCTATGGCTACTGCAATAGGTATTAAAATAAGTAAGGTAAACAAAAAAGTTACCAAAAAACGTTTTAATATGTACCAATCAATTATTTTCAAACCTTTGTAAGTGCTTTGTAGTTTGTAATTTCAGGTTTATTTTTATCAACTAAAAAAACCATCAGCCAAAAACTATTAACTATAATCTTTTATCCATTTGCACAACCATTTTATCTTTCCATTCTCTAAAATCGCCAGCTAAAATATGTTTTCTAGCTTCTCTAGTTAGCCAAACATAAAATCCTAAATTATGAATAGAAGCAATTTGTTTTCCCAACATTTCTTTAGCAGCAAATAAATGACGTAAATAAGCTTTTGTATAATAAGTATCTACACCTGTAATACCCATATCATCTATAGGTGTAAAATCATTTTCCCACTTTTTATTTTTAATATTTATGGTTCCATGTGCTGTAAATAGCATTCCATTTCTGGCATTTCTGGTTGGCATTACACAATCGAACATATCTATACCCAAAGCAATATTTTCTAAAATATTTATGGGTGTACCTACCCCCATTAAATAACGAGGTTTATCTTCTGGTAAAATTTCGGTAACAACCTCTGTCATCGCATACATTTCTTCTGCAGGTTCACCTACTGAAAGACCTCCAATAGCGTTGGCTTTTTGGTTTGAGTTTGCAATATATTCTGCAGATTGCCTTCTTAAATCTTTATAAGTACTACCTTGAACAATTGGCATAAAAGTTTGCTCAAAACCGTATTTGTATGGCAATTTTTCTAAGTGGTTTATACATCTATCTAACCATCTATGTGTCATGTGCATAGAACGTTTTGCATAATTATAATCGCAAGGATAAGGAGTACATTCATCAAACGCCATAATAATATCTGCACCAATTGTACGTTGGGTTTCCATAACATTTTCTGGCGTAAAAAAGTGCATAGAACCATCTATATGACTTTTAAATTTTACACCTTCTTCGTTAATTTTTCTTCTTCCGGACAAAGAGTAGACTTGATAACCACCAGAATCTGTAAGAATATTTCTATCCCAATTCATAAATTTATGCAAACCACCTGCTTGCTCTAAAATATCTAAACCAGGTCTTAAATATAAATGATAGGTATTTCCTAAAATAATATCTGGATTTACTTCTGTTTTAAGTTCTGATTGATGTACGCCTTTTACAGTACCTACAGTACCTACAGGCATAAAGATGGGAGTTTCTATAACTCCATGATCTGTTGTAATTGAACCTGCTCTCGCTTTGCTTTTTGGGTCTGTAAGTTTTAAATCGAATTTCATTGTCGGCAAAGATAAGACTATTTAAGAATTGAAAAATTAAAACATTCTTAAAGATTAGATTTTAAAATCTTCTTTTCTTTTTTGATGAAGAACCAGCATTTCTCTTTTTATTTTTTGGTGATGATTTTCTAAAAGAAGCACTTTTTCTATTAAAATCATTTTTTGTAGGAGCTGATTTTCTTTTCGGTTTTGTAGTTTTTGGCTTTTCTTTAACCACAGAAGCTTCTTCGGTTTTAGACGATGAAGCAATCATTTTATTAATTTCTTTAAGTTCTTCTTCTGTAAGTTCTCGCCAATCTCCTTGCTTTAAATTGCCAAGGGTTACATTCATAATTCTTGTGCGTTTTAGCTTGGTAACTTCGTAACCCAAATACTCGCACATTCTTCTAATCTGACGATTTAAACCCTGAACTAATATAATTTTAAAAACCTTTTCTGATACTTTTTCTACTTTACACTTTTTGGTAACAGTGCCTAAAATAGGTATACCATTGCTCATTTTTCTGATAAAATCATCATCAATTGTTTTATCTACAGAAACAATATATTCTTTTTCGTGATTATTACCAGCTCTTAAAATTTTATTAACAATATCACCATCGTTGGTTAAAAAAATTAATCCTTCAGAAGGTTTGTCTAAACGTCCAATTGGAAATAATCTTTCTGGATGATTGATATGTCTTACAATATTGTCTCTTTCTCTAGAATCTGTTGTAGAAACAATACCTATAGGTTTGTTTAAAGCAATATAAAGCGTTTTTGGTTTTGGTTTTAACAATCTACCATCTACCTTAACTACATCGTTTTTAAAAACACGATTTCCTAATTGTGTCGGTTTTCCGTTGATGGTAACCCTACCTTCTACAATTAATTTTTCGGCTTCTCTACGCGAACAAATTCCGGTAGAACTTATAAATTTATTAAGATTAGTTGATTGTTGATTTTTATGATCCAAAGAAAAATATTTTCAACAAAAGTAAAAATAAGATTATAATTTTACGCTTTAAAGATTTTTTAATTGCAGTACTAGTCAATTCTTTTTTGGCTAAACCAACTGCCTACAAAGTTTAAATTCAGTGTTATTTTATGAAAATTTTCTTGAATTAAGTTGTTATCTAAAGTACCTTCTTTACCATAAGAATAAGAAATATTAAAATTATTTAAACTATTCTTTTTCATTGGTAAGCCTAAACCAGCCGAAATAAAATAACTATCTATCTGTTGATTCGATATTTTTAAAAAACCAGTATTGTAATTTAAACCAAGTCTATATTTTACGTTAGACCAATAATTGTATTTGTTTTTATTTGGCAAAAACTCTACACCAAATGCATAAATAGATTCGTCTGTATAACGTTCGTTATTCGTTTGCTGATTGGTATCATTCCATAATAATTTTCTATAATCGATACTCGTGGTAAGCGTTTTATTAATTTTAGAAGTAATTCCTAAACCAAAACTTGTTGGCAATTCAAAATTATCTAAATCATTTTCTACACCATCTTCAATAATAATTTGGGCACCTGTACTTGTTGTTTTTGTGGAAGTTCTTGTTTGTTTACCAGACAAAGAAGTAGGCAGCTCAAAAGTACCACCAATAGTAGTTTCTACATTTTTTATACTCGGTAATTTGTACTGAAAACCTGTTTTTAATTTTACACCATTGTAATAATTTTGATCTAAAATTGAAACATAAGCGTCTGTAGAAATTTGACTTTCTTGTTCTATTGATCCGAAAAGAAAAGAAAAATCTACACCAACAGATAAGTTTTTTAACGGTTGAAAACCTGAAGCAATATAAAATTTATTTAACCCTCCTACTCCTGTTATTCTTGTAATAAAAGTATCTAAAGAACCTTCTACAGGGCCTACTATATCTATATTATATCCCGTTTTCGTATAAGGCAAAAGCCCTATGCTCATCCCTAAACTTTTACGAATTGGAAATGCAATAGCAATATGAGAAATATTACCATTGTTACTTGTTTCTGTTTTAGTATCTGTTTTTAGGGTTGAATAAGTACCATTTAAACCAAACTCATATAAAAAGGATTGTTCTAGCAAATTACCAAGATTTGCAGGGTTAAAAATATTTATTTCAAACGGATTTGATTGTGCAATACCTGTGTTTCCTAAACCAGTTAAACCACCTGTTGCTATTTTATTTTCTACTCCTAAACCAAATAAAGAATATGGTGTATTGGCATTATTTTGAGCAAATAGAGTATGTGTAGCAGCAATGAATACTATTAATAATATATTTTTTTGCATCTTAATAGTTTAAATATTTTACGGTTAATTTTACCTGATTATCTGTTGCAGGATTATCTTCTATAATTAGATTACTTACATTTTGATCGTAACTTTCGTAAATGAACATTAACGCATAGTTTAAATCGCTTTCTGTTTGTAAAATTTCTTCTACATATCCGCTTAAATCAACAGAATAAAAAGTGTTTTGGCTAAACTCGTCTTGATTGTCATTTAAATAAGCATAAGCTGCAGTTTCATTAATATCTGCCAGTTGTTTTACAAATCTATTTTTATGATCTACAACGTAAACTAACAACGATTCTGGTAATGGATTATCACTATCATAACTACCCAATAATGGCGAAAAAGTTAAGGTGGCACTTAATGAAGTGGCTTCGTTAGAAAATTCTAAAAGTTTTTTTATTGATGGTATTTCTACTCTTGATGCTATACCTACACCAGCTTGAATGTAAGTTGCATTGTTGGTATCTTCGCTAGATTTTATTTCTTCTACATCTTCGAAACCACCTAAAACAGAACTAGAAAAATCTGTTTCTATTTGATTAAATTGTTGTGTTGCACTCGATATTAAAAAATCTACATAATAACTATTATCTTCATTATCATCGTCTTTAATTGTATAATAAAGTCGCATGCTCGAATTCTTTTCTGTAGAAGTGGTAGATGGATTAACCCCAAAACCTAGTATATGGCTATCTACAGTTGCATCTGGTACAATTGCTAAACCTTTAAAATATTGCAGAAAATCATCAGAATTATTAATATCATTATCTACAATTTTATCAAAAATCTCTTCACCTAAAACATCATCCATTTTAATAAAAAGAGAATCTGTAGATCTGTTTGGTCTTGGCGTAAAAGTAGTTTCGCCTAAAGTTTCAGTATCGTAATCTAAAGAAGAACTATTGTAAAAATTTTCGCTGTCTTCGGGCTCAAAAGTTTCGGTTATTCTGTGCAATTTATAAGTTTGTACTTTTGTAGTATCACCATAATAATAGGTATCATAATTTAAAATCATACCAATAGAATCGTAAATAGCATCATTGCTAATATCATAAGTAGACGCCACCAATTCTAAGTAAGATTTTGCAGTTGTATTACCAAAATTGCTGTCTTTTAAACTCCCTAACAGAATTCTACCAGAACCCGCTGTTTGTAAAGAATCTAGTTTAAAAGTTCCTGTTTTTACGGTAAACGTATCTATAACTCTAATCTGTATATTATTATCAATAAAATCACTACCAACTTCATAAGTTGTTCCATCTTCAGTGCAAGATGTTAGATAAACAATACTTAAAAAACCTATAATTAAATACCTCATTTTACTTTTTAGAGCAAAAGTATTAGAGACAATATCACAAAAAATCACAAAATATATAAACTGCCCTTTTTTATAGATTTACTACAAAAAAACGCCTCTTAACCCTTTATTTAACAGCTTTTAAGAAAATTAACACTTGTTTTACACGTTCATCTATAAAATACCCGTGTTTGTCTATTTCATAGTTACACCCAATTATATGCTTCTAGTTTTGCCAATAAATACTGAAATGAATAAACTAAAACGAATGAAAAAAACAATTTTTACACAAAAAAGAGCTGTCCTTTATATAATGGCAATTCTATTTACCTCTACATTTTTTATAGGCTGTGGTAGTGATGATGATGATGATGATGAATATGGAAACTGGGTTGAAAGTTCTACTTTTGATGGAAATTCTAGAGCAAACTCAGTAAGTTTTACTATTGGAGATAAAGGATATTTGGTAACAGGTTATGATGGAGATGATTATTTATCTGATACCTGGGAGTACGATTCTGAAGGAGATTACTGGATACAAAGAGCTCCTTTTCCTGGAACTCCAAGAAGTGGAGCCGTTGGTTTTTCTATAGGTACAACTGGTTATATTGGTACTGGTTATGATGGTAATAATGAATTAAAAGACTTTTGGGCTTACGATTCTACTACAGATACTTGGCAACAAAAAGCAGATTTTGGAGGTACTGCAAGATATGGAGCAATTGGTTTTGCAATTGGTAATTCTGGTTATATTGGTACTGGTTATGATGGTAGTGAGCAAAAAGATTTTTGGAAATACGATGTAGCTACTGATACTTGGGAACAATCTGTTGGTTTTGGTGGAGAAAAGCGTCAGAACGCTTCTGTATTTACCATTAACGATGTTGCTTATTTAGGTTTAGGAATTCATAATGGTACTTACGAAGAAGATTTTTATTCATTTGATGGTACAAACTGGACAAGATTAACAGATTTAGATGATGACGATGATGATGATGATGACTATGAAATTTTAGTAAGTTCTGCTGTTGCTTTTTCTTTAGATGGTTTAGGGTATGTAAGCACAGGAGTGTATGGAGCAGTAACTTCTGCAACTTATTCTTACGACCCTTCTACAGATACTTGGGATGAAATTCCTGATTTTGAAGGAACAGCAAGACAAGATGCTTCTGCTTTTTCTTTTGGATCTACTGCATACGTTTTAATGGGTAGAAGTGGAAGTTATTATTTTGATGATGTTTGGGAGTTTAAACCTTACGAATTAGAAAATGAAGATGATTAATCTTCAACAACATATTCGCTAAATGCAAAAATGTAGAAAGGTTAATTTATTTAATTTTTCTACATTTTTTATGATAATTACAACAACCTTTTGTAAGTTTTTAAGAACAATCTTATATAGATTTGCAATTAAACATACCATAAATTGAACTTTATTAAACAAAAATCTTTTACCACAGTAATTATACACATATTGCTATGGCTGTTTTTTATCTTAATAACTGCCATTCAATTTTTTTACAGGTTCAATGCAATACCAGCAATGTTTTATATTTTAAATGCTGTATTAATTACCGTTTTTTATGTAAACTACTCTTTTTTAGTACCAAAATTATTACTGAATAAAAAAATTGGCCTATACCTAATTACATTTGTAGCTTTCTTTTTATTCTTTATATACGTTTTAGGTCCAATAATTTTAATGTCTAAGGAATTTCAACCTCCAAATGAAATTTTAGAAGAAAAAATTCTGAATCGTAAAGAAAATGGTCCAAGATTTGGGTTTAGACCACCAATTATGGTCATTTTATTTTTTGGTTTAAGTACCTCTATAAAATTAGTTTCTGAATGGTATAAAACCGAAAAAGAAAGAGCTTTAGTAGCATCTGAAAAAGTGAATTCTGAACTATCCTTTTTAAAAGCACAGTTAAATCCGCATTTTTTATTCAACACTTTAAATAGTATTTATTCTTTGGCTAATAAAAAATCCGAAGACACTACAGTGGCTATTGTAACACTATCTGAATTAATGCGTTATATGATTTACGAAACTAATCAAGAATATATTTCATTAACAAAAGAAATAGAATACATTAAAAATTACATCTCTTTACACCTTTTAAGATTAAAAGATTCTAGTGGAGTTCGCGTAAATGTTCATGGTGATTTAAACTATAAAATAGAACCACTTTTGTTGATTTCTTTTATAGAAAACGCTTTTAAATACGGTACAAGTTATAAGGGTGATACCAACATTAGAATTGTAATCAATGTAAATGATGACAAGTTACATCTTTATGTATACAATGCTTGTTTTATAACAAAAACCAACGATAAAAACTCTGGTATTGGTTTAGAAAACATTAAAAACAGACTAAATTTATTGTACCCAAAATTGCATACGCTTGAGATAAAAAATGAAAAAAAATCATTTGAAGTCAACTTAACCTTAAAACTAAAAAAATAGATGAAATGTATTGTTATAGATGATGAGCCTTTAGCTTTAGAATTGTTAGAAGATTTTATTTCAAAGATCGATTTTTTAGAATTAGTTGCTTCTTGCTCAAGTGGAATTGAAGCTATGTCTGTGTTACAAAATCAAAAAATAGATCTTATTTTTACAGATATAGAAATGCCAGATTTTTCTGGTATCGATTTTATAAAATCGTTAGATCAGAAACCGATGTTTATTTTTACAACAGCCTATTCTCATTATGCTGTAGAAGGTTTCAATTTAAATGCAATAGATTATTTGGTAAAACCTATTCCTTTTCATCGATTTTTAAAAGCAGCAACTAGAGCCAACAATTTATTATTATCTAAAACCAATACTGCGCCTTTAGAAATACCTAAAGAACCTAGCGATTTTATTTTTGTAAAATCGGAATACGAAAACATAAAAATTAATTTATCAGACATTAAATACATAGAATCTTTAAAAGATTATATTAAAATTTACACCAATAAAGAAAAACCAATTTTAACTTTAAGTAGTTTAAAAAGCTTTGAAGAAAGACTTGGTAAAACCAACTTTTTAAGAGTTCATAAATCTTATATTGTAGGCTTAAAACACATCTATTCTGTACAACGTAACAGAATAATTATAGATGATAAATGGATACCAATTGGCTTAAATTATAGAGAAGATTTTATTAAAAAGATCGATAATTAAACTACAATTCTATAGTTCTAAAGGTTAAATTAATTCTTGGCGAATTTACTTTTTTTGTAGGTGGTAATCTATGCAACCAATGGGTTTGTGTATCTTCTTTCATAACCAATAAACTACCTCTTTCTAAAACAATATCTATTCTTTGCTTTTTTTCTTTATGTTTAAAAGAAAATTTACGTTCTGCCCCTAAAGATAAAGAGGCAATTGCTCCATTTTTTTTCATCATTTTTTCGCCATCAGAATGATAAGCCATGCCTTCATCTCCTGAATGATATAAATTTAACAAACAAGAATTATAGGTTTCATTAGATTCTTGCTCTACAATTTCTTTAAGTACTAACAATTCTGGAATCCAGAGATTTGCTGTTTTTGTAACTTTAGAATAGGTATAAGAGTATTTTGATGCTCCATACCAAGCTACTTTTCTTTTGGTGATTATTTTTTTACCGAAAATAATCGCTTCATCATTTTTCCAATTTATTTTATCTAGTAATTGATGATAATACAAATCACACTGTTGCTTATTCAATACAATTCCATGATAATTGGTAACACCATCAAAAGGTAAAATATTGGTAATTGCATCCGAAGAAAATAAATCCATAGTATAAAAATAATCAAAATTAAGAAATGTCAGTTCGAGTGATTTCGATTTTAAGAGAAATTTTATCGAGAACTATTTGTAATTATCAAAATACTTTACTTATAACATAATGTTGATGTGCTTTATAGAAATTTCACTTATTTTTAGTTGTAAAATCCATACGAATTGATAGAATTTTTGAATAGGTTGTGTATTTTTACAAGATGGAATTTAAACTTGTATCTGAATTTTCGCCAACAGGAGATCAACCTGATGCTATAAAAGAACTTTCTGCAGGAATTTTAGCAGGAGAAAAATATCAAACATTGTTAGGTGTTACTGGTTCTGGTAAAACTTTTTCGGTGGCAAATGTGGTAAAAGAAGTAAAAAAACCTACCTTGGTCTTGGCACATAACAAAACCTTAGCTGCCCAATTATATTCTGAGTTTAAACAGTTTTTTCCAGAAAATGCTGTAGAATATTTTGTTTCTTACTACGATTATTATCAACCAGAAGCATACATTCCAGTAACAGGAACATATATAGAAAAAGATTTATCTATAAATGATGATATAGAAAGATTGCGTTTAAGCACAACCTCTTCCCTACTTTCTGGCAGACGAGATGTTTTGGTTGTAGCTTCAGTTTCTTGTTTATATGGTATTGGAAATCCTACAGAATTTAAGAAAAACGTAATTCCTATTCATAGAGATCAGCAAATTTCTAGAACTAAATTTTTACATCAATTAGTACAAAGTTTATACTCGAGAACAGAAATAGAAATAAAAAGCGGAACTTTTAAGGTTAAGGGTGATGTTGTAACGATTTATCCATCTTATGGCGATAATGGTTATAGAATTCATTTTTTTGGTGATGAAATTGAAGAAATCGAATCTTTTGATTTAGAAAGTCAAACTGTATTAGAAAACTTTGATGAACTGAATATTTATCCTGCAAACTTATTTGTAACCTCTCCAGATGTTTTACAAAATGCCATTCATCAAATTCAAGAAGATATGATGAAACAGGTAGATTATTTTAAAGAAATTGGCAAACATTTAGAAGCAAAACGTTTAAAAGAACGTACAGAATTCGACTTAGAAATGATTCGAGAATTGGGGTATTGTTCTGGTATTGAGAACTATTCAAGATATTTAGATGGCAGAGAACCAGGTACAAGACCTTTCTGTTTGTTAGATTATTTTCCTGATGATTATTTAATGGTGATTGATGAAAGTCATGTAACTGTGCCACAAACTCACGCAATGTATGGTGGAGATAGAAGTAGAAAAGAAAACTTAGTTGAATATGGTTTTCGATTGCCAGCTGCAATGGATAATCGACCTTTAAAATTCGATGAGTTCGAAGCCTTACAAAATCAAACCATTTTTGTTTCTGCAACTCCTGCAGATTACGAATTAGAAAAAACGGAAGGTGTTTTTGTAGAGCAAGTAATAAGGCCAACAGGTTTATTAGATCCAATAATTGAAATTAGACCAAGCATTAATCAAATTGATGATTTGATTGAAGAAATTCAGGTTAGAGTAGAAAAAGACGAACGTACATTAGTAACTACTTTAACCAAAAGAATGGCAGAAGAACTAACAAAATACTTAACAGGAGTTGATATTCGTTGTAGATACATACATTCTGATGTAGATACTTTAGAACGTGTAGAAATTATGCAAGATTTGCGTAAAGGTTTGTTTGATGTTTTAATCGGAGTAAATTTATTAAGAGAAGGTTTAGATTTACCCGAAGTTTCTTTAGTAGCTATTTTAGATGCTGATAAAGAAGGTTTTTTAAGAAGTCATCGTTCTTTAACCCAAACCATAGGTAGAGCTGCAAGAAACGTAAATGGTTTGGCCATTATGTATGCTGATAAAATAACCAATAGCATGCAAAAAACCATTGATGAAACTGAACGTAGACGTGAAAAACAGATTGCTTACAATACTGCAAATAACATAACTCCTACACAAATTAACAAAAAAATTGATAATACCTTATCTAAATCTGCCATTTCTAGTTATCATTATGACAATGCCAAACAAGTTGCTGCAGAACAAGATTTACAATATTTACCAAAAGAAGAAATAGAAAAACGCATAAGAGAAAAACGCAAAGCAATGGAAACTGCAGCCAAAAATTTAGATTTTATTATTGCTGCAAAATTACGTGATGAAATTGCTGTGTTAAAGGAGAAAATTTAAACTAATTTAACCTTAGCAAAAATTTAAAACACAAAACATAACTATTAAACCAAATCTTTAACAAACTATGAAATTAAAAATTACTATGATCATCCTATTCTTAGGGTTAAATTCTTTAGCACAAATTAAATTTGAAAAAGGCTATTTTATAACTAATGACGGACAAAAAGTAGAAGGACTTATTAAGAATAATGACTGGCTACAAAACCCTAATTATCTTATTTATAAAAAAACAATTGATGCTGAACAAAAAAAATTAACGCTTAAAGAAGTTAAGGGCTTTGGTGTTTATGATTCGTCAAAATATATTAAAGCCATTGTTAATATTGATAAATCTAGTAACCTATTAAAAGAATTAACTGAGTTTAAAGAACCTAAATTCGAAAAAGAAGAAATCTTTTTAAAAGTATTAATTGAAGGTGATGCCAATTTGTTTTCTTATAAGAACGGAAATTTAGTAAGATTCTTTTTCAACAAAAATAATTCTGAAATAGAGCAATTAATTTTTAAAAAATATAAAACTATAGAAGATAAAATTGCTGTAAATGATAAATTTAAGCAACAGTTGTGGGGTAGTTTAAAATGTAAAAATATTTCATTTAAAACATTTAAAAATTTAGATTACAAAGAGAACGATCTTATTCATTTTTTTGAAAGATATTACAACTGTATACAATCTGAATACATTTCTTTTAAAAAGAATAAAAACCAAGATTTATTTAATCTTACACTTAGAGCAGGCCTTAACAGTTCTTCTTTATCAACTGGTAATACTGCTTTTGATGCTGATAGCCCATATTTTCCTGATTTTGGAAATCAATTAGGTCTTAGATTAGGAGTTGAATTAGAATTTATTATGCCATTTAATAAAAATAAATGGGGTATTATAATAGAGCCAACTTACCAATCTTTTAAGGCAGATGTTGATCAAAAAAACTCTACTTCTGTAGATTATAGTTCAATTGAATTACCAATTGGAGTAAGACATTATTTCTTTCTTAATAAAACCTCTAAACTTTATGCTAATGGTTCTATAATTATTGATTTTAGTAATGGAGAACTCCTAAGTCAAGAAATACAATCTAGTTCTAATTTTGGTTTTGGAATCGGTTATAAAAGTCATGAAAAATATTCTTTAGAATTTAGATATCATACCAATAGAGACCTTTTTAATAATTATTTAAATAATTTTTCTGAATATAAAACGATGTCTATTATATTTGGTTATACAATATTTTAAAAACTTAGTAATACATCCAACAATTATGGCAGTTTTGGCACGTTCAGGTCATTTTGCTCAAGTAGTAATTGCAGATGGTAATTTGCCTGTTGGTGCTATGAATGGACCAAATTCTACAACTGTTCATCTTAATTTTAAACCAGGTCTATTAGATGCATTAACAGTTTTAGAAGGCATTTTATAGGTTTGCCCAATGCAAGGTGCAATTGTTATGCAGAAACTAGCTGAAGCAAATGCAGAAATTCATGATTCTTATAAAAAGCTTCTAGGTGATGTTTCTTGGGATGAAATGGAACGTTGGTCATTTTATGATAAAATTAGAGATCCTTTAACTACTTTAATCATTCAAACAGGAGAACAAAGAAGATTCGCCAACTTAATACTTACAGTTGGAGTTGTTAAAATGGCTGAAGAAAGTAATTTTTAATTTTTATATTTATATGTAAAAATTAAAATTATAAAAAAAAGCTATGAAACTTTTCTTGACCTTAAACCTATGTTTATTATTCTCATTCAGTCTATTTTCACAAGAATATTCATTTAAACAGAATGGTTACTATTTTACGAAAAACAAAACAGCTACAAAAGATTTTATAAATACCAATTATCATAAAAATTTAGATAGTAAAGGATATATTTTTAGCGTTAAAGCCATACTTTTTAAGGAACACAATAAAATAAGTGTTAGTGATGATTTTTACGGATTGTTTGAATCCAATAAAAATAATTACGAAGCTTCTATCAATTTTTTAGAAACGTATTTAAACTATTATTCCAAATTCAAATCCAACTCTTTTTATACCATAAAAGATAGTGTGTTTACATTTAAAATAGTTCCATATATAAATGAACCTATCAAAAAAAATAACATCAAGTCAATTCGTTATAAAGGAGTTTTTAATGATGAAAATAGTTTTACTTTAACAGAAAAAAACACATACGATCATAAAAATGAAATCATTAAAAGTTATAAAATAAATAAAACTTATATTTTTAAACCTTTCGTAATCAAGAAAGAAAAATATTTTAATGATGATTTAAAACAAATTAGCTTTGAAGTTTATAAAAAATTAGCAGAAGATGATTCAACTATTTTATTTGATGAAACTAATGATAGCATCATTTTTAAACTTGCATTAAAAAAGATAAAATCTGGTAGATTTAGTATAAATGAATTTGATAAAATAAAAAATCATATTGAAAATATTACTAAAAAATCTATTGATCAAAACAAAACTATAATACTAAATTTTATTAATTTAAGTTGTGATTGTCCTAATAATGAACATGCAATTTACTTTAAGAAAAGGTACAAGAAGTATTTAAAAAAGGTCGATAGAAAAGATAATATTCAACAACTTTTTATAGCTGTTAATCCTAGTGAAATTAACATTGGTTTAGATTACTTTAATGATAATAATTCATATTTAACTAAAACTTTGTTTAAAAAAATTCGTTCAAATGGATTTGTAATCCTAAAACCAAATGGAAATTATTATCTTGAAAGAGAAGGTTATAATTTTAATTTAAATAAAATATTGAGTAAACTCTAATTGAATTATCCAACTCCAATCTCATTAATCATATCAGAAGAAGGATTTTTTTGTTCTTTAATATCAAAATAAATAAAAACGGTAACTACTACTGAAAATATATAAAGTATAAATTTAGCAAAATAAGCAAAGCCAAGAAAACCTAAATATACTGGGTCTGAAAATATGCTAATCAATTCAGTAGCTTCTTGATTTTGAATCATAGCTGTCATATCTATTCCCATGTACAAAGTGGCTGGTAGATTTACAATATAACCTGCAACTCCAATTAATATTTGTACTACAATTAAAATTCCGAAAGTTTCCCACCAGTGTTCTTTTATAAATCCAAAGGAATCATTTATTGCATCGAAAACACCTTTGTTTTCAAAAATAAGTAAGCAGATAGATAAAGATAAAACTACACCTAAATATATACCTGGTACAAAACAAAATAATAGTCCAAAACCAACTATTATACTAACTAGAAAAAACAAGCCTACATAAGACCAAAAATTATCTTTAGATATGTTTTGTATTTCTTTATAATTAACTACTCCTTTATTTTCTATGTAAGATTTTATGTATGATAAAGAAGCCACTGTTACTAATGCATAAGCTACTAAATAAGCAAAAATAAAACCTATAAAAGGTATTAATAATTGTGAAAAATTAAAATTAATGTCGTTTTCATATTGATTAAATTGCAACAAATCTCCATATAATGGCATAAAATTCATTACAAAATACAAAGCAAAACCAACAGCAATTAAAACAGGAATTATAGAAATTTTAATAATTGTACCAAAAAAAGGTTTCCATTCTACACTTAAAAATTTAATAGTGTCAGAAAGCATATCACCTAAACCTCTAACTTTTTTAAAATTCACAAAATTTTGTACTTCCATTTATTCTGTTTTCAAAGCAATTTTTAAACCAATTTTATCTTCTACTATAATTTGGTGATTCTTTTGTAATAGCTACATCATGAGGATGACTTTCGTTAATTCCACTTGCTGTAATTCTTACAAACTGACCAGTTTCTTTTAAAGTTTCGATATCTTTTGCTCCACAATATCCCATACCTGCACGTAAACCACCAACAAATTGATGAATACTTTCAAACAATTCACCTTTATATGGCACACGACCTACAATACCTTCTGGAACTAATTTTTTAATATCATCTTCTACATCTTGAAAGTACCTGTCTTTTGAACCTTGTTTCATAGCTTCTACAGAACCCATACCTCTGTATGATTTAAATTTTCTTCCTTCGTAAATAATCGTTTCTCCTGGAGATTCTTTTGTACCTGCCAACAAAGAACCCAACATTACTGTATCTGCACCTGCAGCAATTGCTTTAGGAATATCTCCTGTATAACGAATTCCACCATCAGCAATTACAGGAACTCCACTTCCTTTTATAGCGTTTGCAACTTCTAAAACTGCAGAAAACTGAGGAAAACCAACACCTGCAACAACTCTTGTTGTACAAATAGAACCTGGACCAATACCTACTTTAACAGCATCTGCACCAGCAGCTACTAAATATTGTGCAGCTTCTGGAGTTGCAATATTACCTACAACTACATCTAAATTCGGAAACTTTTCTTTTAAACTTCTTAAAACTCTTACAACACCTTCTGTATGGCCATGAGCAGTATCTATAATTACAGCATCTACCCCAGCGTTTACCAAAGCAGCAGCTCTATCTACAGCATCTGGCGTAACACCCAAAGCAGCAGCTACTCTTAATCTACCAAAAGTATCTTTGTTAGCAATTGGTTTTTGAGTAACTTTAGTAATGTCTCTAAACGTAATTAAACCTTTTAAAACATAGTCTTTGTCTACAATTAAAAGTTTTTCGATTTTATTTTTTTGAAGAATTGCTTCAGCATCTTTTAAAGAAGTTCCAACATCTGCAGTAATCAAGTTTTCACTTGTCATTACTTCTACTATGGGTCTATTGTTATTATGCTCAAAACGTAAATCTCTGTTGGTTACAATACCTTCTAATTTTCCATCTTCATCAACAACAGGTATACCTCCAATACTATGCTCGCGCATGTTATTTTTGGCATCTGCAACAACAGCAGTTAAAGGTAACGTAACAGGGTCTAAAATCATACCACTTTCTGCACGTTTTACTTTTCTAACTTCTTGGGCTTGTTGCTCAATCGTCATGTTTTTATGTAAAACTCCAATACCACCCTCTCTTGCCATAGCAATAGCTAAAGAAGATTCTGTAACAGTGTCCATAGCTGCTGAAACTATAGGTACATTAATGGTAATGTTTCTAGTAAATTTGGTTTGTATACTTACTTCTCTTGGAAGAACTTGAGAAAAAGCGGGTACTAAAAGAACGTCATCATAAGTAAGACCTTCTCCTAAAATTTTGTTTTCGTGTGCTATCATTTTGCAATTAAGATATAATTGCGTGCAAATTTACGATTTATATTACAGCTATACTAATTAATTTAGATTCCTTTAAAAAACTTAACAATTAAGTTACGCTGTAAGTTGAAAAAATAATTTAAAAAAATAAGGATATTGTCCTAACATCACCTCAAATTTATTTTTATTTATTCTAAATAAAACTTGTAAAACTAAAGTGTGGTTGTATATTTGCATCTGACAAAAAACCAATTTATAATTAATCTAAATAAAATGAAGAAAATTACTTTAGTTTTCACTACACTATTATTTACAATATTAATTAATGCTCAAGAAAAAAAGAAAGAATCTATTTCTTTAGATTCAGTGCAACAACTAGATCAAATCATTATTTCATCAGCAACAATTTTTGGCAATAAATATGTAGCAAAAAACAGAACAGGTTCTGCGTATTATTTATCGCCAAAAGAATTGCAAAAATTTAGTTTTACAGACATTAATAAAGCGCTAAGAAGTGTTCCTGGAGTAAGTATTTACGAAGAAGATGGTTTTGGTTTACGTCCTAACATTAGTTTAAGAGGTACATCGCCAGAAAGAAGTGCTAAAATTACGCTTATGGAAGATGGTATTCTAATTGCTCCTGCTCCTTACAGTGCTTCTTCTGCTTATTATTTTCCTACAATTGCAAGAATGGAAGCTATAGAAGTTTTAAAAGGAAGTAGCCAAATACAATATGGCCCTTTTACTACTGGTGGTGCTATTAATATGATTTCTTCTCAAATTCCAACTGAATTTAGAGGTAAAGTTAGGGCAAGTTATGGTAGTTTTAACTCTAATCAATTGCATGCAAAAATTGGTGGAGGTAACACTACTTTTGGTTATCTAATTGAATATTTAAATTATGGTTCTGATGGTTTTAAAACCTTACCAAGTGGAAAAGATACTGGCTTTAATAAAAATGATGTGGTTGCAAAAATTAAAGCAAATCTTTTTCCGAATGCAACTATTCAACAATCGTTAGAATTTAAATTTCAATATTCTGATGAAATTAGTAATGAGACTTATTTAGGTTTAACTGAAACTGATTTTAATACAGATCCTTTTGCCAGATACGCTTCTTCTAACGAAGACAAAATGACTACAGATCATACGCAATATGCACTTACTTATAAAATTGATTTTTCTGATAATCTAAGAGTTACAACAACTGCTTATCAGAATAATTTTTCTAGAAATTGGTATAAATTAAATGACATTACTTTTAACGGCGATAAACAGTCTATTGCAAATGTTATCAATAATCCTACAACATTTTCAGATCATTTTGCCATTGCTAATGGTTCTGTAAATTCTGATGCTGATGCTTTAGGTGTAAAAGCAAATAATAGAGAATATTATTCTACAGGAATACAAACAAAATTAGATTATCATTGGTTTAAAGGCGATTTTTATCACGATTTAGAAGTGGGTTTACGTTATCATTATGATGAAGAAGATCGTTTTCAGTGGGTAGATAAATACAGCATTTCTAATACAGGTAACTTGGCTTTAACTACTGCTGGAGTTGCTGGTACAGATGCCAATAGAATTTCTAGTGCTACTGCTTTTGCTTCTTTTATTACTTATAAACTAAAGTATAAACAATGGACATTTACTCCTGGTATTCGTTACGAAAACATCACTCTTAAAAGAGAAGATTATGGTACTAGCGATGTAAATAGAACGGGTATAAATCTGTCTGAAAGAGAAAATAGTGTAGATGTTTTTATACCTGGTTTGGGCGCAAATTATAAATTTAATAACGATTTTTCAGTTTTTGGTGGCGTACACAAAGGATTTTCTCCTCCAGGAAATCAAGAAGGGCAAGAACCGGAAGAAAGTATCAATTACGAAATTGGTACACGTTTTAATATTGGTGGTATTACTGGTGAATTTGTAGGTTTCTTTAACGATTATTCCAATCTTTTAGGTAGTGATTTAGCAGCTTCTGGTGGAACTGGTTCTTTAGATCAATTTAATGCTGGCGAAGTAAATGTAAACGGATTTGAGCTGTTATTAAACTACAATTTTGCTAAAAAAGACGCCACAGTAAGCTTACCACTTTCTTTTGGATATACGCTTACAAACACAGAATTTAAAAATAGTTTTGGTAGTTCTAATGATTTATGGGGCACAGTTACCACTGGCGATGAAATGCCATACATCCCTAAACACCAATTTAATATCGGTTTTTCTGTAGAACATTCTGATTTTGAAATTAACTTAAATGCACGTTTTAATGGCGTATTTAGAACCCTTGCTGGTTCTGGAGAAATTCCTGATAACGAAAAAGTAGACAGCAATTTTATTGTTGATGCTTCTGGTAAATATTTTATTACTGATGCATTAAGTTTAACCGCTAATATTATAAACTTATTCAATGATACTTACGCTGTATCTAGAGTTCCTGCAGGATTAAGACCTGGACATCCTTTTGGAATCTATGGTGGTTTAGAATTTAAATTCTAAAATTTAGATGTACTTTTAAAATAAAAAAACTCGACAAATTCATTTTGTTCGAGTTTTTTTTATTTCCTTTTTTTAGGTTGATGTTCTAATCATAAGAAACAAAATTAGCATTACAATATCAACCTTATCTCTAAAAACCGAAAGTATTTTATATTTTTTTTTCAGATTCTACTGTTGATGAATTACTAATATTGCCTTAATATTTATCAAACAAAAATTAATGTGATAATTGTTCGCTTGCCTTTAATAACTCAGGAAACTTCTTTTTAAACTTGTTTAATCTAGGAATCGAAACTGCTTTTACATAACTCTGATTGGGATTTCTTTTTTCAAAATCTTGATGATATTCTTCAGCTTCATAAAACTTAGTGTGTTTGGTAACTTCTGTAACAATGTTACCATTGTAAACCTTTTTGTTTAATTTGGCTATTTTAGTCTCAATTATTTGTTTTTCTTTTTCTGTTTGATAAAATGCAATTGATCGATATTGAGAACCATAATCTGGGTGTTGCCCATTTTTTGTAGTAGGATCATGAGAACCAAAAAAAACAGTTACCAAAGTTTCAAAACTTACTTTTTTAGGATTATAATACACAGCCACAGTTTCTGCATGATCTGTTCTACCAGTACCAATAGATTGATAAGTTGGATTTTTGGTATGACCACCAGCATAACCAGAAACAGCTTCTTCTACCCCACTAACACTCTCAAAAATAGCCTCAACACACCAAAAACAACCACTTGCAAAATAGGCTACTTTTGTATCTTTCATTGGTTTGTAAGTCGCTAATTTTTCTTTATTTTCTTCCTTTTTAGAAAAGCCTAAACAAGAAATTAATACTAATGAAAAACAAATGGGCAAAAAGGGTTTTAATAATTTCATATGATATATTTTTATTTGGATGAATGGTCTTAAAAATTATAAATAAAATTTGCACCAAGAAAAACAAATTCCTTGGTACAAATTTCTGAACTTTTAACTCGATAAAAAAACTCGAATTGTTTTATAAGTCGTAGTTATACCAAACTTCATACAATTTGTTTACAACTTTAGCATTTTGTTAAGAAACCTAGTTGCCAAAAATAGAAGAGATACCTATTTTTGTGAGATAAATTAAAAGTATTAATGGAGCACTTTATCGTTTCTGCACGTAAATACAGACCACAAAATTTTGAGGATGTTGTTGGGCAACAAGCCATAACAAACACGTTAGAGAACGCTATAAAAAACAATCACTTAGCCCAAGCTTTATTGTTTACAGGTCCACGTGGAGTGGGTAAAACCTCTTGTGCTCGTATTTTGGCTAAAAAAATAAATCAGCAAGATGTTGAGGTTTCTGATGATGAAGATTTTGCTTTTAATATTTTTGAATTAGATGCTGCTTCTAACAATTCTGTTGATGATATTCGTAGTTTAACAGACCAAGTACGTATACCTCCACAAACAGGAAAATACAAAGTTTACATTATAGATGAGGTACACATGTTATCTCAAGCTGCATTTAATGCCTTTTTAAAAACTTTAGAAGAACCACCTGCTCATGCTATTTTTATTTTAGCAACAACAGAAAAGCATAAAATTATACCAACAATTTTATCTCGTTGTCAAATTTTCGATTTTAAAAGAATTGGTGTTTTAGATGCCAAAAATTATCTAAAAACCATTTGCGAAAAAGAAAATATAACCGCAGAAGATGATGCTTTGCATATAATTGCACAAAAAGCGGATGGTGCAATGCGTGATGCTTTGTCTATTTTTGATAGAGTTGTAAGCTTTTCTGGAAAAGAACTTACACGTGCAGCAGTAACTGAAAACTTAAATGTTTTAGATTACGACACCTATTTTAATATGACAGATTTGTTGCTAAATAACAAAATTCCTGATGTATTAAATGCCTTCAATACAATTTTAGGTAAAGGTTTTGAAGGGCATCATTTTATTAATGGATTGGCAAGTCATTTTAGAGATTTATTGGTTGCTAAAGACAAAGTAACTTTAGATTTACTAGAGGTTGGTGATGCTGCTAAAAAGAAATATTTAGAGCAATCTACAAAAGCAAGTATTCCTTTTTTAATGCAAGCCATTAACAAAGCAAATGACTGCGATTTAAATTATAGAGCTAGTAAAAATCAACGATTGCTGGTGGAATTAACTTTAATGCAGATTGCCTCTATCACTTTTGATGGAGAAAAAAAAAAGCCAGCTAACTACATAATACCAGCTACGTTTTTTCAGGCACTTTCTCCTGCTCCTAAAAAAGTAAAACCACCAATTGTAAATCAGGTAGCTCCTCAGCAACCTAAAAAAGTTGTAGAGCCTAAGCCAGTAAAACCAATTTTAAAATCGGTTAAAAGACGTACTTCTTCACTTTCTTTAAAAAGTATCCATCAGAAAAAGGAAGTAAAAAAATCGATAGCTGAAGAAAATTACGACAATCATCCAAAAGATGTTTTTACTGAAGAAGCTTTAATCAATCTTTGGAAAGAATATCCTGTATTATTGCGTAAAAAAGGTGAAAATAATTTGGCTTCTATTATTGCATCTGGTACACCCAAATTGTCTAATAATTTCGAAATTATTTATGCTGTACCCAGCAATTTAATGCGAGATGAGTTTTTAAAAGGACGACCAAAATTATTGGCTTTTTTAAGAGAAAAACTTAATAATTACGGAATTTCTATAGAAGCTATTGTAAACGAAACGATTCAGAAAAAATTTGCTTACACAAGTCAAGAAAAGTTTAATAAACTGAAAGAAAAAAATCCTTTACTAGAAAAATTACGTCAGGCTTTTGAATTAGACTTCTAATTCTTCTTCTTTAATTTTATAGCTATCACCAATATCTTTACCCAAATAAGAAAACATTAAATCTTTCTTTTCTTGCTTGGCTTTTTCGAATTCTGCAATTAAATATATTCCTTTTTTGTTTTGTATAAATAGAGGAACTGCCTTTTCTTCTTTCGATAAAATCTCTATAATATTATCATATTCTTCTTCATTACGAACTTTAACTTCTGTTATATTTGGATTTTCTCTAAAAGCCTCACTTAGGTTAATATAATCATCTTTGGGAGTAAAAAAGCCATAAGTTTCTTCTAAAGTAGCCTTTTTAACTTCTGTAGAAGAAGCCAATCGAAACGCACCATGTTCTCCAAAAACTTTCGAAAAATTACTTAATGCATATCTGTTTACAGAATCGTTACCTGTTAACGCAATTAAATAACCAACATCATTCAACTCAATATTATCTGTTAATTCATCATCATAAATATTTACGTTAAATGCTTCTAAATCATTTTCAGTCGCTTTTTCGATAAAGTTTTTATTAGAATCTATTAATACCACTCTTTTTCCTTTTTTACTTAAAAAAGTAGCAATTAATCTTGCGGGTTTAGAAGCACCTACTATTAAAATACCATTCGATCTTTTTAGAAAAACGCCCACCATTTTAGCAAATAACCTTGCTGTTGTTGCGTTTAGAAGTACGGTTCCAAGAACAATCATAAACACTAAAGGCGTAATATATTCTGCACCTTCTACACCTTGTTTTAACAATTTACTACCAAATAAAGAAGCAATACCTGCAGCTACAATACCTCTTGGCCCTACCCAACTGATAAAAAGTTTTTCGTTTAATTTTAATTTTGATTTATACGTACTTACAAAAACAGCTAAAGGCCTTACAATAAAAACTACAATAGCAAATAACGAGGCAGTTTTCCAGGTGTATAGTAGCAATAAATCTTTCATGTCGATGTTAGCCGCTAACAATATGAAAAGAATAGAAATTAATAAAACACTTAAAGATTCTTTAAAATACAATAATTCTTTTAAGTTTTTTAATTTACCATTTCCTAAAACCATTCCCATAACAACTACCGCTAAAAGTCCTGATTCGTGTGCAAATATTTCTGATTCTACAAAAACCAAAAGCACTGTAGATAAAGAAACCACATTTAATAAATAATGGGGAATTAATTTTTTATTTACAGCATAAGCCAAAGCATGTGCAAAAGTGAATCCGAAAGTTGTACCAAATAATAATATTTTACCAAATTCAATTAGAGCAGTTTTGGTAAAACCTCCACCTCCACCAACACTAATAAATTCAAAAACCAATACAGCTACTAAAGCCCCAATTGGATCGATTAAAATTCCTTCCCATTTTAAAACCGTTGAAATGTCTTTTTTTAACGGAATGTTTCGTAAAATTGGCGTAATTACGGTTGGCCCAGTAACTATAATTAAACCAGCAAATAGGTAAGATAAATCCCAACCTAAACCAAAAATATAATGGGCAACCACACCTGCTCCAAAAAATGTAATGGCAGAACCTAAAGTAATTAATTTTGTAATAACAGGGCCTACATTTTTTATTTCACTTCTTTTTAGTGTTAACCCACCTTCAAAAAGAATAATACTAATTGCAAGAGACACAAAGTAGTACAAACTCTCACCAGGAAAAAGTCCTTTTTCGCCATTCCATATGGGTTCTATCCATTTTGTACCATCTTCACTAAGGTATTCTGCAGCAATTGGCCCTACTAATAAACCAATTAATATTAAAGGTAAAATTGCGGGAATTTTAAATTTCCAAGCCACCCATTGTGCCAATATTCCTAAAATAATTATCCCTGCTAATTCTAACATATTTTGTGCCTATGATTAATTAGTAAATTTAAGAATGTTTATTTATCATAAAAATAAAATCTATAGTTTTTTTCTTTCTTTTAAAGTTTGGTATATTGTGCCAATAACTACAAAATCAAATAATTTTTTTGCAAAATTTTGATAAACTCCTCATAGGAATTGCTTTTTCACCCAACTTAAAACCTAACTTATTTGAAGCTGTTCGATTAGCGAATATGTTTAATGCGGAATTAGTAGGTGTACATGTAGGAGAAAAATCCGAAGAAAAAGAAAAGAACATTCAAGCTGTTTTAGAAGAAGCAGACGTTTTAAACAATAAATTTACTACAATTTGGCAAGATGGAAATCCTGTTGATGTAATTCTAAACACTTGCAAAAAGCAACAAATCGATTTATTAATATTAGGTGCTTTACAACAAGAAAATTTATACAGGTATTATGTAGGTTCTATTGCCAGAAAAATTACAAGAAAAGCGCCTTGTTCTGTATTATTGTTGATAAAACCTGCCATAACAAGAGTACCTTGCAAACACATTGTTGTGAATGGTTTAGAAGATAAAAAAACCGAAGAAACTATAAAAACATCCTTTGTAATCGCAAATTATTTAAACTGTAATAAAATCACAATTGTAGAAGAGATAAAACAAGATGAATTACAAGTTAAGGTTAACGACGACAGATCTTTACGAAGAGTAAATATTGCCAAAGAAAGAATAGAAACCAGAGAAAACAGACGTGTCAATAAAATTTTAAATGAAATTGAATGTCAGCATTTTTCAGTTAAAATTCAGAGTATTTTCGGCAAAAGAGGATATTCCATTGGGCATTATGCCAAAGTAAAAAGAGCAGATTTATTGGTGATGAACGCATCAAAAAAACTAAGTTTATTAGATCGAATTTTTCCACACGATATCGAATATATTTTATCGGAATTACCAACTGATGTTTTAATTGTAAAATAGATGAAAAAACAAAGTTCGTTTAAAACATTTGTATCAGAAATTCCTAAAAACTTATTTGCAGGTTTTGTAGTGTCTTTAATTGCGCTTCCTTTGGGTTTAGGTTTGGCTTTGGCTTCTGGTGCACCACCTATTTCTGGTGTTATTGCTGCCATTACTGGCGGAATTGTAGTTTCTGTAATTGGTGGTTCTAACGTTACCATTACTGGCCCTGGAAATGGTTTGGTTGTGGTTATTTTAAGCGCAATTACCACGTTAGGAAATGGAGATTTACAGCAAGGTTTTCTATATACTTTAGCTGCAGTTGTGGTTTCTGGAATTATTATGATTATTCTTGGATTTTTAAGAATGGGATCTTTGGGCGATTTCTTTCCTTCGTCTGCCATACAAGGAATGTTAGCTGCCATTGGTATAGGTATTTTTGCCAAACAAATTCACGTAATGTTTGGTAATGTTTCTGCTAAAGGAAGTATTATTACACTACTTTTAAAAGTTCCAGAAGGAATTATCAATTTTATAAAAACAGACAGTTCTAGTGTTTTTTATGCTGGTTTAGTAGGTATATTAAGTTTGTTAATTATGGTTTTTTATGGTAAAATTAGAAATCGATATTTAAAACTGATTCCTGCACCTATGTGGATTGTAATTTTAAGCATCGTTTTTTATACTTATTTCGAATATTTTTCTACTTCTGATTATCCTATTGATCAAAGTTTATTAATCAATTTACCTCAGAAAATTTTATCCAACTTTGCCTTTCCAGATTTTGGTAAAATTTATGAAATCGATTTTATAAGTGCCGTAATTAGTATTACTTTAATTGCGAGTATAGAAAGTTTACTAAGTATAAAAGCAGTTGATAAATTAGATCCTTTAAAAAGAAGATCTAATGTAAATAAAGACATTAGAGCTTTAGGAATTGCCACTGTAATTAGTGGTTTTTTAGGCGGTTTAAATGTAGTAACTGTAATTGCAAGAAGCTCTGTTAATGTAAATAATAAAGGATCCAATAGATCTGCAAACTTTTTTCATGCTAGTTTTTTAGTCTTATTTCTGCTTTTATTCGCTGCTCAATTGCGTAAAATTCCATTGCCTGCTTTGGCTGCAATTTTAGTTTTTACAGGTTACAAATTGGCATCGCCAGTAAATATTATAAAAGTGTTTCAAGTGGGTAAAGAACAATTAATTATCTTTTTAATTACCCTACTTACAACCATAGCAACCAGTTTAATAACTGGAATTTTAGTCGGAATTCTAGCAACTTTTATCATACATATAATCATTAATAAAAATGCTTCTTTGTTTTTTAAAAACATCATTAAACCTAATGTTTTAATGTTTAAAGAAGATGGCATTTATTACGTAAGTGTTAAGAATTTTTCTAGTTTTTTAAATTATACCAAATTAAAAAACAAGCTAAATCAAATTCCAGAAACAGAAGAAGCCATTATCGATTTTTCTTTGTGTGATTTTGTTGATGATTCTGTGATGGAAAACATGAACAATTATGCAGAAAGTTTTACCAGAAAAGGTGGCCATTTTGAGGTTATTGGTTTAGATGATGCACAATCTGAAAGCAATCATCCTTTTGCTTTGCGTAAAATTATTCCGAAACAAATACACAATTTAAATAAAGTTTTTACCAAAAGACAAGATTTAATAGAAAACATCAGCAAAACAATGCATTGGCAATATGATGCGTTTTCTGAAGTTGAAATGGAAGAATTACACAATTTTGGTTACTTTAAAACAAGGAGGATTGAAAAAATATCTAACATACTCACTAATAATTCTTGTACCATTTTTGATGTCCATTTTTCTGAAGGCGAATTAATTGCAAAGCAAATTGTAAAAACCACGATGATGCACATAAACCCCAAAAAAAATATTCCAGATTTTACGTTGGATAAAGAAGGTTTGTTTGAGCATATTTTGCATTTTGTGGGCTATGCTGATATTGATTTAGAAAATCATCCAGATTTTAGCAAACGCTTTTATTTATCTGGAAAAGATGAAATGAAAATAAAAGAGTTCTTTACTGATGAACTGATTTTATTTTTTGAAAGCAACAAACAATATCATATTTCTGCCAGCCAAAATGGACTTTTAATCTTTGGTAATGAGCGTTTGGCAAGTGTTAAAGAAATAAAAGCGCTCGCGTATTTTGGTATTGGTTTACAAAATAGTATTGATAAAATTACACCATAAAAACTCGAACTTTTTTATTTTTTAAACGCACATTATTTAATTCTTCTACCAATCTTTTTGCCTCTGTTACTGGTACTGCAACAAATGCACAATCTTGTTTTAGCTCAATAATACCCAATTGATCTTTATTTAAATTTCCTTTTTTAAAGAACAAACCAGCAAGATCTCCTTTAGAAATTTTGTCTTTTCTACCACCAGAAACAAACAAAGTTTCCCAAAAAACAGGTTTTAGTTTTTGTTGATGGGTTATATCAGTATTTGTAAATCCTTTAATAAATTCTGGCAAAATTTCCTTTTTCCATTTTAACACATAAGCTGTTCCTTTGGCATCTACTCTGGCTGTTCTTCCATTTCTATGGGTAAATTCTTCTATTCTTTGTGGCAATTCGTAATGAATAATGTATTGCAATTCTGGGATATCTATTCCTCTAGCAGCTAAATCTGTGGCCAATAAAATCTGACTTGTTCCATTTCTAAATTTAATTAAAGAACGCTCACGATCTCTTTGCTCCATACCTCCTGAAAAACAAGTATGTGTAATTTTACTCTTGGTTAAAAAATCACTTACATTATCAATACTACTTTTTAGATTGCAAAAAATAATTCCGGGTTTGTTACCAATATATTTTAATAAGTTAACTAAAGTTTCATTTTTATTTTTTGCCTCTGATGCAACAATCTTAATATCTAATTTTTTAGATTTTTTTCCGGTTAAATAATTGATAATGCTAGGATTATTTAGGTTAACAAAATCAGGAATTTCGGCATCTTGTGTTGCTGATGTTAAAATTCGTTTGTTAATATTTGGCAATTGATTGATAATACCTCTCATTTCATACTCAAAACCAACTTCTAAAGATTTATCAAACTCATCTAAAATTAAAGTTTTTATACTTTCTTTAGAAAAACGATCGTTGGCAAAATGATCAGAAATTCTACCAGGAGTACCAATTAAAATACTTGGTGTATGTTTTATTTCTATTTTATCTTTAGCCATAGAACGCCCTCCATAAACTGCATTTACTTTAAAACCTGTACCCATTTCTCTAATTACTTGCTCAATTTGAATAGCTAATTCTCTAGAAGGCACTAAGATTAACACTTGAATATCTTTATTTTCAGGGTCTATCAACTTTAAAGTTGGCAACAAAAAAGCTAACGTTTTACCTGTTCCTGTAGGCGAAAGAAGTATTGTATTTGCTGTGGTATCTATTACAGAAATGGCTTCATTTTGCATTTCATTCAACTCATAAATATTCAATTTTGCTAAAATATCTTCTTGATTCTTAATGCTATTTGCCATACTTGTTATTGCTGTAAAAATTAAATGAACTTAATGGTTTTTAAATTCGGTTCAAAGATAGTTAGTCTTTTATCAAAAAAGGGTGTATATTTTTTTACTTTTGTGTTTTCAAATTAAAACAATGTTAGGCTTACAATTCGAAACAGAAACTTCTTGGGCAGAAATTGCAAAAGTAAATTTGCAACAAATATTAACAGACCATGCATTTTTAGAACAAAAAGCAGCTTCTAATGCAGTATCTATCATTATTAATTATTCAGAAGAAACAGAACTAGTTAAAGAAATGAGCAATATTGCTATAGAAGAAATGCAACATTTTAAAATGGTGCATTTGCTAATGGTAAAAAGAGGAATGGTTTTAGGTCGTGAGCAGAAAAATGATTATGCAGTTCGTTTGCAGAAATTTTTCCCAAAAACAAAAGACAGAACCAATGCTTTAATTCAACGTTTGTTAGTGGCTGCTTTAATAGAAGCTAGAAGTTGTGAGCGCTTTAAGGTTTTTTCTGAAAATATGGAAGATGAAGAATTGCAAAAGTTCTACAAAAACTTAATGATTTCAGAAGCCAATCATTATACTACATTTTTACAATTTGCTAGAGAATATCAAGATAGAACAATTGTTGATGAAAAATGGAATGCTTTATTAAAGTTTGAAGCAGAAATGATGAAAGAAAGAGGAAAAACGGCTAAAATTCACGGGTAACTCAATTCTGAGTTGTGAGTTCTTAATTAAAAATTACAGAATTCAAAAACTTAAACTTTAAACTATTAAATGTTCTCTAAAGAAGAAGCAGCAAAATTACGTAAACTATTCTGGACAAGTTTTGGCAAATCTTTTCCTAGAAAATGGCTTTTGTACAATACTAAAATAAAAGGGTTTTCTTTTAAGTTTGTTGCAGATCGAAAAAAGGCAATGGTTTGTTTGGATATCGAAAATCCGGATGAATTGGTAAATCTTTTGTATTACGATCAATTACTTTCTTTAAAAACGCTGTTAGAAACTGAACTGCCAGAAGTAATTTTTGATGATGATTATCTTTTAGAAAGCGGAAAAACAATCCATAGAATTTACGTTCCTTTTGATAAAAAATTTAGCATTTACAACAAAGATACTTGGCGCGATTGTTATGAATTTTATGTAGCAACTATGGAAAAATTTGAACTCTTCTTTTATGAATATGAAGATGTAATTAAAAACATCTAATTACCATCACAAAAAAAATCGCCATAAAGACGATTTTTACTTTTATTTCTTCTTCTCTTCTATTTTATAATATTTATCGAAAACGGATAATTTGGTGCTTCTCTATTACTTGCTTTAATGGCATTAATTATCGGAAAAATTAAATAAAATATTCCAATAGCTATTAATCCTAAAACACCTAAACCTAGTAATAAAATTAAAGGAATACAGATTAAAATGTAAATAAACATCGATATTCTAAAATTGATAATTGCTTTACCATGTGCATCCATGTTTATAATTTCATCCTTTTTGGTTAGCCATAACACTAATGGCACAATAAAACCACCAATACCAGTTACAAAATCTAATAACTGACTTAAATGTGTTAAAACTAATAGTTGTTTATCTTCTTTCATCTTTATAATTGTTGTTTGGTTTGTATCTATTTGTCGCTAAAATTACAGTTTTGTTACAATTTATCGCTCAGAAATACATCATTATTTAAGCTAAACTACTTAATTCTGATGCAATTAAGAAAATCTACTATAAAAACAATCAAAATGTAAATAGGTTAACATCTCATTTGTTTGAGCAAAAAAACACTTCACTTTCAAAATATCTTTGTATCAATAATAATTTTAAAACCTTAACATTATGGATTACCTTAACATAGACAACCAAAAAGTATTACCTGTAGTATCAGAATTAAATGTACTACTCGCAGATTTTCATGTGTATTATCAAAAACTAAGAAATTTTCATTGGAACATCCTTGGAAAAAACTTTTTTGATTTACACAATAAGTTCGAAGAAATGTACAATGATACTAGAGTTAAAATTGATGAAATTGCAGAGCGAATTGTAACCTTAAAATACCATCCAATTAGTAAATTATCAGATTATATTGAGGTTTCTAAAATAAAAGAATCTTCGCCTTTATTATCTGATGATGAAATGGTGAAAGAAATTATAGAAGATCATAAAATTATTTTAGAACAATTTGGCAAAGTTGTAGATAGAGCAGAAAAAGCAAAAGATGAAGGCACTTTAGATTTAATTGGTGCATACATTAGAGAGTTAGAAAAATCAACTTGGATGTTAAACGCTTGGTCTAAAGACTCAAAAGAAGAATTGAATTCAAGTTTTGTTAAATAATAGTTCTTGTACTTAAGAAAATCATTTTAATAACAAAACGCAAACCTACTCATGGATAAAATAATAGAAAAACTAGAAACCTGGAAAGACATTTTTTTAAAAAACATACCCAACATTGCCATAGCAGTTGTTGTGGTATTTATAGCATACTTTGCCTCTAGAGCAATCAATAAATTTATTTCTAACAACTTAAGAAATAGAATTAAGCAAGAATCTGTAAGAAATTTAGTTTCTAGAGTTTCTTCTGCTATTATATTCTTGTTTGGGCTGTATATTGCAATGACCGTTTTAAAGTTCGATGATACTTTAAAAACCATTGTTTCTGCAGCTGGGGTTTCTGGTATTGTTGTTGGTTTGGCCCTTCAAGGCACACTTTCTAACACAATTTCTGGTGTTGTTTTATCTTTTAGACACAATTTAAATATCGGTAATTGGGTAGAAACCAATGGTTATGCAGGAGAAGTTATTGATATAAATTTAAACTACTTTGTAATTCGTGAAGCTGATCATAATACAGTTGTTATACCTAATAAAACCATTTTAGAAAATCCGTTTAAAAATTACTCGTTAACTACAAAAATGAGAATTTCTTTAGAGTGTGGTGTAGAATATGGTGCGGATTTAGAATTTGTAGAAGAGTTGACAAAAAAAACAATACAAAATCATTTTGATCAAAAACAATACAATAAAAAAGTAGAGTTTTATTTTACTGAATTTGGTGATAGTTCTATCAATTTTTTATGCAGATTTTGGATAGAATCCGAAAATGCACTTGAAAGATTAAGTGGAAAAAGTAAGGCCATTATAGAACTTAAAAAGGCATTTGATAAAGAGAATATAAACATTCCTTTCCCAATTAGAACTTTAGAGTTTACCAATAAATTGAATGTAAATAATGATATTGCTAGAAAACAAATGGCATCAAACTAACAAAAAGTTTATTTAGATAATTAGAAAAAAGCACTACGTAATTTGTAGTGCTTTTTCTTTTCTGATAAAATCTTTATGTATTTTTGCAGCATGATTAAAAACGATACTATTATAGCTTTAGCAACTCCTTCTGGTGTTGGAGCAATTGCTGTTATTAGGCTTTCTGGCGAAAATGCAATTACAATTGCTGATGCTTTTTTTAAATCGATAAAAAAAGGAAAATCATTAAAAAATCAGAAATCGCATACCATTCATTTAGGGCATATTGTTGATAAGGGTATTGTTTTAGATGAAGTTTTAGTATCTGTTTTTAAAAATCCTAATTCGTATACTGGCGAAAATGTAGTAGAAATTTCTTGCCATGGTTCTAGTTTTATTCAGCAAGAAATTATACAATTGTTTCTAAAAAATGGTTGTAGAATGGCTGATAATGGAGAGTTTACCATGCGTGCTTTTTTAAATGGCAAAATGGATTTAAGTCAGGCAGAAGCTGTAGCAGATGTTATTGCTTCGAATTCAGCAGCAAGCCATCAGATGGCAATTCAGCAAATGCGTGGTGGAATTACAAATGAACTTAAAGAATTAAGAGGTCAGTTATTAGATTTTGCAGCATTAATAGAATTAGAACTCGATTTTTCTGGTGAAGATGTAGAGTTTGCTGATAGAACTCGTTTTAAAGAATTGGTAGCAAAAATTACTTTTGTTTTAAAACGTTTAATTGATAGTTTTTCTTTTGGTAATGCCATGAAAAACGGAATTCCTGTAGCCATAATTGGCGAACCTAATGTTGGAAAATCTACTTTATTAAATGCTCTTTTAAACGAAGAAAAAGCCATAGTTTCTGATATTGCTGGTACTACAAGAGATGCCATAGAAGACGAACTAATTATAGAAGGTGTTGCTTTTCGTTTTATTGATACAGCAGGTATTAGAGAAACCAAAGACGTTGTAGAAAACATTGGTATTAAAAAAGCCTATGAAAAGGCAGAAAATGCACAACTGATTATTTTTATTATAGACGCTAGAACAGAAAAAAAAGCACAAAGACAAAAAGAGATCTATACCATAAAAGAACGTTTCCCAAATAAGCGTTTGTTAGTTATTGCCAATAAAATCGATTTGATCTCTGATGATGAAAAAGCTGCGTTAGAATTAGAAATTGAAAATTTAATTCCTCTTTCCGCAAAAAATAAAACAGGTATTGAGAAATTGAAAAAAGAATTAACATCTTTAGTTAATATTGGTGCTTTAAGCAATAACGAAACGATTGTTACCAACTCTCGCCATTTCGAAGCTTTGAATAATGCTTTAATAGCGATTACTTCTGTACAACAAGGTATTGATTTAGAAATTTCTACGGATTTATTTTCTATTGATATTCGTGAATGTTTGCGGCATTTAGGTGCAATTACTGGAGATTATGATGTAGATAAAGATATTTTAGGTCATATTTTCTCTAACTTTTGTATCGGAAAGTAACTTACTTTCTTTTATTTGTTAATCCCTTGTTATTGTTGACTTTATAGTGTTTTATCTTCTTTTATTTGTTGCTTATTTACTCTTTTTTGATTAAATTTGTTGTATATCTGTTGCCTTAAATACGGATTTGTTGCCCAAATCTGTTGGCGAAAATAAAGGCGAAATGATGCACCATAACGCACCACGTTGCACCATTACGCTACATAAAGCACCATTTATGAGCAGTAATTTATTCATTCCTAAAACTTGTAAGCATTGCGGTAATGCCTTCACAGCACGTACAACAGTTACTAAATACTGTGGCGATACTTGTGCAAAAAGAGCATATAAGGCACGTAAGCGTAAAGAAAAAATCCAAGCTACTCTTACTGAAGATATGCAACAGCAAAAACAAGTTGTTGAAGTTCACAATCCTAATGCTGTAAATAACAAGGATTTTTTAAGCGTTACAGAAGCCTCACAACTTATTGGTGTGAGTAGATGGACCATTCAAAGAATGATTCAACAAGGACGTTTAAAAGCAGTTCCTTTTGGTAGAAAGCGTATTGTGGCCAGATGGCAAATAGAAAACCTCTTTAATTAATTCCATTATGAAAGTAACATTAAGACAACGCAAGAAAAACGACAAAATAAGCCTGTATTTAGATTACTATCATAAAGGTAAACGTAAAACCGAATACTTACGCTTATACCTTACACCAAATCCTAAAACCAAAACGGAAAGAGAGGTAAACAGGAAAACGAAGCAACTTGCAGAAACTATTTGTGCACAACGACAGATTGAAATTCAAAACGGTATTTATGGCTTTCAAGATATTGAAAAGCTAAAAGGCAGTTTTATTACTTATATCACAGCTTTAGCAGAAAAGAAAAATACAAGCTCTGGCAATTATGGTAATTGGAATAGTATGCTAAAACATTTAAAAAAGTTTTGTCCAACTGATGTTAGTTTTCAAGATATAGACAAATCATTTGTTGAGCGTTTCAAAGAGTATTTAGATAAAGATGCAATAGGTAGAGCAGGTAAGCAATTGTCTCAAAATTCAAAATATTCATATTTCGGGAAATTTTCAGCAGCATTAAAACAGGCTGTAAAGGATGGTATATTAAAAGTAAATCCTGCAAATGGTGTTGAATACTTTAAACAAGGCGAACCTCAACGAGAATTTTTAACGCTTGATGAATTACAAAAGGCAGTTAATACAGAATGTGAACTACCTATTTTAAAAAATGCTTTTATTTTTTCAGCTTTAACCGGATTACGTTGGTCAGATATTGAAAAACTAATATGGTCAGAAATCCAGCACTCTAAAGAAATGGGATATTATATCAGATTTAGACAAAAGAAAACTAAAGGTGTAGAAACCTTACCAATATCAGACCAAGCAAGAAATCTATTAGGAGAAAAAGGTAATCCAGATGATAAAGTGTTTGATGGCTTACATTATAGTGCCTGGTCTAACTTAAAGCTACAACAATGGATGATGAAAGCAGGTATTACTAAAAATATAACCTTCCATTGCGCGCGCCATACCTACGCTACCTTACAATTAACATTGGGTACAGACATATATACAGTATCAAAATTATTAGGTCATAAAGAATTACGCACTACACAGATATATGCTAAAGTAATTGACGATAAAAAGAAAGAAGCTGCTAACCGTATTCAACTGGATTTATAATGAAAGGAAGTGTATTTTCAAGTTTGGTTTCTATAACCAATGGCTTACATAGAGATAATAGACAAAAAAAGGATTTTAAATACCTACTGTCTGATTTTAAATTGAATCCAAAAGCCAATAATGCAGTTTTTAAAGTAAACTTTAAAAAGCCTTTAAATGCGAAAAAAGAATACTACCAAAAGCTAATCTTTATTGAAACAGAAAATACAGTAGCATCATTTTCAAAAGAATTTCCCGTAAATGCAACTACACCGGAAAATAAATATAGCTATACTATTCTACTTAATAAATTTGATAAGTACTTAAATGACATTGCAACTTATATCAATAAGAGAGGAATAACAGCAGATTTAAATAATGATGATAATTATATCATAAACTACTTAAAAGTGTCTGCTATAAGATTGTATGCTGAACTACAAGAGCAATACGGTCAGTTTTCAGAAAACACAACATTTTCTATTTCAGAAATTGCAGAAAAATACTTTAATGATGAAACTTTTGATGTTAATGTGATAGAAAAGAGCACCACTAAAAAAGTTGCTACCAAAAAAACATCAAAAACGAAAGCAAAACCAAAGACTTCTTTCGGATATAAAAGTAATGACACTTCAACTTTGCTAACTGTGCTCAAACTGGTAAATCTAAAAATAGATTTGTTAGATAACCGTACAACTGTAGAACAGTTGCACGAACTCTTATTAGCAAAAGATTTCACAAATACAGAATCGCAAATTTATCTTCAATGCGAGACGACACAGTTTAGTTACCTTGTAACAAAACTTAAACCATTTTTTATTTATTTCAATCCTACGGCAATAGAACGTTCTGGAAAATTTGTTACCAAAACAGGTACGCTATTAAAGGCTAATAATCTTCACAAAAACAAAGTTCATAACCCAAAAGAAAAGGAAGAAATAGATAAAATTATCCAACAACTGCAATAAAAAACAGTAAGAATAGTAAGAAACCTTACTGTTGTCTTACCCTTGTTTTACACTCTTACTAAAATCGAGAAGCCAATTTTGAACCTTTGTCCTGTTCTTGAAAACCAAGAATGACATTTGGCCAGATGTCCTCATTTATTTAAAACAAAATAAACGATGGACACAAATATCATCGAAAAGTTAGACCGCATTGAAAAACTCTTGTTAGAGCAACAAACAATGCAAAAGCAAGTATTAAACTTTAATGAAACTTGCAAGTATTTAGAATTATCCCAATCGCACTTGTATAAACTTACAAGTACGGGAACCATTCCACATTATAAACCGAATGGTAAAAAGATTTATTTCCAACGAGAAGAGTTAGACCATTGGTTACTACGTAACCGTATGGACTCAAGAGATGAAATCGAACAGCAAGCTGCCGATTACCTAATTAAGAAAGGAGCGGTGAAGTTATGACAGAAATAATCGATTTACTCTTAACGCTCTCGCAAGATGTTAAGGACTTAAAAGCACGTATCGAATTGTTGCGACAATCGAGAGCAGAAGTATTAAAAGATACGTGGATAGACAATCAAGATGTATTGCAGACTTTACATATTAGTAAGCGTACGTTGCAAACTTTAAGAACCAATGGCACTTTGCCTTACAGCAAAGTAAAAGGTAAATTTTACTATAGAGTTGCTGACATAGAGCAATTGCTTCAAGACAACTACTACAACCATAATTTCAAGCAAGATGGAAATAAGTAGAGAAGCAATTTTAGACAAAACACATTATGGCTTAAAGATTTATGCCTATGTGTTAAGACAGTATTATCCTGATACAACAGTCCTTTCCGTAAAAGGAAGGGACTGCGGGATAACTCGTAACCCATTTAATGGTGGAAAAGAAACTTTACGGATTCATATTGATGGAGTGATTGCAACCCATAGAGATACCGAACTAAAAACCTTTAACGGTGATGTATTTGAATTTGCCAAATATCATTTTAAAACTATTGATGAAGCTGATTTATTGCAGAAAATAAATGAAGCAGTACATCTGAATTTAGAAATCAAAGAAAATGACGAGTTAGAATGGTTAAACGAACCAGACGATACCTGGTATGCTTACTGTAGCTTTTTCAAAGCACCTGTTCGTAATGTATTTCCTGCGGAAACATTGCGACTGCATCAAATATTTGCATTAATCACAAGTGATAAATACAAAAGGATTACTGAAGAATTAAGAGCAATTACCAATGTAAAAGAAGCACGTAAATTCAAAGCAAATCGCTTTGATTACGTAACACTTTCAGGAACATTTGAAAAACGAAGTGATAACAATTTGCTAAAGCATTCTAATCTATTAACGATTGATTTTGACCATTTAGAGAATTTACAAGAGTTAAGAACACAACTCTTAAATGATGAATATTTTGAAACCGAAATGCTATTCATATCACCATCTGGTGATGGTTTAAAATGGATTATTAGAATAGATATTTCAGAAGTATCACATTCAGAGTATTTCACAGCAGTTGCAAATTACATTAAACACAATTATAACATTGAGGTTGACCAGTCAGGTAAAGACGTTTCCAGAGCGTGTTTTTTACCATATGACCCAACAGCCTTTTTACATAAAAGACATCAAGCATTATGACTAAAATATTTAACCCAAAAGATTGGTTAGAAGTTCCTAAAGAGCCAACAAAACCAAAAAGCAACACAGCAACAACTAATGTTGTTGCTGTTGCTGATAACGACATTGAATCCTACATTTCAGCAATCGAGCAATCAGGTACAGACATAACAGGAAGTTATGCCACTTGGAGAGATTTAGGCTTTGCTTTAGCAGAAGAATATGGAGAAATAGGTAGAGATTATTTCCACCGTATGAGTAAAAATTATGCAGGTTACGATGCTAAAGAGTGTGATGCACAATTCGATAAATGCTCAAACGCAAAAGGACACGGAATTACAATTGCTACCTTTTATCACTATGCACATCAGTCAGGTATCAAACCGACTAAACAACAGTATAACAACGAAGTTGCAACAAACGTTGCAACTGTTGTCGATACAGCCAACCAATCAATGCCTACAATACCAGAAACGGTATATGAGAATTTGCCACAGTTTTTACAACAAGTTGTAAATCCTGCTAATGGACAAGAAGAAAAGGACATTTTATTGTTAGGTTCATTAACAGCATTTAGTGCGTGTTTTCCTAAACTCTTTGGTATCTATGACCAACGTAGAGTATTCAGCAACTTATATTTATTTGTAACCGCACCTGCATCTGCAGGTAAAGGAAGACTTAACCAAATTAAAAATTTGGTAGAGCCTGTTCATAAATTAAAACGAGAACAAGCCAAAGTATTAAAGCAGCAATTTCAAGCAGAAACTGCTACTTATAATATGAATAAAGGCAAAGATGAAAACTTGGAAAAACCGAGTAAACCGCCAGAGCGAATGCTGTTCATTCCTGCTAACAATAGTGTAACAGGCGTATATCAATTAATTTCTGATAATAAAGGCAGAGGTTTAATTTTTGAAACCGAAGGCGATACATTAGCACAAGCCTTTAAAAGTGATTATGGCAATTATTCCGATGGATTTCGTAAAGCATTTCATCACGAAACCATAAGCTATTATCGTAGAACAGATAGAGAATATGTAGATATTGAGAAACCGTGCTTGTCAACAGTATTATCAGGCACACCTAAACAAGTGGCAACCTTAATACCCAATGCAGAAAATGGGCTATTTAGTCGCTTTATGTTTTACTATATGAATATAAAACCAACTTGGAAAAATGTATTTCAAAATAGTAATAAGTTAGGTTTAGATGATTACTATAACCAATTAGGTAGTGAGTTTTTAGAATTGTACAAAACGCTAAAAAACAACCCAGAGATTGAAATACGATTAACCACAACCCAACAACAGCAATTCAATACGTTCTTTGAATCCTTACAGACCAAATACATCAACCTACAACCCGAAGAGTACATCGCAACAATAAGGCGATTAGGCTTAATTGCGTTTAGGATAATGATGCTATTCACAGCATTCCGAATTATGGAGGATGGTGATGTAAACGCAACTAAAGAATGTGAGGATATAGATTTTAAAAATGCACTAACCATAATTTCAATTTTAGTAAAACACAGTAGTAAAGTATTTAATGATTTACCAATAGAGCAAAAAGCAACAAAACGCTTAAATAGAAAAGAACGCTTTTTAGAAAGTTTGCCAAAGCAATTTAGCAGACAAGAGTATTTAGATTTAGCCACAAAACAAAGCATCGCACACAAAACCGCAGAAGGCTATATTACCAAATTTGTTGATGCAGGTTTAATATACAGAGAAGCACACAACAACTATTCAAATCCTGCAAAGACATAGTTAAGGATTTTAAGGATTTAAGGATATGATTAAATTGACTTCCTCAAATCCTTAATATCCTCATTACCTGTTAATAACTGTTTATATCTTTTTACTTTCCTTTGGTTTCCTTTTGTTAAATTAGACAAAATTTGACAAGTCTAAATAATTCTATTATGGAGTTTGGAGAGTACATACGTTCATTGCGTGAAAAACGCAATTTGCTATTAAGGGAAATGGCTGCAAACCTAAATATGGATGTTGCCTATTTAAGTAAAATAGAACGAGGAAATCGGATGGCAAGACGCGAACAAGTAGTTGCTTTTGCCAAAACATTAAAAGAAGACGAAAACGAATTAATTAAGCTATGGATGTCCGAACAAATTGTACTAATGCTCAAAAATGAAAAGGAGCGTACGGAAATCCTCAAAATAGCTGAAGAAAAAATTAGTAAGATTGTAAAAAAGGGTTAGGATTTAAAGTAATTTATGTTTAAAGAGAATAAATATTATGGCGAGGTATGGTTTAAATCTGCAGAGGATAATAAGTGCTTTTGTGTATTAGAGTTAATTAATGATGAAGTACACATAACGACCAATTTGTCAGAAAGATTACCTGCCTATCAAATAGAGTTAATTTATGGGGTTTTTACAGGTTTAGGCTATTTAACTTTTGTAAACTGCAAGATTAAAAACAGTAGCAATGGAATAGTAGAGACTAAAACTTATAAGCCTAAATATACGTTTGCTTGTGCATATCATTTAATTGAACCTATAGGTTTGAAAATTAATGAATTTCAAATTGACAATTTAGCAATAGTGAGTTGGGTTAGAAAAATGCATTGGTATAATTCTTTAGAAGACAAACTTGAAAAAGAGGATGACGTAGTCCACAATACGAATATTACTGAAGACTTATCTATTAAAATCACAAAATCAACATCATATACTTCTAACCACAACTTTTTTAGAATGGACAATGTTGGATATGTCGATTTTAAATCAGAAAAAAAATTGAGTATTCTTGAGAGTATAGATTTATATAATTCATTTCAAAAATTATTTCATTTTTTATACGGTAAGTCTGTACAATTTAAAGCTTTTAATTTTAAATGTTTAAGCTGTGGTAATTGGGCTTCGTTATATTACAAGGATGATTTCAACAAAGAAAACATATCTGGTTTTATAGCGCTTGACTATGATACTATTAAAGATGATTTGTCCAATATAATTAAGCATTGGTATAACAATGAAGGCATAGGTTATTGTGCTGATATTATTATCGAAAATTTACTCTCGGTTAAAACGAGCCATAGTAGGCGATTTACAAATTCCTATACAGCTTTCGAAGCTTATAGTTTGAAATTTGGTAATAAGATTAAGAACTCATCTTTTGCCAAAGATTTATTAGAACAAAAGCAATTATTAGTCGATATAACTAATATTCCAGAAGATGATATTAAAACATATGTATCAAAGATTGTTCGTCATCGAGATTATTTAATACATCGCACTAAAACAAAAAACAATATTTTTTCACAGTTTGAACTATTGTATATATCCTTTTTATTAGATTATTTGGTTGGTTTAGGCTTGGTGAAACAAATGGAAGTTTCTGATAAAATTATTGAAAAAATAATAGAGCGTGCTAAATCTACATACCAAGATATGCAGTCTGTAAATAGACTACTAAACAAAGATTTATTAGTTGATAACAATAATAAAGTTCAACCTTCTATGTAAAATTACAATATAATTTCATTTATGCAAGAACACCTAAAAACCAACATACTAAACTTTAAATGGCCTAATAGTGCGCCTACTATTTATTTAACTTTAGAGGATATTGAAGGTAGTCATCCTATCCATAAATCTAAATTTTCAAGGCAGATAAAAGAGGTGTTTCCAGATGCAGACTTATCTAACAAAGACCAAATATTTACAACATTTACAACAGAAATACCAGATGCACCAAGCATTAAGCTAAATTTAGTAGATGGTAGAGAATTAAGAATTTATAAGCAATTCCTTAAACATAAATTAAGAAGCTATTTTAAATCGAAAGACTATATAGTAGTAAAAAACTTCGTTGGTGATGTACAAGTGTGGATGCCTTCAAAAAAAGGGAATACAGCAGACTATAACCTCTACTATAAATTTTCATTTAAGATACAGTTTGCAAAACTCACAGACTTACCAGAGTTAATTGTATCATACGATGGTACTTCAAAAGTCCTTACAACATCGGTTAAGGATATAGAGGATTCAGAGTTAATAAAACGTTGTGTATATGGTCAAAAAACGTTCAATTACCAAATGGACCTCGATACAGAGGAAAAACAAGAATTTTACAATGCTATTCAGTTTGACCAAGCATACCCAATTTTTAATTTGTCATTAGCACGAGCATTAGATATACCTATTGAGGAACCTATAAGACCAATTAATAAATATCAAAAGTACGTAGCACTTATTAATAATTTTGCAACCAACTATCTGTTTAAAGAAGATTTTAAAGTCATATTTCCATTTAAAACTGATACGTTTATAGATGTGCCACTCAATCGTATCAACCATATCGACCCACAAGTAGGTTTATTGGAATTTGGTAAAGACCAATACGGTAACAAGAAAACCCATTTAGTGCCTAAAAAGGCAATGAATATCCTAAACCCTTACAGACGTCCAAACAATCAAAATATCAAGATATTTTTCATTTGCCATACTTCTCATAAAGATTCGGTATTGTCTTTCTATCAAAATTTAAAGGAAGGTGTAAATACAGAAAAGAATTATTATAAAGGATTAGAAGCCTATGTGAACATTAAAGCATCATCATCCAAAGAACACTTCATTGAATTTACCAACGAAAACGACCCAATACCAGAAATAATTGAAAAGTTAGAGAGTTTAACCTTCGACCACGATAATGTGCTTTACGCAGCTTTTTATTTAAGTCCTTTCGATAAGTTCACACAAAATCCCGAAGACCGCGAAATCTATATTCAAATCAAAGAACTGTTTTTAAATGAAGGCATTGTTACACAAGTGGTAGATTATGAAAAAATGGTGGTCAATATCGAGAATCAATACAACTTCCAATTTTCATTGCAAAATATGGCGTTAGCTATTCACGCCAAATTAGGTGGCGCACCTTGGAAACTTGCAGTAACCGATAAAAAAGAATTAGTAATAGGTGTTGGTGCATTTACCAATCAAGGCGAAAACAGACGTTATATAGCAAGTGCCTTTAGTTTTCAAAACAATGGCTTATTTAGAAAGTTCGAATATTTTGACCAAAGCGAAACAGACCTATTGGCAGGAAGTATATGTAAAGCCATTAGAGATTTTACATCGGTTGCAGAAGCAGATAAAGTAGTCATTCACTTCTATAAGGAAATGAGTTACGAGGAACTAAAACCAATTATTAGAGGGATGCATACATTAGGGTTAAAAATTCCGCTCTACATTCTAAATATCAATAAAACAGAAGCAGAAGATATTATTGCTTACGACCTTAATTGGAACAAAAAGTTAATGCCTGTAAGTGGTACATACATACGTATTAGCGAAAATCAATTTTTGTTGTTTAATAATGCACGTTACCCTAATTCACAGCGGTATTCAGATACAGATGGTTATCCGTTCCCAATAAAAATTAAGGTAAGCAGTCCAGATGAAGATGCTTTTGAAGATGCAGATGTAGTGTTAGAATTATTAACACAAGTGTATCAGTTTAGCAGATTATATTGGAAATCGCTTCGACAACAAAATGTACCAATCACAATAAAATATCCAGAAATGGTAGCACAAATAGCACCACGTTTTAATAATGGCGTTCCAGACGATGCTAAAGATGCTCTATGGTTTTTGTAATTTACCAATCAATTTATTTGCAACACCATTGCATTCAATAATTTGTATATTTGTATAAATTATATGAAAATATTTGTTTCCATATCAATGTCTATTTTATTCTTTTTTCAAGGGATAAGCATAGATATGGACTTTTGTGGTCCAATTAAAGAAATTTCAAATGTAATTACCCATTATCAAGACCATAAAGTTTATGGAGACTCTTTCTTTGAATATGTAGTTGAAGATTACATTGAGAGCGATGCTAAAAATGAAGAGCATCATCATAACCCAGATAAGGAGAATACACCAGTCCATTCCCATAATCAATGTTGTCACCCTTTGGTATTAATTATTGCGAACAATAATTTGGCTTTAACCAATCGATTAAAGTTTGAAGAGAAAAAACAATATAATTTACATAAAGTAAACTTCACTTCCAGATATTTGGAATCACTTTTCCAGCCACCTAAAGTATAATTCAGTTTTTTAATGGATAGCTATATCCAATTTTGAGCCTAAAGGGTTCATTTCATTTCGTGTAATTCTATTTTCTTATATCAGAATTGTATCGAATAGTTTAACTGAATTAATACATTTTCTATGATTAATAAAATCATTGATTTTTCAATCAATAACAAATTCATTATTGGTTTGCTTACGCTTACCATAATCGGAACAGGTATTTGGAGTATGACCAAAGTGCCAATAGATGCTGTTCCAGATATTACCAATAACCAAGTACAGGTTATAACACAATCCCCCAATTTAGGTACTGAAGATATTGAGCAAATTGTTACTTATCCAATTGAAGTGGCAATGAGCAATCTTCCTGATGTTCAGGAAATAAGGTCAATTTCTCGTTTTGGCTTATCTGTGGTTACTATTGTATTTGATGATGATATGGGAACATATCTACCTCGCCAATTAGTAGCCGAAAAACTAAACAAAGTCAAAGAGCAAATACCTGCTGGATTTGGCGAACCTACAATGGGGCCTATTTCAACAGGTTTAGGAGAGATTTACCAATACACACTAAAAGTTGCACCAGAGTTTAAAGACAAATACAACATTGCAGATTTACGCTCAATGCAAGACTGGATTGTACAGCGTCAAATGGCAATGGTTCCTGGTGTGGTAGAAGTAAACGCTATTGGTGGAAAAATAAAACAATACGAAGTAGCGGTTGACCCAAACGATTTAAATGCTATTGGCCTTACCATTACAGATGTGTTTAATGCACTTGAAGCCAATAATCAAAATACAGGAGGTGCATATATTGAAAAGAACCATCAAGCCAATTTTATTCGTGGTGAAGGCTTGGTGAGAAGTTTAGAGGACATTAAAAAAATCACTGTCAAGAATATTAATAATATACCTGTCACTATTGGCGATATTGCTACGGTACAATTTGGCTCTGCAATTCGTTACGGTGCATTAACCCAAGATGGTGAAGGAGAAGTTGTAGGTGGATTGGTAATGATGCTAAAAGGAGCTAATTCCAATGATGTTATTGCCAATGTAAAAGAGCGAATGACTCAAATTGAAAAGTCGTTACCAGAAGGCGTAATTATTGAACCATTATTAGACCGAAGTAAATTAATTGGCGAAACAACTTCTACAGTAACAACTAATCTTATTGAAGGTGCATTAATCGTCATTTTTGTGTTGGTCTTTTTATTAGGTAATTGGCGAGGAGGTTTAATAGTTGCCTCTACTATTCCATTATCCTTATTATTTGCTTTTATTTTAATGAATGTTTTTGATGTTTGGGTAAACCTAATGAGTTTAGGAGCAATTGATTTCGGAATCATTGTAGATGGTGCTGTAATTATTGTTGAAAGCACTGTTTTTCTTATAGCATCACAAGTTTTGAAAAAGAAACAACTTACATCTAAAGAAAGAGATAAAGTTGCTTCTAATGCTTCAAAAAAGATGATGAATGCTGCCTTCTTCGGTCAGTTGATTATCCTTATCGTTTTTCTACCCATTTTAGCCTTACAAGGTATTGAAGGAAAGATGTTTAAACCAATGGCTTTGACCTTTATTTTTGCTATGATTGGTGCAATGGTACTTTGTTTAACCTATGTGCCAATGATGTCAGCTTTAATATTAAGAGCACCTAAAAACGATAAAAAATCTTATGGAGATAGATTTGTGCATTGGGTTGAAGATAAATACCAACCTTTATTGGTTAGAGCCTTGCGAAAAGGGAAATGGGTAATTGGTATTGCAGTTGTGTTGTTCGGAATAACCGTTTTTATGTTTTCAAGAATGGGTGGCGAGTTCATTCCGCAACTCGATGAAGGTGATATTGCATTTCACGCTATTTTAAAACCAGGTAGTTCACTTACAGAAACTATTGAAACTACTACCAAAATAGAACAAATAGTAAAAGCAAAATTTCCAGAAGTTGATAAAATTGTGAGTCGTATTGGTGTTGCCGAAATTCCAACCGACCCGATGCCTATGGATATTGCCGATGTTTTTGTAATTCTGAAACCTAAAAGTGAATGGACTACTATAGAATCAAAAGATGAATTGATTGAAGCAATGAAAGAAGCAGTTGAAATGGTTCCTGGTGTTAATTATGAGTTTACACAACCTATTGAAATGCGTTTTAACGAGTTATTAGAAGGTGTTCGTGAAGATATTGCTATAAAACTTTATGGTGAAGACATTGATATTCTATCTCAAAAAGCCGAAGAAATATCTAAAATTATCGCAGGTACTGAAGGTATTGGTGATATGAAAGCGGAAGCCACAACAGGTTTGCCACAAATGACAATCAATTACAACAGGAATAAATTGGCGCAATATGGTCTTCAAATAAATACGCTTAATCAAACCGTACAATCTGCATTTGCAGGTGGTACAGCAGGTGTAATTTTTGAAGGTGAAAAACGCTTCGATTTAGTAGTACGATTAAGCGATCAAAACCGTAAGGATATTTCAGATGTTCAAAACCTGTATATCAATTTACCTTCGGGTGCTCAAATTCCTTTACGTGAAATTGCAGATGTAAGCTATAAAGCAGGACCAATGCAAATCAGTAGAGATAACACCAATAGAAGAACCTATGTAGGTGTTAATGTTAGAGGACGTGATGTAAAATCGTTAGTAACTGAAATTAAATCAAAATTAGATGCACAATTAGAATTACCATCAGGTTATTTTATTCGTTATGGTGGTGCATTTGAAAATTTAGAACGTGCCAGCAACCGATTACAAACCGTTGTGCCTATTGCATTGTTACTCATATTTATACTAATATATTTTGCATTAAAATCTTTACCACAGACCTTAATGATTTACATAGCTATTCCAATGGCAACTATTGGTGGTGTTGTGGCGTTGTGGTTACGTGATATGCCATTTAGTATTTCGGCAGGTGTTGGTTTTATTGTGCTGTTTGGTGTTGCAGTTTTAAATGGTTTGGTAATGATAAGCGGACTCAACGAATTAAAAGAAGAAGGTGTAACCAATCTAAAGGATAGAATAGTTGAAGGTACTAAACGAAGAATCAGACCTATTATGCTAACTGCTTTTACAGATGTATTAGGCTTTCTACCAATGGCTATTTCATCATCAGCTGGTGCAGAAGTACAACGTCCATTGGCAACGGTTGTTATTGGTGGATTATTAACTTCAACTTTGCTTACCTTATTTGTTTTACCAATTTTATATCATTGGGTAGAAAACAAATCTTTTACGTTTAAGCCAAATAAAAAGTTAGTAACAGCAACAGCAGTTGTATTATTACTATTTGGCTTTTCACCACAAAGTAATGCACAAGAGTTGAATGATACAATTCCCGAAATTTCATTACAGGAAGCTGTTAAACTCGCAAAAAGTAATTATCCATTATTGAAGCAAAAGCAGTTGGAAATTACAAAACAAGAACAATTAAAATCGACTGCCTATGATTTCGGAACGACTCAAATTTTTACAGGTGGAGAAGAAATTGATAATGGAAATGGCATCTATACAACCATTGGTATTGGTCAATCAAATATCGATGTATTTGGCATTGGTTCTAAAAAGAAGCTACAAGAACAACGCATTCAATTGGAACAAAAAGCCTTTCAACTTTCCGAGTTGGAATTAGAATTGGAAGTTAAAAAAGCTTGGTCTAATTGCTATCAAATGAAACAAAACTATGATTTGTATAAGGAATTGGATTCCATTTATTCCAAATTCGAGCAAGCAGTAGCTTTAAATTATGAAGTCGAAGCTATTTCTAAATTAGAATATTCGGCAGCAAAAAATCAAGCGTTTCAAATTCAGAATAAAAAAGCGCAAGCCTATAGTAATTATCTTATTGCCTTACAGCAATTCAATTTGTGGTTGGTATCAGAAGAAATTTTTACAGTTTCAGATGAATTTGAGGTAGCGATAGATAGTGATATGGAAACATTCAGTATTGAAAGTCATCCATTGTACAGTATGTCGCAGAGCATTGTAGATGAAGCGGAAGCTAAATATAAAGCTGCAAAAGCAGATAATTTGCCAAAGTTCAATCTTCAAGGTGGTTTACAAAAAGTAAATGGCAATTCAGGATTTTACACCTATCAAGCAGGAATTTCAATTCCGTTTTTATCAGGTTCTAGCAAAGCACAAGTTAGAAGTGCCAGAATTGATAAAGAAATAGCGGAAACCAATGTAGCGTTCAAAAAACAGGAAGTACAATCAAGGTTTGTTCAGGCTAAAGAAAATTATATGAAATGGAAAACATCTTGGGAGTTTTACAAAGACCAAGTTTTACCATTAACAAAAGAGCAAAAAACAGGTGCATTACTGGCATATAGAGAAGGCGAAATTGATTATACTGCATTTACGCAGTTGATAAAAGAAGCAATTCAATCGGAACTGGAAGCACAGACTGCATTAGTAAACTATTTAGAAAGCACATTTCAATTACAATATTTTAATAAATAAGACAATGAAAAACAAAATATATAAAATCCTTACCGTAATGGTGTTAGCCATATTTGTTTCAGCTTGCGGAAATAAAGAAAATCATAACGAGAATGATGGTCATTCCCACGATGAGGAAGAAAAAACAGAAGTTAACGAAGAGCATCACGATGAAGACGAAGTAATGCTTTCACAACAGCAATTCGATGCATTGAAAATGAAAATAGATACGTTAGCATTACGTAATATGAGCGGCTATGTAGAAGCAAACGGAACGTTAGAAGTACCACCACAAAACGAAGCAGCTATTACTACTGTTGTTGGTGCAAATGTCGTTTCAATTGAAGTGATTGAAGGTGATAAGGTTAATAAAGGTCAAGTTGTGGCTTATCTATCGCACCCAAATATCATACAAGCGCAAACGGATTATTTAAACGCTTATAGCAATAGCGAGCTTGCAAAGAAAAATTATGAACGTCAACAAAAATTATACGATGCTGGTGTTGGTTCTGGTGCTAATTTCCAGAAAGCAGAAGCAGAATATCAAGCATCAAAAGCAATGGTTAATGGTTTAGAAGCGCAATTAAGAATACTCAACGTTAACACTACATCAGTTCGCAATGGAACAATTGCACAGCGCATAGCATTGCGAAGTCCAATAGAAGGCTTTGTGCAAAAAGTTGAAGTAAAAACAGGTCAATATGTAGAGCCACAAACCGAATTATTTGAAATTGTAAATACGCATCACGTTCACGCCGATTTAATGGTTTTTGAAAAAGATGTTTATAAAGTACAGAAAGGTCAGAAAGTTAACTTTACGGTACAATCCATACCAGATGCAGAGCTTATCGCAGAAATCTATTCCGTAAGCAAAACCTTTGAGGACAACCCAAAAGCAGTCCACGTTCACGCAGAAATAGAAAACAAAAAAGGTAACTTAATTCCTGGTATGTATATTCAAGGTAAAATTCAAGTAGATAATACCCAAACAAAAGCTTTACCAGAAAGTGCAATTATAAAAGAAGGCGAAAGATATTATGTGTTTTCAGTAGAAAAAGAAAATGACGATTGGAGCTTTAAACCTATCGAAGTTGTATTAGGCACTAAAGATGGTGATTGGGTATCGGTTCAATTTACTGAAAACATAGAAAGTAATACAAAATTTGCTTATAACAATGCTTATTATCTTAACGCAGAAATGAAAAAAGGAGAAGCAGAACACGCACATTAATTATGGAAACAATAGAACAAGTATTAGAGTCAAAAAATATTCGTGTTACAGCAATGCGTTTGCTTATATATAAGTTTCTTACAGAAAAAGAGGTCGCTGTTACTTTAAGTGATATTGAAAATGCTTTCTCAAAAGCAGACAGAACCACTTTATACAGAACTATTAAAACCTTTGAAGAAAAGGCTATTGTGCATCAAATAGACGATGGTACAGGGATTACAAAATATGCATTATGTGAAAAGGGATGTAATTGTGAAATTGAAACCGATTTGCACTTACATTTCCATTGTAATAATTGCAATGAAACCATTTGCTTAACAGAACATAAAATACCTCAAATAAAAGTGCCAGATGGTTTTGTGTCAGAGAATGTAAATTTGGTGGTAAAAGGTATTTGCGATAAGTGTAGTGTCTAATTATTGCACTTCCATTGCACTTCCATTGCACTTACTATTAAAGTACATTTATCCAAAATTAGAGGATATGAAGTTTAATACTAAAATACCTAAACATCTAAAACAGGCGTATAACCAAGAATTAAAACAATACAGTTTCTGTTTAGAAAATAAGCAGTTTGGTAATGCTTGGTATCATTTAGAACGTAGTCATATAATAGGACAATCTTATCCTATAGAACATACCTATTCACATTGGCTTATGCTAAAGTTTGGATTTAGACAAAAAGATACGAAAGAAGTAATAGGTCAAATAATTAGGTTGCTTGTGGGTGGCTGGAAATCATTTATAAATCACGTTCCACTTGGTAATACTGGTGGAGCAAACGTGCCACCATTAAAACGAATGCCTATTCCCAATGACATTGAAAAATTATTAGATATTAAATGAAAAATAAATTAGCGGTTACAAGTATCCTAACAGCAATCACAGCTTCATTGTGTTGCATCACACCTGTTTTGGCATTAATTGCAGGTACAAGTGGTGTAGCTTCAACTTTTTCTTGGATAGAACCATTTAGACCTTACTTAATAGGGCTAACTATATTAGTTCTTCTCTTTGCTTGGTATCAAAAATTAAAACCAGAAAAAGAAATCGACTGTGAATGTGAAACGGATAAAAAACCAAAATTTATTCAGTCAAAAACCTTTTTAGGAGTTGTAACAGTATTCGCAATAGTGATGTTGGCATTACCATACTACTCAAGTATGTTTTATCCAAATTCAGAGAAACAAATTGTTATCGTTGATAAATCAAATATCAAAACAACAGTGTATAAAATAAGTGGAATGACTTGTGCCAGTTGTGAAGCTCACGTAAACCACGAAGTAAATAAACTTAACGGAATTGTAAACTCAAAAACATCATACAAGAATGGTAACGCAATCATTGAGTATGACCAAACTAAAACTAATGAATTAGAAATTGAGAAAGCAATTAATTCTACGGGTTATAAAGTAACTGATAAAAATTAAAATTGATGCAAACTATATTAAAATCGGAAATCACTTGCCCAACCTGTGGTCATAAAAAGAAAGAAGATATGCCAACTAACGCTTGTCAATTCTTTTACGAGTGTGAGCATTGTAAAACGGTTTTGAAACCAATCGAAGGAGATTGTTGTGTGTATTGTTCTTATGGTACAGTTCCTTGTCCACCAATTCAACAAAACAAAAGTTGTTGCTAAAACAAAACTAAATGAAAAAAAAGAAAGTCAATTTAAGAGATTTAAAACCAAATTCAGAAGAGCAACATTCTCACGATGATGGTCACGACCACGGAGATGGAAGTGCATTCAAGACATACATTCCTGCTATTATAAGTTTTGTTATGTTAATGGTAGGTATCGCTGTAGATTATTTTGATGCGATTCCTCAATTTGAAGGATTGATTCGAGTAGTTTGGTACACTTTAGCATATATTCCAGTTGGATTTCCTGTAATTAAAGAAGGATGGAAAAGTCTTATAAAAGGCGATGTTTTTACCGAGTTTTTTTTAATGTCTATTGCCACCATTGGTGCGTTTATCATTGGTGAATATCCTGAAGGTGTGGCAGTAATGCTATTTTATGCAGTAGGAGAATTATTTCAAAACGCAGCAGTTAATAGAGCAAAAGGAAATATTAAAGCCTTATTAGATGTTCGACCAAAAGAAGCCAATGTATTTCGTGATGGTGATTATGTTAGTGTGTCGCCAGAAGCTGTAAATATTGGTGAAAAAATACAAATTCGAGTAGGTGAGAAAATACCGTTAGATGGGATTTTATTATCCGAAAAAGCATCTCTAAACACCGCAGCGTTAACAGGCGAGAGCAAACCAGATTCCATTCAGAAAGAAGCAAAGGTTTACGCAGGTAGTATCAATTTAGAAAGCGTTATTGAAGTTGAGGTAACTAATAAGTTTGAAGACAGTTCTATTGCGAGAATATTAGATTTGGTTCAAAATGCTACAGCTCGTAAGTCTAAAACAGAACTATTTATTAGACAGTTTGCTCGTATCTACACACCAATTGTTGTGTTTTTAGCTATTGGTGTTACTTTTATACCTTACTTTTTTGTAGATGATTATGTATTTAGAGATTGGTTATACAGAGCATTAATTTTCTTGGTAATATCTTGTCCTTGTGCGTTAGTGATTTCAATTCCATTAGGTTATTTCGGTGGTTTGGGAGCAGCTTCAAAAAATGGAATTTTATTTAAAGGTGCTTCATTTTTAGATGCAATGACCAAGATAAGTACTTTGGTAATGGACAAAACAGGAACCGTTACCAAAGGTGTTTTTAAAATCAAAGAAGTAAAAGCAATCGGTTGGAAAGAAACCGAATTTATGCAATATTTAATGGCGATGGAAGAACAATCCACGCATCCAATTGCTAAAGCAATTTTAGAGTATAAATCAGAGGGAGAAGATTTTGAAGCACAAGACGTTTCTGAAATTGCAGGTAAAGGTTTAAAAGGCATTGTAAATGGTAAAACAGTTTTAGTAGGAAATAAAGCCTTAATGACTACTAATAATATTGATGTTCCATCTGAAACGGAATCTATTGTAGAATCTATTGTTTTAGTAGCAATCGATAATCAATTTGCAGGTTATGTAGTCATAGCAGATGAATTAAAGGAAGATGCAAAAGAAACTATTACAGCATTACACAAAGTAGGCATTAAAAATATTATGATGCTTTCCGGTGATAAAGATTCCATCACGCAACAAGTCGCTAAAGAGTTGAATATCGAAAATGCTAAAGGTGGTTTACTTCCAGAAGATAAATTAAACGAAGTTGAAATTTTAAAGAAAAATCCTGAAAACAAAATAGCCTTTATAGGTGATGGTATTAACGATGCACCTGTTTTAGCAGCAAGTAACGTTGGTATTGCAATGGGTGGTTTAGGTAGTGATGTAGCTATTGAAACAGCAGACGTTATCATTCAAACCGACCAGCCTTCAAAAGTAGTTAGAGCCATTAAAATAAGTCGTTCTACAAGAAAAATTGTTTGGCAAAATATCATTTTAGCGTTTGGAGTTAAAGTTATTGTCTTGATATTAGGAGCAGGTGGTTTAGCCACAATGTGGGAAGCTGTTTTTGCAGATGTAGGAGTAGCATTATTAGCAATTTTAAATGCAGTTCGATTGCAGAAAATGAAATGGGATTAAGCAGATTAATCAATTAAACTTCTGTTAAACAAAATCAATAGTTGTTAAAATTTCGTAACTTCGCAATCAATATGAAGCAGATTTTCCATAAAATAATGTCTTTAGCAATGACTTTTGTAGTGTTATTCTCTACAATGTCATTTACTGTGAATATGCATTATTGTGGAGATACTTTAGTAGAATCTGCTATCTTTCAAAAAGCCAAAGGTTGCGGAATGGAAATGGAAAAGCCTTCAACCGAAGAATGTTCTATTACCAAGAAAAATTGTTGTGATGATAAACAATTAGCAATTGAAGGTCAAGACGAATTACAATTGCAAGTTGACAAAATCACGTTTGAGCAACAAGTATTCATCGCTTCATTTGTTTATACTTACATTAACCTTTTTGAAGGTTTAGACAGTAATGTATCTACCTACGAAGAATACAAACCACCACTCGTCATAAGGCAACTCTACAAGATTGACGAGACATACTTAATTTGATTTTTAAACAATAGACTCTTTTATCCTATGACTGCAATGTCGTAAGGATAATTTACTGTATTCGGTGTTTTTACAACACTATTGTCTAATTGTTTAAAATCAATCATATGCTAAATAAAAGCATCAAATTTTTAATAGAAAACAAACTCGTTGCAGTTTTACTACTTGTCCTTTTTATTGGATGGGGAACTGTTAATGCACCTTTTAATTGGGATACAGGATTTTTGCCAAGTAACCCTGTAGCAGTAGATGCTATTCCCGATATAGGTGAAAATCAACAAATCGTATTTACCAAGTGGGATGGTCGTTCCCCACAAGATATAGAAGACCAAATAACCTATCCATTAACCACATCATTATTGGGTATTCCTGGAGTGAAAACCATTCGTAGTTCCTCTATGTTTGGGTTTTCAAGCATCTATATCATTTTTGAAGAGGATATAGAATTTTACTGGAGCAGAAGTCGTATTCTCGAAAAACTTAATTCCTTACCAAGTGGTTTATTACCCGAAGGTGTTAATCCAGCGTTAGGTCCAGATGCCACAGGATTAGGACAAATATTTTGGTACACACTTGAAGGTCGTGATGAGAACGGTAATGTAACAGGTGGTTGGGATTTACACGAATTACGTAGTATTCAAGATTACTATGTTAAATATGCCTTGTCCTCTGCAAGCGGTGTTTCTGAAGTTGCATCAATTGGTGGTTATGTTCAAGAGTACCAAGTGGATGTAAACCCAGAACTAATGCGTCAATATAACATTGGGTTACATCATATTGTTAAAGCTGTAAAAGAAAGTAATAAGGATATTGGCGCACAAACCTTGGAAATTAACCAAGCTGAATATTTAGTTCGTGGTTTGGGGTATGTAAAATCCATTGCAGATATTGAAAATGCTGTAGTTGATTCTGAAAATTTCACTTCAATAAAAATTAAAGACATTGGAAAAGTTTCATTAGGTCCAGCAACAAGACGAGGTTTATTGGATAAAGAAGGTGCTGAAGTTGTTGGTGCTGTTGTGGTGGCTCGTTATGGAGCAAACCCAATGGAAGTCATTAATAACGTAAAGGAAAAAATTAATGAATTAAGTGCAGGATTACCTTCAAAAGTTTTGGCAGATGGAAGAACATCACAAGTTACCATAGTGCCTTTTTATGACAGAACAGAATTGATACAAGAAACTTTAGGTACACTCAATGAAGCCTTAACTCTTGAAATATTGATTACCATTTTGGTTATAATCATTATGGTGTTTAATCTTCGAGCTTCTGTCTTGATTTCAGGATTATTACCAGTTGCAGTCTTAATGGTATTTATTGCGATGAAACTCTTTGGCGTCGATGCTAATATTGTCGCATTATCTGGTATTGCAATTGCTATCGGAACAATGGTCGATGTTGGTGTTATACTATCAGAAAATATCATTCGGCATTTAGATGAAGATGATGGAACACAATCCATTAATACAGTAGTTTACAACGCAACAGCCGAAGTTTCTGGTGCAATCGTAACCGCAGTAATGACTACAATTATAAGTTTCATTCCTGTATTTACAATGATTGGCGCTGAAGGTAAATTGTTCAGACCATTAGCATTCACAAAAACCTTTGCATTAACAGCTTCAATAATTGTAGCATTGTTTTTAATTCCACCTTTTGCAGCGTTTTTATTCAGAAAGAAAAGCATAAAAACGCATTTTAAATATGCTTTAAATGGCGTTTTAATAGTATTAGGGATAATAGCAATAATCTATGGTTATTGGTTAGGATTAATATTGATAGCTTTTGGTATCACAGCATTGTTAAGTACTCAAAATAAAATAACAGAAAAACAATCCAACTTAATTAATATCATAATATGTACAACTGCAATAGTATTTCTGTTAGCGGAATATTGGAGACCTTTAGGAGTTGATAAAAGTATCTTCTGGAACCTCATCTTTGTTGGTGTCATTTGCTTTGGCTTATTGGGTGTTTTCTCATTGTTTATCAGGTATTATACTCGAATTTTAAGATGGTGTTTAGATAATAAATTACTATTTCTTTCAATTCCAACTGCAATTGTCATTGCTGGTTTTTTCATTATGAAAAACACAGGTAAAGAATTTATGCCATCATTAAATGAAGGTTCGTTTTTATTGATGCCTACTTCGATGCCACATTCTGGTGTAGAAGAAAATAAGCGTGTTTTACAGCAGTTAGATATGGCAGTTGCAAGTATTCCTGAAATTGAAACAGTAGTCGGAAAAGCAGGTCGTACAGAATCTGCTTTAGACCCAGCACCACTATCAATGTATGAAAATGTTATTCAGTATAAGTCAGAATATATGCTGAATGAAAATCGAGAACGTCAACGCTACAAAGTGAATAATGATGGCTTGTTTGAATTAAAAGATGGTCGATTTATCGCAAATCCAAATAATACAGAAAATGTCACCTTGAGCACAGTCGAAAGGTCTCAACTCATTCCAGACAATAATGGAGAGTTCTATCGAAATTGGAGACCTGAAATACAATCACCAGATGATATTTGGAACGAAATTGTTAAAGTTACCAAACTACCAGGCGTTACATCTGCACCAAAATTGCAACCTATTGAAACCCGATTAGTAATGCTACAAACTGGTATGCGTGCACCTATGGGAATAAAAGTTAAAGGTCAAGACTTAAAACAAATAGAAGCATTTGGTGTTCAGTTAGAAGATATACTTAAACAAGCTGAAGGTGTTAAAAAAGAAGCTGTTTTTGCAGACCGTATTGTTGGTAAACCTTATTTGTTAATTGATATTGATAGAGAGAAAATTGCACGTTATGGCGTAACCATTGAGGAAGTTCAAAATGTTTTGAAAGTGGCTGTTGGTGGTATGGTATTAACACAGACAGTAGAAGGTCGTGAGCGTTATGGTGTTAGAGTTCGTTACCCAAGAGAATTAAGAGCAAATCCAACCGATTTAAAACAAATCTATGTGCCTGTTGAAAAAGGAAGCCCTATTCCTTTAAGTGAATTGGCGACTATAAAATATGAACAAGGTCCACAAGTAATTAAAAGTGAAGACACTTTTTTAGTTGGCTATGTGTTATTTGATAAAATGGATGGTTTTGCAGAAGTCAATGTGGTAGAAAATGCACAAACCTTAATTCAAGAAAAGATAGATAGTGGCGAATTGGTAGTCCCAAAAGGTATCAACTACCAATTTACGGGAACGTATGAAAACCAATTAAGAGCAGAAAAAACCTTGTCGGTTGTTGTGCCTTTAGCGTTGGCAATCATTTTCTTAATTCTGTATTTCCAATTTCGTTCAGTAGGGACATCACTAATGGTATTCACAGGTATTGCAGTTGCTTTTGCTGGTGGTTTTGTAATGATATGGCTCTATGGTCAAGATTGGTTCTTAAACTTCAATGTCTTTGGTGAAAATCTGCGCGATTTATTTCAAATGCACCCCATTAATTTAAGTGTAGCGGTTTGGGTTGGGTTTATTGCTCTTTTTGGTATTGCAACAGACGATGGAGTTGTAATGGCAACTTATTTAACACAAACATTTGATAGAAATACACCAGAAAATAAAAAAGAAATCAGAGCATCAGTAGTAGAAGCAGGAGAAAAACGTATTAGACCTTGTTTAATGACAACTGCTACTACCATATTGGCATTATTACCAGTATTAACATCTACAGGAAGAGGTAGTGATATTATGATACCTATGGCAATACCAAGTTTTGGTGGAATGTTAATCGCTTTAATAACACTATTTGTAGTCCCTGTTTTATATAGTTGGAAAGCAGAAGTTAAACTTAAAAGAACAGTATAATGAAACATATAAAATCACACATAAAGTCAGTCATTTTTCTTTGTTTTTTAATCTTTGTTCTCAAAGGAAATGCGCAACAATTAGATGTGCTCATTAATGAAGCATTAGATAACAACCCTGAAATTCAAAAATTTGAATTGCAATACAAAAGGGTTTCAGAAAAAGTAAATGAAGTAAATACGGTTCCTAATACAGAATTTGGAGTTGGTTATTTTGTAAGTGAACCAGAAACTCGAACAGGTGCTCAACGCTTTAAGGTGTCTGCAAAACAAATGTTACCGTGGTTTGGTAATATTTCGGCAAGAGAAAATTACGTTAGTTCGTTAGCAGATGTTAAGTATGAAGATATTGTAATTGCGAAGCGAAAACTAATGTCTTCAGTTTCACAATCTTATTATAGACTATATGCTAATAAAGCAAAACAAAAGGTATTAACAGAGAATATCAATCTGTTAGAAACTTATGAAACAATGGCTTTGACTTCTGTTGAGGTTGGTAAAGCATCAGCGGTTGATGTATTGCGTTTACAAATGCGTCAAAACGAAATGCAACAATTAAAAGACGTATTGCAACAACAATTTTTAGCAGAACAAACTAACTTCAATAATCTATTGAATAGAGGTAATGATGTTACCGTGAATGTGGTAGATAGTTTAATGATACCTTCTGAAGACTTTGATATTACTTTTGAAAAATTAGTATTACATCCTGAATTACTAAAATTTGATAAACTCTATCAATCCATAGAGCAATCAGAATTATTGAATCAAAAAGAAAGCAGTCCAATGATTGGTTTTGGATTAGATTATATCAATGTTGCTGAAAGACCAAATATGGATTTCAGCGATAACGGAAAGGATATTGTAATGCCAATGGTTTCGGTATCTATCCCAATTTTCAATAAGAAATATAAATCCCAAACCAAACAAAATGATTTGCAACAGCAGGAAATTACTGCTCAAAAACAGGAACGTTTAAATGCATTGGAAACGCTTTTAGACAAAGCGAATAACGAACGCATTTCTGCAAGAATAAGTTATGCTACCCAAACCAAAAACCTACAGCAAGCCAAAGATGCAGAAGACATTTTAATCAAAAGCTATGAAACAGGAACGATTGATTTTAATGATGTTTTGGATATTCAAGAGTTGCAGCTAAAGTTTCAAATGAACCAAATAGAATCTGTGAAGACCTACTATGTGCAAAGTACAATCATTAATTATTTAATTCAGTAAAACAATGACACACACATATCACATACACGGAATGACCTGCAACGGTTGTCGCAGTCACGTTGAGGAAACGCTCTCTAAAGTAGGAGGTGTTTCAAAAGCAACAGTCGATTTAGATAAGGCAGAAGCTAACATAGAAATGGAATCACATATTCCCATAGAAACATTTCAAGAAGCCTTAAAAAAGGATGGTGGTACATATAGCATTCATAAACAAGGTGAACACCATCAGCATTCAGAAGCTAAAAAGGAAAAGCAACCTAAAGGTACAGGCACATTTTATTGTCCTATGCATTGCGAAGGCGATAAAATCTATAACAAACCAGGTGATTGTCCTGTTTGCGGAATGGATTTGGTGGAAGAACAAAATCTATCAGCAACTTCAAAGGAACAATGGACGTGTCCGATGCATCCAGAAATTGTAAAAGAAGAAGCAGGTTCGTGTCCTATTTGTGGGATGGATTTAGTGCCAATGGAAGCAGATAGTTCAGCAGAAGAAAAAACGTATAAAAAGCTATTAAAGAAATTTTGGATTGCCACAGCATTTACCTTGCCCATTTTCTTAATGGCTATGAGCGAAATGCTCAATAACAATCCGTTGTACGATATAATGGAACAGAAATATTGGAACTGGATTCAGTTTGCATTATCAATTCCAGTAGTGTTTTATGCCACTTGGATGTTCTTTGAACGTGCCTATAAAAGCATTAAGACTTGGAATCTCAATATGTTTACACTTATTGGGATTGGTGCAGGTGTGGCGTGGTCGTTTAGTGTTTTTGGTATGTTCTTTCCAGACGTATTTCCAAGTCAATTTAAAACAGAATCAGGTGCAGTTCACGTCTATTTTGAAGCAGCAACTGTGATTTTAACGTTAGTGCTTTTAGGTCAATTGTTAGAAGCTCGTGCACATAGTAAAACCAATTCGGCAGTAAAAGAACTGTTGAAATTAGCACCTAATAAAGCCATAAAAATAGTAGATGGTGAAGAAGTTGAAGTCAGTATTGACGAGATAGAACTTAATGATATTCTAAAAGTGAAACCAGGAGATAAAATTCCTGTGGATGGTGTGATAACTGAAGGCGAAACAACTATTGATGAATCTATGATTACAGGCGAACCTATTCCTGTAAACAAATCTCAAGAAGATAAAGTAAGTAGCGGAACCATTAATGGGAATCAATCCTTTTTAATGAAAGCAGAAAAGGTAGGAAGTGACACTTTATTATCACAAATCATTCATATGGTTAATGATGCCAGTAGAAGTCGTGCACCTATTCAAAATTTAGCAGATAAAGTTTCAGGCTATTTTGTGCCAGTTGTAGTTCTTATTTCTATTATCACATTTATTGTATGGTCTATTTGGGGACCAGAACCAGTTTATGTGTATGCGTTTGTCAATGCAATTGCAGTACTAATCATTGCTTGTCCTTGTGCTTTAGGTTTAGCAACACCAATGTCTGTAATGGTTGGTGTGGGTAAAGGTGCTCAAAATGGTGTATTGATTAAAAATGCTGAAGCTCTTGAAAAAATGGATAAGGTAAATACGCTTATCGTTGACAAGACAGGAACAATTACCGAAGGAAAACCAACAGTTGAAACCGTTGGAGCTTTTAATGATGCTTTAAGCGAAAAAGAAGTGTTACAATACATCGTGTCATTAAATACAAATAGCGAACATCCTTTGGCAGAAGCGACAGTTAAATATGGCAAAGAACACAACGCAGAAATTTTAAAGTCCGAAGATTTTAGTGCTGTTACAGGAAAAGGTGTTGAAGCTAAAATTGATGGAAAAAATGTAGCATTAGGTAATCCTAAAATGATGGAATATGCTAAAGCGGATATTACTTCTAAAATGAAAGACGAAGCTAAATCTTACCAAGAACAGGGTAAAACAGTTTCTTATTTGTCAATAGATGAAACCGTAGTTGGATATGTAGTTATAGGCGATAAAATAAAAGAAACAAGTGCTAAAGCCATTAAAGCACTTCAAGATAAAGGGATAGATGTAATAATGCTAACAGGTGATAATCACAATACAGCACAAGCAGTAGCATCAGAACTAAATCTTGCAGATTTTAAAGCCAGTATGCTACCAGAAGACAAACTCAAAGAAGTAGAGAAACTACAAAAAAATGGAAAAGTAGTTGCTATGGCAGGTGATGGCATTAATGATGCACCAGCATTGGCAAAAAGTGATGTAGGTATTGCAATGGGTACGGGAACAGATGTAGCGATAGAAAGTGCTATGATAACACTCGTAAAAGGCGATTTACACGGTATTGTAAAAGCAAAAAATTTAAGTAATGCTGTAATGAAGAACATTAAGCAAAACCTATTTTTTGCACTTATCTACAACACTTTAGGTGTGCCTATTGCAGCAGGTGTGTTGTTTCCATTCTTCGGAATACTACTCTCGCCAATGATAGCAGCTTTAGCAATGAGTTTTAGTTCGGTTTCGGTAATAGGTAACGCACTACGATTAAGAACAATTAAAGTATAACTATAAAATCAAATAATTATGGAAAATTCAAAAAAACACTCAAACAAAGGAAATTACAAAACCTTCTTTATAATGTTGGCTTGCTCATTTGTAGCAATGTACATCACAATGTATTTAAACACCTATTCCATAGACCACGTATGGTTTAGTTTAACACGATTCTATATGACGTGTTTAGGAATTTCAACAATGGCAGTAATAATGTGGTTTTTTATGCGAAAAATGTATAATGATAAAAAGAAGAATATCGCAATACTCGCAAGTAGTTTCATTCTGTTTGTAGGTGCATTAGGGTTGGTGAGAACACAAGCACCAATTATTGGTGATGTCCTTTGGATGAAAGCAATGATACCACATCATTCTATCGCTATTTTAACAAGTGAAAGAGCAGATATTCAAGACCCAGAAGTTAAAAAATTAGCAGAAGACATTATAAAAGCACAACGTAAAGAAATAGAAGAAATGAAAGCAATGATAAAACGATTAGAGAATGAAAAATAATAAAATAGTCATATATATTGGCATACTCGTAGTAGGTGTGTTATTGGGTTGGTTGCTTTTTGGTGGCTCATCAAATGAAGAAATAGACCATAATCACGATGCGGTTGCAGCAACCAATCAAATGTGGACGTGTTCTATGCATCCACAGATTATGCAACCAGAGCCAGGCGACTGCCCCATTTGTGGTATGGATTTAATTCCTGCGGAAAGCGGAAGTGATGGCTTAATGGCAGACCAATTTAAACTAACAGAAAATGCGATGGCATTAGCCAATATTCAAACAACTGTTGTAGGCAAGGGAAATGTTGAAGGCAACACCATAAAGTTATCTGGTAAAATTGCTGAAAACGAAGAAGCCAATGCAGTACAGGTAAGTTATTTCGCTGGAAGAATTGAACGTTTGAATGTGAGTTTTACAGGCGAAGAAGTTCGTAAAGGTCAATTATTGGCAACCATTTATTCGCCAGAACTCTATGCAGCACAACAAGAATTAATCACAGCAGCTTCTTTAAAGGAATCTCAACCTGCTTTATACAAAGCAGTCCGTAATAAATTGAAATTATGGAAACTCTCTGAAAATCAAATCAACCAGATTGAAGAAACAGGAAAAGTAAAAGAAAACTTTCCTGTTTATGCAACCGTTTCGGGTACTGTTACAGAAAAATTGGTAGAGCAAGGCGATTACATCAAACAAGGACAACCCTTATTAAAAATTGCCAATCTCAACACAGTTTGGGGAAACTTTGATGTGTATGAAAATCAGATTGACCGCTTTAAAAAAGGACAGGAAGTGATGATAACAACCAATGCTTATCCTAATAAAGAGTTTAAAGGTAAAGTAGATTTCATTGACCCAGTTTTAAACACGAAAACAAGAACTGTAACCTTACGTGTTGTTTTAAGCAATAAGGACGATGTATTTAAACCAGGAATGTTTGTAACCGCAAATATTGAAGGCAGTACAGCTAAAAATGATGAAGTATTATCAATTCCTGCATCTTCTGTATTATGGACAGGTGAACGTTCTGTGGTGTACCTTAAAACAAATCCAGACCAACCTATTTTTGAAATGCGTGAAATTAAATTAGGCAATCAAATTGGTAATGAATATGAAGTTGTAGAAGGTTTATTTGTTGGAAATGAAATAGTGACTAACGGAACATTTACGGTTGATGCAGCAGCACAATTACAAGGCAAAAAGTCTATGATGAATAAAGATGGTGGTAAAGTAATGACTGGACACGAAGGTCATTTAGGTATGGATAACAATGCATCTAACAAAGAAAGTGACCACACTAATATGAATGAGCGTTTGGAAGTATCAGAGAAATTTCAACAACAGTTAAATAGTGTTTACAATGCGTATATCAATTTAAAAGATGCTTTAGTAAAAGAAGATTCAATAAGTACTTCAGCAAACGCAACAACTTTATTAAATAAATTGAACAAAGTAGATATGAAATTGTTGTCAGATAATAAGGCGCATAACCATTGGATGTCATTAGAAGGCGAAATAAAATCTTCTGCAACTTCAATTTCTGAAACGTCCGATATAAAATCACAAAGAGACCATTTTAAACATTTATCATCACATCTAATCAATGCTGTACAACTATTTGGTATCAATGAAAAGGTCTATGTAGAATTTTGTCCAATGGCAGATAACAATAATGGTGCTTATTGGTTAAGCAAAGAAGAAAAAGTAATCAATCCATATTTTGGCGAAGCAATGCTAACCTGTGGTGAAGTAAAACAAGTAATAGAATAATAAATCAAGTAATAACAATTAAATTTTAAACAATGAATTTTTCAAAGAAAAATCACGAACACAAAAACAAAAATGTAATCGACGTGAGTAAAAAAGTAATTTTAAGTGTAGCTGTAATAGCAGCATTAGGTTTAACAAGTTGTAAAAACGAAACCAAAAAAGAAACAGAAACCACAACTACTGAAATGTCAAAAGATATGGCAATGACAGACCTGTCTTTTGGTGTAAGAGGAAATTGCGGAATGTGTAAAAACACTATCGAAAAAGCAGCTAACGGTGTTGAAGGTGTTGCAAGTGCTAATTGGGATGTCGATAAAAAGAAGATTGATGTGTCTTTTGATGATACAAAAACCGATGCAATGGCAATCCATAAAGCAATCGCAGCTTCAGGATATGATACCGAAAAAGTAGCAGGTGATGAAGAAGCATATGATGGTTTACCAGGTTGTTGTAAATACGACCACGATATGATGATGAATCAATCTGGTGAAGAAGAAAGTGATGACCATTCAAATCACGACCATTAAGCAATAATGAAAGAGTCTTTTTCGGAAGGCTCTTTTTTATTCCCCACAACCCAAAACCCAGTTTTTTCGCTTGCCTTGGCTTGAGCCTGTCGAAAGCTCAAAATCCTCTGTCTTTTGTGTTGTTCCGCGCGCCAATGCATAATTGGTTTTATGTCATAATACTTGTATCTAAAGCTATAATGGCACATTGCTTGTTTTATTTAAACGTCGTTATTTTATAAAATTGGTACAATAAAAAAGCAAAGAGCCATTGCCAACGCACAAACAACTATTACGCCACAAAACCAATCCCAAGCTATGTTACATAATAGAAGTTATAGTAGCAAACGGCACTTTTCAAAGGTTTGCTATCGCAGTGTTAATGCATTTTGTAGCTATAACTGGTATTATGTAAAATATCCGCAATTCCAACGCGCACATCGGAACATATAACCACATTTTGAACAAACATTAAACATCTGAATATTTTAAGGGTTACGTTAATTGATAATAATATTCGTTATCTCATTCAAGCTGCACAAAACCATCGTTAAGTCCAAGTATTCCTTACCTCAAGTCTTTGTTTGTTTCATTTCGTTAACAAATTTAAAAGTCCACTTTTCCCCACCACCCAAGTCAGCGGTTTTAAAAAAATAGGTTCATAATATGCAGTAATACGCCATAGCATATTGCTTTTTATCGTGCCTCAAAAAAACAAAAAGCTATTGCCTAAAAGTCCTGTATAAGTAGCTTGTTTAAATGCTGTTTTATCAAACAACTATTTAAAACGCTACCCATACAAACGCTTCACCCCACGCTCAAATTGGATGTAACCTATTTTTTTAAGAGTTTATGCCCCAAAAAGTGTTGTTCAATAAATTAAATACATTTCAATATGATTACAAAAACAATCCAAATTACAGAAGTCACAGTTGATGAATTAGCGGATAAGGTAGCAGATAAATTATTGTTTAAAATTGAAGATTACCTTAAAGAACTATCAAAATCAAAAAATGATGAATTACTAACAAGACAAGAAGTAGCCGAATATTTAAGAATCAGTTTGGTAACAATACATTCTTGGAATAAACACGGTATTTTAAATCCAATTCGTATGGGCAACAGAATCTTATATAAAAAACAAGATATTTTAGATGTTTTAGAAGAACAGTCAATAAATAAAAAAAGGTAGCAAATATATGTGGCTACCACAGCCAACGCGCAAGGCTATAAAGGTCAAGCCCTACGGGTTTTGAATAAAACTTTTTTCAATACCTTTTTTTTTGATTTAGTCATTCAATAAAAAAACTTTTATCCAAAAACCTTGACAGCCTTACCCACGCCACAACAACTATGGCTATCTTTTTTCTTTTCAAAAAAAAATAATGGCGCGAAGCGTAGCGAAGCAATTTTAAATTGGATAGCTATGTCAACTTTTGAACTAAAAACACACCAAGTCGGAAAAGCTTACTCAAACCCTCATTTTTTTATACTAAACAAAGGGCTAAACAGCGGAAAACCACTCTTAAAATCCTGTGCTAACTGTTTCGTTGTCACTACTACAACAGAAGAGGTAAAACACACACTTTTTAACTTATCTATGATGTTGCAAATAGGCGGGTTTTATGCTTACTATTTAAAAGGAAGTGTTATTCCATTTATTTCAAGAGATGATTGCAGAAATACTCTAAAAAATAGTTTTATATCATTAATAAATAACGAATTTCAATTGCAAAAGCATATTAATATAGTGTCAGCGATTAGTAAAAAAGAAGACGAACTTCAAAAAGTCATTTCAAAAATGGCAGATTTGAAAGTGTCATACATTCAAAGTTTATTTTCTAAAATGCAAAAAGAAGCAATCTAAAGCAACAAAATCCATATCTAACGAATAGCATAAAACTTGCCATATATTCAGTCGGAAGGTACAACTTCGTGTTAAGTCCGTACCAAGTCCGAAGAAAAATAAGTTTCATTTAAATTATTTATGTTATGGGTAAAATTTCCCAAGGTATTTTAGGAGGGCTTTCAGGTAAGGTTGGAAACGTTATCGGTGGAAGCTGGAAAGGAATTGATTACATTAGAATTAAACCCTCAAGTGTAGCCAATCCAAGAACTGTTGGTCAAGTAAACCAAAGAACAAAGTTTACTGCCACTTTAGAATTTTTACAGGCTGTAAAGCCTTTTATTAAGTTAGGGTATAAAGGATTAGCAGTTAAGAAAACAGAATTTAATGCTGCAATGTCGTATGTGTTGAATAATGCGATTACAGGTACTGAACCTAACTTTGTTGTTGACTATCCGAACGCTTTAGTAAGTCGAGGAGGTTTATCTGGTGCGTTAAACCCAACGACTGATTTAGCAACTGCTGGAGAAGTTACCTTTGATTGGGATGATAACTCTGCTGAAGGTAATGCAAATGCTACTGACAAGTCAATGTTATTGATTTACAACCCCTCAAAAAAGGAATCTATTTCTTTACTTGATGGAGCCGACAGAACTGTTGGTTCTCAAATTGTTCCAATCCCAACAACTTATGCAGGAGATACAGTAGAGCTATTTATGGCGTTTATTACTGCTGATGGTAGTCAAGTATCAAACAGTATTTATTTAGGCTCTGGAACAGCTAATTAATGCTTGGTGTTTTTGTTTGGAAACCGCTCTAATCGAGCGGTTTTTTTTATGCTATATTTGTTGCTCTATTTATTAATAGTTGTTGCTAATCTTCTCTTTTTATATGTTTTTTGTATGCTATTTGTTGCCCATATGCAGTATTACCAATGAATACAGGGTTAGTTATATATTGTATCGGAAAGTAATACACTTTTCCTTACTACACAACTACTTGTTTTTCTTTACTTTAACAAAAACAATCTTCCTTTATCTGTTCTAAATCTGTTCTTTTTTAACTAAATTTTATACACGTAAAATTAGGAGGAGTACCTTGGAAACTAGCTATTACAGAAAAAAAAGAATTGGTTATAGGTGTTGGCGCATTTACGTTTCAAGATGAAAATAGAAGATACATTGCAAGTGCATTTAGCTTTCAAAATAATGGTTTGTTTAGAGATTTCGATTACTTCTCAGAAAGCAGTAGTAAAGCATTAGCAGGTAATATTTGTAAAAAGATCAGAAATTTCTCATCTCATTTTGAACCTGACAAAGTCGTTATTCATTTCTATAAAGACATGAGGGAAAAAGAAATAAAACCCATAAAATAAGGTATGAAACTATTAGGCTTACATGTGCTCTATATATTTTAAACATCAACAAAACTGAAGCACAAGACATTATTGCCTATGATAGCAATTGGTCTAATTTAATGCCAAAAAGTGGTACGTATATCAGAATAGGTTTAAATATATTTTTCCTATTTAACAACGCTAGGTATAACAATGATAATAAGTATTCTGCTACAGAAAGTTATCCATTCCCTATTAAAATTAGTATATCAAGTCCAGACAAAGACGCTTTCGAAGATGCAAATATTATAACAGAATTACTTACCCAAGTATATCAATTTAGTAGATTATATTGGAAATCATTAAGACAACAAAATGTACCTGTTACCATAAAATACCCAGCAATGGTTGCAGAACTAGCACCTCGTTTTAATGCTCCAATTCCAGAACATGCAAAAGATAAATTATGGTTTTTGTAAGAAACAAAATATCTAATGAATTCAATTTCCAAACTAAAAATTTATATTACATTTAGAGAGAAATAAGGGTAAAAAATATAATGATAGATAATAAATCCATAGCAGTACTTCCATTCGTCAATATGAGTAACAACATTGAAAACGAATACTTTTGTGATGGATTAACAGAAGAAATCATTAACGCATTAGCAAAAATCAAACAACTTTCGGTTACTTCTCGAACATCTTCATTTTACTTCAAAAACAAAACAGTAACTATTAAAGAGATAAGAGAGAAATTAAATGTAGCGACTTTTATTGAGGGTAGTGTAAGAGTGTCAAAAAAGAAAATGCGCATAACAGTGCAAATGATAGATACTCTAGATGATTTTCATTTTTGGTCAGAAACTTTTGATAGAAACCCAGACAATATTTTTGAAATACAAGATGAAATTAGTCTGTTTATAGCTGAAAAATTACGCGAACACATAGGGCATCTTGAAATTGAAGATAAACTAGTAGCACCTATAGATGTTCCAGTAGCTATTTATAGAGAATATCTGAAAGGCAGGTATTACATCATGAAGTTGGATTATAAAAACTCTATAAAAGGGATCAAGATCTTAAAAAAAGTAATTCAAAAATCACCCAATTTTCCCAATCCCTATCTAGATATTAATTTAGCTTTTTTTAATATGGGAACCATGGGGTTGTTACCTGCATTTGAAGCCTACAAGAAGGCACAGCCTTATTTGTTAAAGGGATTAGAGCTAGACCCAAATTCATCCAGGTCTCAATTGAATAAGGCTTGGATAGAATGCTGGCAAAACTGGAATCTTAAGAAAGCTTACGAACATGCCAATAAGGCTTTAGAGATACAACAAGCAGACGATATTTACTTAACCATTTCTAACTTTTTAACTGTAGAAGGGAAACTAGATGCAGCTCAAAATTATCTCGACAAAGCATTACAATTAGATCCTTTTGCTGCTATAAATCATCATTACAAGGGTTTCTTGTATTACTTAAAAGAAAAATATGATACTGCAATTACACATATGGAAAAGGCATTGGAGCTAGATCCAATGTTACCCTTTCCACCAATCTACATTGGGACTTGTATATTACTATCAGGCAAACCAAAAGAAGCCTTAACTTATTTTAATTCACTTGAAGGAGTTTCTGTGAAAGACCTTACCAAATTAGGAGGGTTAACCATGTGTTATGCAAAACTCAATGATACTGAAAAGTGCAATCAGGGATTAAAGGAATTAAAATCTTATTTAACAACGGAACTTGTAGATAAGGCATTTACATTTATGATATTAGTTAATGCCTTATTAGGTAATAATGAAAAGGTAATTGATTTAGTAGAGCAAGCATATAATAAACGTTTACCATTAGTTTTGCTATTAAATCCATCACCAATTCTGAAACCTGTAAAACATCACAAAAGGTTTAAAGACATCATGCTTAAAGCAATTCCTGATAATGTTAACTACAAACAACAAAAAAAGTACAAACAAGTTTTACTAGATACAAACGACATTAAAAAGTACAGTATAGAGTTGAAGCAAATTATGATGGATTACAAACTGTATTTAAACCCAGACTTATCATTAAAAGATTTAGCATCTTACTTGGAACTTCCTGCTAATTATGTTTCTCAGTTATTAAATCTGGGCTTTCAAAAAAACTTTTCGGAATATGTGAATACCTTTAGAGTGAATGAATTTAAAGAACGTGTTCTTTTAGAAGAAAATAAAGGTTTAACAATTATGGCTGTCGCTTACGATAGTGGTTTTAACTCTAAAACAGTGTTTAATACATTCTTCAAAAAAATGGAAGGTACCACACCTAATTCTTACTTAAAGAACAACAATTAGTTCTGACTTTATAATTAGAATGATTAGAACTTAGCATGTTGTTTTATAACAGCATTTAAACCTCATATTTGACGTTCCTGTATTTTTCCTTTCACTATTTAAAAGTATTTCGTTGCTTTGTTTAGGAATGGATATCAATAAGAAAACAAATATTAGTAATACAAGAATATCTCTTTATTGGAAATGTCAATTAATAGGATGGAGTATTGTTTCTGTTTATTGGGCATATACAGTATATACAAGAGATAATTATGGCATTTTTTATACGCTGTTAAATTATGTATTAGATATTTCGATTGGAATATTTTTAACACACATGTACAGACGATTTGCCTTAAAAGCAAAATGGAGTAGTTTACCTATAAAAAAACTACTAATCCGTTTAGTGCCTACAATACTTTTATTAGCTGTTTTATACGTGTTAATAAACAATTTGAAATGGCATGCTTACTGGACTTTGATTGCAGGCGAGGATAAAAATCTATGGAAGTCTATTATTTACTGGGATCCAATATTACTTACCGGACTAAGATTAATGTCTATTTGGATTTTGGCGTATCACTTGTATCATTATTATCAGAAGGAAGTTGTTACGGCTAAAGAAAATGCTCAATTATCTTTAATAGCTAAACAAGCTCAATTAGATAATTTATCGGCTCAATTAAATCCTCACTTCTTATTCAATTCCTTAAACTCAATTAAATCGTTGGTCATCGAAAATCCTAACGTGGCAAGAAGAGCAATTGATTTATTGTCAGATTTATTACGGTCATCATTATATGAAAAAGACAAAGGTTTAATTTCTATTAAAAATGAACTTGCCTTAGTTTATGATTATATTGAATTAGAAAAAATGCGTTTTGAAGAACGACTGCAACTAAAAACCAATATTGATAATAACCTGATTAATTATAAGATTCCCACGTTAAGTATTCAGTTGTTAGTTGAAAATGCTATAAAACATGGCATTGACTTAAAAGTTGGAGGTGGTGTTGTTTTCTTGAAAATTAATAAACAGGATGCGAATATTCATATTACGGTTGAGAATCCTGGAGTAATTAACAAAAACAAAAGTGTTGGATTAGGTATAAAAAACTTAAAAAAACGCTTAGAAATCCAATATAAAGGCAAGGCTAATTTTAGCTTAATAGCGAAAGAAAATGACTGTGTAGTTGCAGAAATAATAATTCCAATGCATATTGAAGATGAAAAGATATAAAACCATAATCATTGATGATGAACGTTTGGCTAGAGAAGAAGTAAAACGTGCATTAGAAAAATACCAAGAGTTTGAAATTATAGGAGAAGCCAGTCATGTAGATGAGGCCATAACTTTAATTAAAGACTTACAGCCAGATCTATTGTTTTTAGATATCCACATGCCAGGGAAATCTGGGTTTGATTTATTGGAAGAATTAACCAATGTACCAGATGTTGTTTTTACAACAGCCTATGATAAATATGCTGTAAAAGCTTTTGAGATGAACGCTTTAGATTATTTGGTAAAACCTTTAAGAGAGGAACGTTTTTCTAAAACAATAGAAAAAGTGAAAGTAGAATTATCTAAAAGAGTACAATTAGAGTCTACAATTTTACCCATGCATCAAAAGATATTTATAAAAGATGGTGAAAAATGTTATTTTATTCCGCTAACAGATATACATTTTATTGAATCGTTAGAAAATTATGCACGTTTGTATTTTGGTTCGGATAAAGCAATGATAAAGCGCTCTTTAAATTTATTATCAGAGAAATTAGACCCTAAAGTCTTTTTCCGTGTAAATCGTAGCCAAATGATTAATATACACTATATCAAAGAGATTCACCCCTACTTCAATAATAAATTACAAATTATATTAACTACAGGAGAAAAGGTAGAAGTATCTAATAGACAATCTGTTAAGTTTAAAAACTGGAACAGTTTATAAATAAACAATCGCTCAATTTTATAACGCTCGCTTACATTTATTTACGCTCATGTACTTTTCCTTTTCTGATAGAAACAGACACCTTTACTTTGTATTATCATTAATTTAAAACTCTTATTATGAAGTATTTAAAAGTTGCATTCGGAATAGTAAAAATCGTGTATTTAGTTATAATTTCATTGTTGATGTCTTGTAGTGAAAACACTGATTCATTAGCAGAACAACCAACGTTAAACGATTATATGGTTGGGGAAACATGGGTTTGGAAATATAAAGGAGTAACCACAGAAGGTGAAGTACGTTCTAATGGAGAAGACACAAGAGAAATTGTTAGTAAGAATGGCGTTTTAGGTATGACAATAGGAAAAGATACAATTCCACTAACAGACATTACAAAGCCAGAAGAAAGCAAAACACCAAAATACAAGTGGCCTTTAAAAGTTGGTGAGAAATGGAAATATGAAAAAAATTGGACCAGTCAAGATGGTACTACAGGAACTCAAAGTCAAGATGCAAAAGTAGTATCTTATAAACAAGAAACTGTAGACGCAGGTACATTTATGGCTTATACTATTGAATACAAAGGAACGGTTTCAAATTCTAGAGGATACAATGCGCAAACAGATGAAGTTTGGTTGTATGCACCAGAAATAAAAAACTTTATTAAAATGACGCAAACTCAAGATGGCTTTTTGTACAATGAAGAGTTAATCAAGTATAAAAAACCAAATGAGAAATAGTATAGGTTACTATCCGTTTTCAATCACAAACAATGAAAAAATTAGTCCTGATATTACTTTTAATCACTATACCTATAGCTTCTTTTGGTCAAGAAATATCATTTAAGAAGGTAGAACTCTCAGATTCAATAGCACTTGCAAATCAAATGAAGCAATTAGCCTTGTTATGTGATACTCAAAATTCATCAGAATTAGAATTAGAATTAGATATATTTAATTTTCAGGTCATTAGAGGTAATTATAAAGCGGCATTAGTTACTTTAAAAAAAGCAATTAAAGAAATACCAAAAGATCAAAGACCGTATTTAGATATATATAGGCATTATGTAGAGGCAAAGCTTTCTTCGAATTTTAAAGATGCGTTTAAAAACTCTTATAACAAATACGTAAATAACTCTGATGATATACAAGTTATTAATTTAGATAAAGCGTTGATATTAAGAGATCCTACAGATTATTATGTTAGTGATTTCAACAATACGTACAGTAATATTAAATCAGGAAAAATAACACAGGAAATAGCTAAAGATTTAGTAAAAAAATACTTTTTAAGTACTGTGTTTTCATCTACCAGAGCTATTTATTTTCAGGAAATAAAGCAAGACCATAAACGCAAGTATTTTACAAATGATAGTATTGTAATACCTATGAAAGATGGTGCAGAAATTTCTGTGGTATTAGTTCAGAAAAAGGGAAGTTCAACTACTAAAAAATCTGCAATATTAGTGTCTTCTATCTATACAGGTACAAATATAGCTTCAGCAATGTTAGCAGCATCTAAGGGCTATGTTGGAGTTATTTCTAATACAAGAGGGAAAAGATTGAGTAAAAGCGATATAAAACCTCTTGAATATGAACATACAGATGTTTATGAGATCATTGATTGGATTAGTAAACAATCATGGTCTAATCAAAAAGTAGCAATGTTTGGTGGTAGTTACAATGGTTTTGCGCAATGGGCTTCTATGAAACATAAAGTACATCCTGCATTAAAAACAATTGTTCCAATGGTAGCCATTGCGCCTGGAATTGATTATCCGATGGAAAATAATGTACTGCATAATTATTCATATTCTTGGAATTTTTATGTCACCAACAACAAGTTTCTAGACTTTGAAGCTTCGAATGATTTTAATCGTTGGAATACCTTAAAAAACACATGGTACAAAACCGGAGTTGCATATAACAAATTGGATAGTTTAGATGGCCAAGTAAATACATTATGGAACACCTATATGCAGCATCCTAGTTATGATGATTATTGGAAAAAGATGATTCCATATAAGGAGGAATTTACTAAGATTGATATTCCTATTTTAACCATTACAGGGTATTATGATGATTCGCAAAGAGGTGCGATGTATTACTACAATCAACATCATAAATATGCTAAAAACCCAAATCATTTTTTATTAATTGGCCCTTATGATCATTGGACTGCACAATCGAAGCCAGAAGAAAGCTTAAGGAATTATAAATTAGACAAATCTGCTTTGATAAACATTGGAAAGGATATTATTTACCAATGGTTTGATTATGTTTTAAAAGGAAAAGCAAAACCAAGTATTTTAAAAGATAAAGTGAATTTTCAGGTAATGGATACCGATACTTGGATGCATAAACCGAGTTTAAGTGCCATGGCCAATGATACCTTAATGTATTATTTTAGTGCCACAAAAACAGATGATTTTTATAAGTTAAAATCAGAAGCGAATCCTTCTAAAGTTGATATGAAAGTTGATATGAGAGATAGAAAAAGCATGACTAATACAGAATATTATCCATGGCCTCTAGAAAAAGACAACATCAACTTAAACGATGGTTTAATTTTTAAATCTGAAGCTCTAAAAGAAGATATTATTATCAATGGTTCTTTTACTGGGAATCTTGAGTTTTTAATCAATAAAAAAGATGTTGACTATTCTGTTATAGTCTATCAATTAACACCAGAAAACAAATACTTTCATTTAAGCTATTATATTGGTAGAGCTAGCTTTTCTAAAGACAGAGAGCACAGAAATTTACTTGTACCTAATAAAAAGACGCAAGTGTCTTTTGATAATTCTAAATTGATTAGCAAAAAAATACAGAAAGGTAGTCGGTTTGTTGTAGTTGTTAATGTAAATAAAAACAACAATGCTCAAATTAATTATGGCACAGGTAGAGATGTAAATAGTGAAAGCGTTAAGGATGCAGAAATTCCTTTGAAAATAACCTTTACAGGTAACAGCAGTATTTCTTTACCTATATGGAATCCTGTGAAGGAATGACAAATTCTGATATTTATATCCTATCAAGTATCTATATAATGAAACTAAAAAGACTAAAAAAAAGTACCGATAATTACTTCCATCAAGCGTGGAAACTTTATAATGATGCTTTCCCTCTTGATGAAAGAAGGACTTTAGATGTCCAAAAACGCGTTTTAAAAAGAAGCAATTATCATTTTGAGATTCTAATTGATCACAATCAGTTTATTGGGTTTATTCTATGGTGGGATTTTGAAGAGTTTAGATATATTGACCACTTTGCGACAAGTAAAAATATTAGAAATAAAGGTTTTGGGAAACTAATTCTCAATACGTTTATTAATAATGATGACAAGTCTATTCTTTTAGAAGTGGAGTTACCAGCATCAAGTATTGACCAAAGACGAATAAATTTTTACGAGCGATTAGGATTTAAATTAAACTTACACGATTACAAAGTGCCTTCAAGTGTCGATAATCGTAAAATTGATTTATTGGTTATGTCTTATCCAGAAGCTATATCCAAAGAAACTTTAAATCGATTTATTGTTAATAATCACCCAATAATATTCAATTCTTAAACTTAGTGCTGATTCATAAAATAGAACTTTAAACGCTTTCATTCATCCTACTTTTAAAAGTAATTAATACAATCAATAAAAAATGAAAACAAAAAAAAGTACAAAAGGAGTTAAGATAGCTGTAGGTGTAATTTTTGGAGTGTTAGTTGGGGTCTTAACCTCTAATATTGCATTATCGCTACCCATTGGAATTGCAATTGGTGCAGGTTTAGAATATACAACTCAAAAAAGATGAGCACAACAAATAATAAAATTAGTGAAATACAGAAACAAACTAAAATAGTTGGTTTTACCTATTTAACAACAACCTTAATTGGGTTCATAAATATTTTCTTTGTTAAAATAGGTCTACATAAACCTGAAACACTATTAGCATCAGAATTTCAGTTTAGAATGTCCATAGTTTTAGATATTACAATGTACGCATTAGTAATGTGGATGGCTGTTGCACTGTATATACTAACGAAGTCTATTAATAAAAATAGAGCGACTCTCGGATTTATATTTAGAGTGGCAGAAGTCGTGATGGGTTTCGTAATGCTATTATTATATGCAGCGCCATTAATTATTTTAAGAAAGGAAGAAAAATACCAGTTTACAAATGATACTTTACATTCATTAGCTTCTGTTTTTTTTGACGTATATGGCATGGGATCTAATCTTCATCTCATTCTTATGAGTATAGGTGCATTCATATTTATTAAATTGTTACAATCAGCTTCTTATGTACCTAAATGGTTAAGTTATTGGGGGCTTTTCACCTATACAACAATTTTTATAGGTTTCACTTCGCAAATTCTATTTCCAGTCATTTCAAAACAATTAATGGTATTGATGGCACCAGGTGCATTATTTGAGCTAGTATTTGGTATTTGGCTTTTAATTAACGGAGTAAATCTTAAGTGTCTCCAATCCCAAACTACTGTGTAATCCATTTCGTTCGGCTTTATAAAGAAGAACTTTTATAATACATATGTTTACCATTTTTGTCCTAAATAATAACAATTATGAAAAAAGCAATTTATACAACATACGGTTCACCAGAAGTTATTCAAATAATTGATGTTGAAATCCCATCACCAAAACCTAATGAGATTTTAGTAAAAATCAAAGCCGCATCAGTAACAAGAGCAGATACAATGATGCGACAAGGTATACCTAAATTTGGTAGAATATTTTTAGGATTATTCAAACCTAAGAACACAGTTTTAGGAACGGGATTTTCAGGAATCGTAGAGGCTATAGGTTCACAAATCACAAGGTTTAAAATAGGTGATGAAGTTTTCGGAGAAAAATTGTTTGGAAACGGAAGTAACTCCGAATATTTATGTATTGGAGAAAATGAACTTGTAGAAAAAAAACCAAAAAATATTTCTCATTGTGACGCTGCACCAATATGTGACGGTTTTTTAACCTCTTATAATTTCCTAAAAGAACATGCAAAAATTAAAGAAGGTCAACATGTATTTATTAATGGAGCTTCTGGTAGTTTAGGTTCTGCTGCTGTACAGTTAGCAAAAGCAATGGGTGCAAAGGTTACTGGTATATGTAGTTCAAAAAATATGGATTTTGTGATAGCATTAGGTGCAGATGAGGTGTTAGATTATACCACAATAAAATTGAACGAACTACAAAGTAGATATGATGTGGTTTACGATACTGTGGGTAAGCTTTCTTATAATAACTCTAAAAATATTTTAAATGATAATGGAATTTTTATGACACCTGTACTAAGTATTCAAATATTAGGGCAAATGATATTGCACCCCCAAAAAGTTAAGTTTGAAGCTACTGGCATAAAAAAGAAAGAAGAATTAAAAAGTTTGCTAAAGGACTTAATAAGTCTCTTTAAACAGAATCAACTGCAAACTCATATTGACAAAACATATAATTTAGAGGATTTAAAATACGCTCATCAATATATTGAAACAGCTCGCAAAGTGGGCAACATTGTTATCATCAATCCATAAATCATTAATAAAAAAACGAACATCAAATGTTTTTAAACCACAACTACTGTTAATTTTTAATTGATATAATACGTTGTTTAAAATTTATAAAAATGAAAATAGTAAAACGAATTTTAAAAATTGTCTTCGCTCTTATCGGCTTGCTAGTGCTCATAGGAATCATTACACTTTGGATTGATTCATCAAGAACAAATTATCTCGATATTAATAAGAATGAATCAATATCTAATAATTCTTATCTCATAAAGAATGTCAATGTTATCCCAATGAACCAAGACACTGTTTTGGTTAATAAAATGGTGTATATAAAAGACGGAATTATTGAAAAGATTGCAGATACTATTGAGGTCAATGGAATTCAAATTTTTGACGGAGAGGATAAGTATCTAACACCAGGTCTTATCGATATGCACGTACATGTGTGGGATAGATATGAACTCGGACTCTACCTATCCAATGGTGTAACAGCCGTTAGAAATCTTTGGGGTATGCCAATGCATTTAAGAATTAAAGAAGATGTAATGGAAGATAATATTTTTTCACCATCGTTTTTTACGACAGGACCAAAATTAACAGGCTCAGAATTCATTGGTTATGACAATTTAAATCTAAGTAATCCGAGTGAAGCTAAAGACAAAGTTATTTCATATAAAGACAGAGGTTACGATTTCATCAAAACATATTATGGATTAGAAAAAAAGGTTTTTGATGCTGTGATTGAACAAGCCAAGATTTCTGATATTGATATTGTTGCTCACCCTTCTCAAAAAGTATCTTTTTCATATCATTTGAATTTTCAAATCAAAACTATTGAACATGCTGAAGAAATTGTACAGCAACCCTTACAGTTTGATTTAGATACTATTAAACTGCAACCCATAATTGATTCAATTTCGCAATCCAAACACACAAATTATAGTCCTACAATTACGGTATTTAGTAATATTTATCAAATGATGATGGATGATTACATTTTAGAATCAGAATCATTAAAATACATGAATCCACTCATTAAAAAAACGGATAGCAAAGAACAGTTTGAACGTTGGTTCAATGCTAAAAAAGAAGATCCTACGACCGTTGATAGGATAAAAAAACAGCACAATTTTCACATAACCATCGTTAAAAAGCTGCATGAAGCGGGTGTTACTATAATTTGTGGTACTGATGGCGGTATTGGAGTTACCCTTCCAGGGTTTTCAATTCATCAAGAACTGAATTTTTACAAAGAAGCTGGACTTTCTAATTTCGAGGTTTTGAAAACGGCTACTGTAAATGCTTCCCAAACGCATGCAATGATGAATCAACTTGGGACTATTGAAGAAGGCAAGATTGCCAACTTATTATTAGTGGATGAAAATCCTCTTGTTGAGTTATCGACACTTCGTAATCCAACCTATGTTTTTGTGAAGGGAAAAAAATTAAATAGAGAGACTTTGGATTCTTTTAATGAAAAGGCAAAAAACCGAAAGAATTTAATAGCTACGGCTCTTAGGTATTTGGAAAACTTAATCATTGAAAAATAAAATATAGGCTATAAAGTATTAAAATCAGAAATAGTCATATATCATTTAATCAAAAAAACTATTACAATCATCAATCAAATAAAGAATAAATATGTTTTTCAAAACTAAAGAAGGTAAAGAAAAAATCATAACCCTTTACAATCAAAAGTTAGATGAGCTGAATATTAAATATTCAGAAAAATTGTTAGAAACAAAGTTTGGAGTAACTAATGTGATCATTACTGGTAATACTAAAAATCCGCCTTTACTGCTGATTCATGGTACAGGAGGTTGTGCCCCTTTAATTTTAGAATCATTTCCAAATTTATCTTCAAAATTTTGTGTTTACACAGTTGATGTATTAGCACAACCGAATAAAAGTGCAGAAAATAGATTAGACATGAAGTCTTTAGATTATGGAAAGTGGCTGATAGAAATCATAATTAAATTAAGACTAAAAGATGTAACCTTGGTTGGTTTTTCTTTTGGTGGTTTAATTAGCGTAAAAGCTTTAGAATTTAATGAATCATCTATTAAACAAGTTTTCTTAATTGCACCTGTATATATTGTTAATGGTAATCCATTACTTGGTTTATGGAAAATGTTTATACCCTTAAAAAAGTTTATAAAAACTAATAATACAAAATACATTAAAAAAGTAATGCAAGCACTTTTTTCAGAATACGATGATTTTGCATTAAACTTCATGTCAACTACATTTCAACAGTGTAATATGGATTTTTCACCTTTACCAATAATAACTAAGGAAAAGGCAAAAAACATTAAAACACCAATCAGCATTTTTGCAGCCGAAAAAGACATCTTATTTCCAGGTAAAAAGATGATAAAACGTGCTAAGAAAGTATTTCCTTCTTTAGAAGAAGTAATGTTATTAGTGGGGTCTAAACATGTACCAACCAATATAAATTTTAAAATAATTGAAGAGTTAATTCTCATTAAATCAATAAAATGAATAAAAATATAAAACTATTTTACACTGCATTATTAGCAATCAGCCTGTTTTTTTCGTGTTCAAAAGATGACAATATGAATATAAACTCTGATAATTTTTTAAGTATACCTGACACTAGCTTCGAGGAAATACTTATAGCAAAAGGTATTGATTCAGATGGCGTTGTTAACCGCCAAATACTGAAGTCAGATGCTCAAGTTATTGAAGATTTAGATTTAGCAAACTTAGAGTTGGGTACTATTACTAATTTATCTGGTATTGAAGGGTTTACAAGTTTAAAGAGATTATATGCAAATCAACATGATATAGAGCAGATAGATTTGAGTGCTAATTTTCTTTTGGAAGAAGTATATCTAGCAGGTAACTACCTATCTAGCATAGATGTGAGTAAAAACACAAACCTTGTAGATCTAGATTTAACATCAAACCAACTTACAACGATCATAGGATTATCTAACCTAGTAAAACTAAAAAGTATTGATTTATCTTTCAATTACTTTGTAGAATTAAGTATTAATAATCCAGCATTAGAAGTTCTTCATTTTAGTAATAATGATTTAATAAACCTAGATATAAGTTCAGTTGTAAATCTTAAAAACGTATTGCTAACATCAAATAAGCTCAATAGTTTAGATATATCTTCAAATAAAGAACTACAAACATTATTGGTATCAGATAACCAATTACAAAGTATTAATCTTAGTGAAAATACGAGTTTAACGCATGTATACATAGCTAGTAATTTGATTACAGGTTTAGATGTAAGTAAAAATCAAAACTTAGTGGAATTAAAAGTAGATAGAAATCCAAGTTTAAATTGTATTAAAATAGCTAATGGTCAAAATATACCATCTGTAACCTTATCCAATCATCAAGTATTAAATGATTCTTGTAATTAACAAATTAAACTCAATAATAAGATGAAATCAATAAAAGAAACCAGTAAAATTCCGGAACCTAACATGATTCCAATAAATGGTATTAAATTAGAAGTTTTTGAAGCAGGTAAAAAAATATAGGCAATCCTGCTGAAAAAATATAAATATCAAGCAACAGAAAGTGCTCTCCATTTTTTCTATAGAAGTATTTTTAACCCGATAAAGGTACTTTTAAAATTACAGATATGCTCCTAGTATTATCTGCATAAGTAGATCAATTTAGCAGCATTTGCAGAAAATCTTTAATATAACAAAACTTAACAATTACCATCTAATATTTTGAATTGGTAACTAAATTATGATACATATTTTCAAAACACTCCCTATCAAATACTGAAGATTAATTATAGTTTTTACAAAACAAAATAACAAGTTGTTAAATTTTCGTAACTTTGTATCAGATATGAATATAAAACAGTTTTTCCATAAAATAATAGCCTTAGTAATGGTTTTTGTAGTGTTATGCGCTACAATGTCATTTACTATAAACATGCATTATTGTGGAGATACTTTAGTGGAAACTGCTCTTTTTCATAAGGCCAAAGGTTGTGGCATGGAAATGGAAAAACCTTCAACTGAAGAGTGTTCAGTGATAAAGAAAAACTGTTGTAATGACAAGCAATTAGCAATTCAAGGTCAAGACGAATTACAATTGCAAGTTGACAAGATCACGTTTGAGCAACACCTATTTATAGCTTCATTTGTTTACACTTATAGTAACCTTTTTGAAGGTTTAGACAATAATGTATCTACGTACGAAGAATACAAACCACCACTCGTCATAAGGCAACTCTACAAGATTGACGAGACATACTTAATTTGATTTTTAAA
>NZ_JBSSBG010000007.1:0-167714 GCF_054968445.1 Polaribacter sp. M10
AGCATGCATTTTTGAAAAATACACCCTACCCTCACCCGAAGGAAACCCGAACAAGACTCGAACAAAACCCCCTAAAATCAAGAAAAGAGGGTCATTGAGGGTCATTCAAGGTCATACAGGGTCATTCAGGGTCATACAAGGTCATTGAGGGTCATTCAGGGTCATTGAAGGTCATTGAAGGTCATTGAGGGTCAATTCAGGTCAATCAAGGTCAATTCAGGTCAGTTGGGGTCATGTGCTTGGTTATTAGGAAAATAGCTTTTAGATTTGAAGCATATTAATCTTAAAACCATTCAATTATGGCAACATTCGAAAAAGGAATCCTAGGTGGATTCTCAGGAAAAGTAGGTAACGTAGTAGGCTCTCGATGGAGAGGGAAAAACATTATGCGTAGTTTACCCCAACGTGGTAACTATACCCCAAGTACCAAGCAAGAAGAACAGCGCGAAAAGTTTAAAAAAGTAATCTCTTTCTTAAGTCCTATTGTAGAGATCTTAAGTCAGTATTTTGGGAGTCCGCAAGGCGATAAATCGCGTTCTAATTTGGCAACCTCTTATCACCTTAAAAATGCAGTAGTTAGCACCCCGCAAGGTATGCTAATGGATTATGCAAAGGTGCTTATTAGCAAAGGAGATTTAAGAGGTTTAGATGGTGCAACCGTAGCCGCAGCTGCAGGGCGTTTGTTAAACCTAAATTGGCAAGATAACAGCGGCCAAGGTAAAGCTACCAACACAGATGCTTTAATGGCAGTAGTCTATGCACCCGATCTTAATTTATTTTATAGTGGTACAAACTTGGCTACTAGGGATGCCACGGCTGTAAGTATTACCTTACCCCCATTTATGTTAGGGTTCGAGGTAGAAGTTTGGGCATCCTTTTACAAACCAGACACCAATTTTGCAGCCAACAGTACCTATCTAGGCGCAGTAACTGTAGTGTAAAACTATAAACACATCACAGCTCATGTTAGCAACGGATAAGGATATGCGTGTTAGGTATTCATTCAATAATTATGATACACTAACACGCTTTTTCTATGTTGTTTTTCTTAAAAACAGCCCAAACAAGCGGTATAATTTAACTGTTTTTACTTTAATTTATTAAATGAATTTAAGGTCTTTTTAATCAATATTCTATTGATTAACTTTTTAGGATAAAAACGCATCTTACCTATTTTACTGCTCGGTATTACATCATTTTTTATCCAACGTTTAAGCGTACTTTCACTAATCTTAAAATACCCTAAAACATCTTCCATAGTTAGCCAGATTTCATTATTCATATCTTCGATAGTGTAACCAAAATAAGGCTGAGAATCTTCATTGTGGTTCTTTTTTTTCCTTGACATAGTTTTTGTTTTTTAGTTAATATATAGCCCTGAATTTGAGCAAATTGCCTTACAATATAATAATTTTTTATGAATTTGATAATTTCTGTATAAAAACAGGGGTTTTTCCTTAGTGCATTTGATGGGTGTTGTTTAGGTGGGTTTTTGAGGTTAGGTGGTTAGATGGTTAGAAGTTTAATGTTAAATAAAAAGACTGCTTACTGCATACTGCTTACTGCCAACTAGAGTTTAGAGGTTTAGATGGTTAGATGGTTAGAAGTTTAATGTTAAATAAAAAGACTGCTTACTGCCAACTAGAGTTTAGAGGTTTAGATGGTTAGATGTTTGGTGTTAAATAAATAGACTGCATACTGCACACTGCATACTGCATACTAAAGTTCTGAGTGATGAGTGATGAGTTGCGCTTTTGAAAATAGAATACAACTGCAAACTGCCTACTGCCTACTGCCTACTGCCTACTGCATACTGCATACTAAAGTTCTGAGTGATGAGTTGGTTCTTCTAAAATAGAATACAACTGCAAACTGCTTACTGCAAACTGCCTACTTCCTACTGCCTACTGCCTACTGCCTACAGCCTACAGCCTAAAGCCTAAAGCCTAAAGCCTATTAAATTGCTAAAATAAAATTACACCAATATCGTAGCACCTTTAGATGATTTCTCGTTATTTTCATCAAAATAGAAATCGATTCTTCCTAAGTTTAAACCATAAGCACCCACTTGATTGATTAATGTATTTTTACCTTCACTGTTTTTTACAATGGTTGGTTTTGGTAAAAAGGTATGGGTATGCCCCCCAATAATTAAATCGATGTTTTTGGTGGCTTTTGCCAAGTTTAAATCAGAGATTTTATTCGGATTGTTTTTGTAATAATACCCTAAATGCGATAAACAGATTATTAAATCGCATTGTTCTTTATTTTTAAGTTGATCTGTAATGTCTTGTGTAACGGTTAAAGGATCTAAATAGGCAGTTTCTTTGTACATCTTTTTGTTTACCAAGCCTTCCAATTCTATTCCTAATCCGAAGATTCCGATTTTAATGCCCTCTTTTACCATAATTTTATAAGGCTTTACGTGGGTGTCTAAAACAGTATTCTTAAAATCGTAATTGGCAGACACAAAATCGAACTTTGCATGGGGCAATTGTTTGTACAAACCTTCTATGGAATTGTCAAAATCGTGATTTCCGATGGTAGCTACATCATACTTTAGCATGCTCATTAGTTTAAACTCCAACTCACCACCAAAATAATTAAAATACGGAGTTCCCTGAAAAATATCGCCAGCATCTAACAATAAGGTATTGCTGTTTTCTTGTCTTATTTGCTGAATTAAGGTCGCTCTTCTGGCTACTCCTCCTCTATTCGGATTTCTACTATGATTGGCACTAAAAGGTTCTATATGACTGTGTGTATCATTGGTATGTAAAATGGTAATATGCTTTTGCTTTTTTGCTATCATTGAGGGGAAAACCAAACCACCAGCCAATGCGAATGTAGAAACAGCTCCTGTACGTTTTATAAAATCTCTTCTTTTCATTATTGTAGTTTTATGCGGTTATCAATGGCTGTTTGTAAAGTATCTACTTTTTTAAAATAATCGATAATAGCATCTCTCATTTTATAGTCTAAAACGGTTAATTTAACAGGGTCTTTAAAAAAGTTCATTCTATCTCCACCTCCTTGTAAATAGTCTGTGGTTAAAACCGTGTAGTTTTTATTGGTATCAAAAGGAGTTCCGTTTATTTTTAACGCATAAGCATCATCACTAATGGTTAAATTGATGTTTTTAGACAAAGGATGTGCAGCTTTGGTTTTTATAAAATAGTGTAGTAACTCCTCCATTTTAGCGCCACTAAGCGTAACTGCCACCAATTCGTTTTCAAAAGGCATTACTTTAAAGGCATGTTCTTTGGTAACCACCCCTTGAGGGATGATGGCACGAATTCCGCCAGAATTAAATAGGGCAAAATCGATATTGGTATTAGTTGTTTTCTGATACACAGGGTTTGCCATTTCCATACACAAATCTGCCAACAAATTCCCCAATACACTTTGTTTGTTCCTATTTTCTTTGGTTAGCACTATAGGTGTAAAAGTTAAAGGTTCTTTCATGTCTCCAGTAAGTTCTTCTTTATATGGATGAATCAACGAATTAATCTCTTTAGAAGCTGTAATACTAGTGTCTATTGCAATGTTTTTTGCAGTTATTTTAGTAAGGTTTTGATGCTCTTTTTTACAAGAAGACAACAACACCAAAACACATAGAAAATGAATATATTTCATAAATGATGTAATTTGCCCGAAAGCTAGTAATTTATCAATAAAAACAACTGTTAATTTTTATAAAATATCTTTCACGTTGTTTGGTTGACTATTTTAAAAATCACCACAAATACTTACCCATAACTTAACGCTTAATTCACATTAAATTCATCTAGTTGTAGTATGCTTGTAGATTTAAATAATCACTATGGCAAGAGCAAGTTTAATCGCTTTTTTTATACTATTCCAAACTTTAGGACAAGAGATTAAATTCGAGAATTTCTCCGTAAACAACGGACTCTCTAATAATTCAGTTAGAGATATAGAAAATGATGTAAATGGAGGTTTGTGGATTGCCACTTGGGATGGTTTAAATTATTTTGATGGGTATCGATTTACTGTTTTTAAAAATGATATTGATGATAAAAATACCATTGCAGGTAATTTTATATCAAAAATTAAACGCGATGCCAAACACCGTATTTGGATTATTACAGAAGATGCAAAAATCAGCAGATATATTGGCAATAAGCAATTTAAAAACTACACCTTTAAAGAAAAACCCAAAGACATTGCCATTTCTACAAATGGAAATGCGTTGGTGTGCACTGCTTTTACTTGTTATGAGTTTATTGATGGTCAATTTCAAAAAACAAAACAACATATTGATGAGCAGGACAATGTTGGTTTAAAAAATATCCTTCTCAACCAATATCCACACCTTTATATTAATGATGTTTTAAGAGATAAAAAAGGAAATATTTGGTATGCCACACGTAAAAATGGTTTGTTTATTATTAAAAATAAACTCGACAAAGCCAATACCTATCACATCGAAAATTACCTAAAAGACCCTTATTCTTCTACTAGTTTTCATAGCAATGAGGTAGAAACTTTACACGAAGATCTTTTTGGCAATATTTGGTTGGGCGCAAAAGATGGTGGCATTTGTATGGCCTATTCTAATTCTGATAAAATTCTTTCTGTAGCACCTCATCCTTTAGAATCTCCCAACATTCCGAACGAAACATTACGTGCCATTACCAAAGATGCAAAAGGCAAACTTTGGCTGGGTTATTATACAAAAGGACTGTATTCTTACAATGCTTTGTCTAAAAATTATAAAAAATTCACCATTAAAGAAGCCCTAACACAACCAGATTGGAAACGCATTCGTTCTTTGTTTACAGCATCTGATGGTACAGTTTGGGCAGGCACCTATGCTGGTATTATTAGAATAGACAAAAACGGCAATTATGCGTTGTACAATGCAAATACAATTCATCATTTTCCGAATAACAGAAATTATTCCATTTTCGAAGACAGCAATAAACAATTATGGATTGCTTGTTGGGGAGGCGTGGCCAAGTTTAATTTAAAAACCAATCAGTTTGAAGCGTTTAAGGGGCAAGAGGCATTAAACCAATACCATATTAGAGATTTAAAATTTGTAGACCAAGAGTTGATTCTAGCCACTGAGAATAATGGTTTGCAACTCTTAGATGTTAAAAAAGGACAACTGCAAAAAGTAGAAGTACAAAAAGGCCTTTCTAATTTCCACAGTCAAGAAAAAAGTAGTACAACAAACAATAAAAAGATAAAATTAATTGATTTAAAAAACGGCGAATTACAAAGTATCAATACCCATAAAGGAATTTTAAGCAACAGTATTTATGCGGTTTATAAGGATAAAAAAACAGGTTATTATTGGATTGCCTCTTTAGGCGGATTAAGCATTTATGATAAAGAGAAAGGAATTATTAAAAACATCACAGAAAAAGAGGGTTTACCCAGTCAGTTGGTGTACGGAATTCTAAGTAATAAAGATGAGGTTTGGATAAGTACCACCAAAGGAATTGCCCTAATCAATAAAAATAACTTTTTGGTGAAAGCCTTTTATCCTAAAGGAGGATGGCAGGTATCCGAATTTTCGGAAGGTGCTTATTATCAAGATGCAAAAGGCGATTTGTATTTTGGTGGTATTAACGGTTTAAACTACTTTAATCCGAATAACATTCAGTTTAACACAGCCAAAGCAAAGCTGAAGTTGTTGGTAGACTATAATGAGAATTTTGCCTCAACTATTGTAAAAAATCACAACCATAATCATATTGATATTGATTTGGTGCCCATTCGATTTCCGATAAAAGTAGAAAAAAACATTTACTATAAACTAGAAAATCATGACAGCCAATGGATTTTATTAAACGTAAATAACGAAATCAGTTACAGCAATTTAGTGCCTGGAGACTATCAATTTTTAGTAAAAGAAGGTAAAAACTCACCCGCCAAACGCTTGTTTTCTTTACAAATTAAAAAGCCTTTTTATAAAACATTTGTTTTTTACCTCTTAGTATCTGCCTTAATTTTAATTACAGCCATTATTGCCTTATACCTAAAAAACAAAGCGAGTATTGCACAAAAACAACGCCTAGAACATAAAATTGCGGCTCGTACTAAAGTGATCGAGAACCAGAAAAAAGATTTGCAACAAATCAATAGCAAATTAGATGAAAAAAATAAAGAGATCTTGCATCAAAAAGAAAAGTTGTTAGAATTGCACAACAACCTTAAAAATGAAGATTTCGAAATCGAGAAATTCAAAACCTTTGTATTATCGGAATTCCAAGAACCCATTTCTAACATCATTAAAAAAGCCAATGGGTTAACCGAAAATACCGACAATAAGAAAAACATTCTTCAGGAATCTAATAAATTGATTACCCTAATATCTGAGTGGAATTACCTAAGCCATATTAAAGACATTGGCCCTGTAAAAACAACTGCCATTCACTTATACCCTATTTTAAAAAACAGCATTCACAAACTAGAAAAGTCTTTGCACCACAATAAAGTCGATTTTAATTTTAATATAGACACGAGCATTCAATGGGTAGAAATAGATGTTTTGCGTTTTCGATTACTGCTGCAATATTTGTTTAATGATATTAGCAAATATTCAGATACAGGCAGCCAATTAGAGGTAAACATCTCTTGTAAAAGTTCGAATGTAATCGTAGCCATTAAGGCGAACAGCAGCCTTTTGATTAACAATTGGTATAGCGTTTTGCATTACAGCCCTTATTTTAAAGCTTTGCAAACTGTATTGATCGATTTAAAAGGAGAATTTATCAATTACAATTTAAAATCTAAATTTAAAATTGCGCTACAAGTACCTATTACGCGTATCGATCCTCATGATAAGCAAATAGAAACCATATCTTGGAAACACTTTAATGCACAAGAAAACCTATCAAAGGATAAGAAAAATGTCTTAATTTTTAGTGATGAAGAGAATTTTGCCACTGCCCATCAAATCTTAGCTCAAAATGAGTATAATCTAATTTTTGAAAATTCAGCCAGTAATTTAAACTCAGCCACCAAACAAATTCCCATTCAGATTATCGTTTTATATCAAGTCACTTTTTCTAAAGAACTCTTATATTTTATCAACCATTCAGATGAAATCCAAAGAAAAAGAATTCCGATGATTTACATCTCCGAAGATATTAATTACGAATTAAGAGAACAGTCTATCGAATTTGGTATTGATACTTTGGTACAGCTACCTGCTAGCGAATCTTTTATTCAGAAAAAGATGGAATCACTCATCAACAAAAAACATATTTCTACAGAAGAGAATCAATTTCAGCAAAAGATATTCGACATTTTAACAGACCAAGACCACCTGTTTACAGCCAATGACAAACTGTTAAAAAAGAGTCTAGAAATCATTAAAAAAGAAATTCATAATCCTGCTTTTAATGTAGAAATGTTGGTGGATTTGTTAGATATTTCTAGAGTAAAATGCTATCGTTTGTTTAAAGAACGTTTAAAGCAATCGCCTTCTGATGTTATCATGTCTTTACGATTGCAAAAAGCAGAGGCGTTATTAAAAACCAAGAAACTAAACATCTCAGAAATTAGTTTTGAGTGCGGTTATAACGATCCGAAATACTTTGCCAAAACTTTTAAAAAGCATTTTGGCAAAAGTCCTAAAGAATTTAAACAACAATTTGTATAGGTCTGCTGTTAATACAGGATTTTCTTAATGTTAGAGAATTGTTACTGTAACAAAAGAACACCCAATCTGTTTCTTTTTTATACCAATTTGAACGTTTTTTCCACCTTACAGAAACCAAATTACCCCATCAGCTTTTAGGGGCAAATTACTTTTATACCAATCAAAAACTTAAATTAAATGAACAAATTTTATCTATTATTAATACTTGCTATAGGATGCCTATCTTATACAAATGCGCAAGTACAAGTATCAGGAAACGTAGTTTCGGATACTGAAGGAGTACCAATACCAAATGTTTCTGTGGCTTTAAAAGGAAGTCTTAACAAAGGAACAACCACAGATTTTGATGGTAATTTTGTAATGAAACTTAATGATGAAAAAGGTGTTTTAATTTTTTCATATTTAGGGTATCAAACAAAAGAAGTTCCGTATGCTGGTAACCAAACTTTAAAAGTAATCTTAAATGAAGAAGAAAATGCTTTAGAAGAAGTGGTTATTGTGGGGTATGGTTCTCAAAAAAGATCGGATGTAACAGGAGCCATTTCTTCTGTAAAAAGCGAAGACTTTAACCAAGGAGTTGTAGCCAATGCAGGGCAATTATTACAAGGTAAAGTGGCAGGTGTAAATGTTTCTTCTGCAAGTGGTGAGCCTGGTGCTTCGCAAGATGTAATTATTAGAGGTGTGGGTAGTTTACGTTCGGGTACTACTCCTTTGTATATTGTTGATGGTTTTGCCTTAGACAATTCTGGCAATGGAGTGGCTACAAATCCGTTAAACTTTATCAATCCTCAAGATATCGAAAGTATCGAAGTTTTAAAAGATGCTTCTTCTGCTGCCATTTATGGTTCAAGAGCTGCAAATGGGGTAATTGTAATTACTACTAAAAAAGGAAAAAAGGGAAAAACGAAAATCAATTTAACCTTATCTAACGGTTTTTCTACACTAGCAAATAAAGTAGACGTTTTTTCTGCGGATGAATTTAGAACCAACGTAAATGCTGTTAACGGAACTTTGGTTGATGGTGGTGCAAATACGGATTGGCAAGACGAATTAACCAGAACTGCAATTTCTAAAAACATCAACTTTTCGATGAGTGGTGGTACAGAAAATTCTTCTTATGCAGCTTCTTTAGGGGTAGATGATCAAGAAGGGATTTTAAGAAATAGCAATTTAAAACGATATTCAGGGCGTTTAAACTTAACACAAAAAGCTATTGACGATAAATTAAAGGTAACTTTTAATTTAACAGCCACTAAATTAGACAATACCAGACCAAACTCAAGGTCTGTGGTGGGTAATATGCTAAGCTTAAACCCTACTGATGCGCCTTATGTTAATGGAGTGTTACAAGGGAATTTAAGTAACGATGTTTTAAATCCTTTTATCGCAGAAACCATTTATGGAGATTATACTAACAACAACCGTATTTTGGCGAATATTTCTCCTTCGTATGAAATTATAAAAGGGTTAACTTACAAACTAAATGTAGGGGTAGATTATTCTATTACAGAAAGAGATGTACAGTATATGCCTTATGCTACAGAAACCAATACCACTTTGGGTAGCGTAAATACAGCCACTACAAAAAACAGTAACACACTTGTAGAAAACACGTTAAACTATAATTTATATACAGATTCAAGTAGTTTTACCTTTCTATTAGGACACTCGTATCAGCAAACAGAAGTTAGTCAAAAGCAATTTTACTTAGAGGGTTTTCCAGATAATGGTGTAGAACCAAGATATCAATTAGAAACTGCCAATCAGCAAACTACACAGTCTGCTTATGCCACAAAAAACGAGTTACAGTCTTTCTTTGGTAGGGTAAATTATACGTATAACGATAAGTATTTGGTAACTGCAACAATGCGTGCAGATGGTTCTTCTAAATTTGGAGCAAACAATAGATATGGATATTTTCCTTCTGTGGCTTTAGGATGGAACATCAGCAAAGAAAGTTTCTTAGCAGACTCAGATCAGATCAACAACTTAAAATTAAGAGCAAGTTGGGGACAAACAGGTAGCCAAGAAATTCCTTCTAAAATTACACAAGCAAGTTATACAGAAAGTAATACTGAGAATGATACTTATCCTTTAGATACGGCTGCAACCGATTTAAGTGGTTATCCTTATGGTTCTATTTTTACGCGTTTGGCAAATCCTGATATTCAGTGGGAAGTATCAACACAAACCAATATAGGTGTAGATTTCGGTTTGTTTGGTAACAAATTAACGGGTACTGTAGATTATTTTCACAAAGTAACCGACAATATTTTATTAGAGGTAGCTCCTACAGATCCTATTGTGCCTGTTTCTAGTTATTGGACCAACATCCCAAATATGGAAATTAAAAACAATGGTGTAGAAATTGCTTTAGATTACAACAACTATGTAAGTGATGATTTTTCTTATAACATTGGTGGTAATATTTCAATCACTAACAACGAAGTAAACAACTCGCCTTACCAAATTTTAACAACTGGTGCTGCACAAGGTTCAGGACAAACAGGTGCTACCATTAACGGTGTTTTAAATGGCGAATCTATTGGAGCTTTCTATATTCAAGAGTTTACAGGTATTGGTGCAGATGGCTTAAATCAGTTTGCAGATGCAAATAACGATGGTGAAATCTTAGATGATGATCGTAGAGTAGCTGGTAATGCGTTGCCTGATTATATTTATGCATTCTACCTAAACTTTAACTACAAGAATTTCGATTTAGGCTTAAACTTTAATGGTGCTGGCGGACATAAAATTTACAATCACGTTGCCATGTCTTCTTTTAACAAAGGAAATTTAGCCAACTCTTTTAATACTACAGATAGAGCTGTTGAATTTTTAAATGAATCTGCAACCAACTCTAATTTAGTTTCTACACGTTATTTAGAGAATGGAGATTTCTTACGATTAAACAATGCCACTTTAGGTTACAATTTCGATTTAGCCAAAATAGGTCTTGCAGAAAGCATTAAAAACCTTCGTGTATCAGTAACAGGTCAGAATTTATTTGTGATTACTGATTATAGTGGATTCGATCCAGAAATCAATACAGGTAGTGCCATTGGGGGTATTCAAACTTTTGGTATCGATTATTTCAGTTACCCAAAAAGTAGAACACTTCTTTTAAGCTTAAATGTAGAATTTTAATAAAGACAACAATGAAAAATAGAATAAAAAGTATCGTATTTGCCATCAGCATAGCATGTATCTATAGCTGTAGCGATTTAAAAGAAGAAGTTTTAGACGAGTCTTTAACAGGTAGTGGACAAGCTGAAGCCATTAGTGGTGCCATTGCTCCTGCTTACGGACAGGTTTCTTGGACATGGAGACACACCAATTACTATGGTTTGCAATTGATACCAAGTGACGAAGCCATTTTACCTTACAGAGGTGGAACAGATTGGTACGATGGAGGTAAGTTTTTAGCAGCGCACACCCACTCTATTACGCCTACAAACGATTTGGTAAAAAGTGCATGGACACAATTAACCATCAATATTTCTAGAACGGTAACTGCTATAGAGGTGTTAAGACCAATGGCAGAAGCTGGTAACACAGAAGCTGAAGGGGCTTTGCACGAAATGATTGCGTTAAGAGCTTATCTAAACATGTTAACTTTAGATAGTTGGGGTATTGCCTTTAAAAAGGAATCTTCGAATGTAGATTCAGAAATTTTAAGAACACAAGAGGCTATCGATTATATAGAAAGCGAATTGTTATCGGTTGTAGATGTTATCAATACCAACAAAGGCCCTGGAAGAATGACACAAGCTGCGGTTTATGGATTCTTAGCTAGATTGCACTTAAATGCTGCTGTGTATAGAGATCCTTATGGTACTCCAAACTTTACTTCAGAAGATTTAGATAAGGTAATTGCGTACACAGACAACATCATCAACTCTGGTCAGTTTTCTTTATCTCCAGAATATTTCGATTTATTTAATGATGATAATAATAGCAACCCTGAATTGATATTTGCTTTAGATCAACGTGGTGTTTTAAAAAGAGAACACAGTCGTTGGGCGTATTGGTCTATCCCTGGTTCTATGTTTCCAAGACCAGAACATACAAGTGCTGATGGTACAGATGGCCCAGCGATTACTTCAGATTTTTACCAAACTTGGGTAACCGCTTATGGTAGTGTAGATCCTGCAGATGCAGATCCAAGATTTTTACAAAAAAACACCCAAGAAGTTGCCAATAGTGTATCAGATCTTACAGGACTTTCTCCTTTAAATGACGAGGACAACTATTACTGTGTAGCTGCAGAAGACTTCGAAATTGATAGAGGTATTTTAAGAGGTGTGCCTTGGGCTGCTCGTAAAGATGAAAATGGTGCTTTTTATACTTGCGATGATGGATACAGAATTTATCCTGTAAAACAAATCAAAGGAAATGGTACTGATAAAAATGTAGCTTATGTAAACCTTACCGAAACTGTAGATTTTACCAACGAAGGTAGAGCACACCATACTGGATTTCGTGTGTCTAAATATCAATTCAGCCATACGTCACCAAACGGAAACAATTTTAGTAGTGTAGATTTGGTGTTAATGCGTTATGCAGAAATTTATATGATGCGTGCAGAGGCAAAATTAAGAAAAGGTGATGCTGCTGCTGCTTTAGCAGATGTAAATACGGTAAAAACAGCTAGATCTGCTCGTGAGCCAATGCCAACTGCTTTATCAAGTATCGATATTGATGTGTTATACAGAGAATTAGGTTTTGAGTTTTACTGGGAAGGTTTGCGTAGAACCAACCAAATCCGTTTTGGTCATTACGAAGATTCTTGGACAGAAAAAACAGATACTGATGTAAACCACAGGTTATTTCCAATTCCGCAGGTAGCCATAGATGGCGCCTCTAATACTCCTGGTTATATAGAACAAAACAAAGGTTATTAGCATTTTTTTGTTTATTGCTTGGGGAGCCCTTCTTTTATAGAAGGCTCCCTTTTTTAACCTTATCTTTAAAAACATACAATTTTATTTTAGCATGAATACTAGTACAAAAAGCATATTACTGAGTTTGTTAGCCTTTTACTTTATGGGCTGCGAAAACAAATCAGCAAAAAACACTTCAGAACATCCGTTAAATATTATTTTAATGATTGGTGATGGAATGGGTGTTGCACAAATTTCAACCGCTTTTTATTTTGGCGAAGACCATCCGAATTTTGAACAATTTCAAGAGATTGGTTTTATCAAAACCCAAAGCAGCAGTCATACCATTACAGATTCTGCAGCAGGTGCCACTGCGTTTGCATCCGGACAAAAAACCTACAAAAGAGCCATTGGCGTTTCTAAAGACAGTTTGCCAATTCCGTCTATTATAGAACATTTACAAGATAAAGGTTATCAATCGGGTTTGGTTAGTTTAACACCAATTACCCACGCTACGCCTGCCGCATTTTATGCTCATGTAAAAGACCGTGATTTGCACGAAGATATTGCCTTAGATTTGGTAAATGCTGATATCGATTTTTTTGCAGGTGGTGGCTTAAAATACATCAACAAAAGAACAGATCAACAGGATTTGTATGCAGCCTTACAAGCTAAAAACTACCAACTAGATACAATGGGGTTGTCTAAATACAACAGCAATAAGAAAAACGGTTATCTATTGGCTCAAGAAGGTTTGCCATCGAAAACTCAAGGTAGAAAAAACTTTTTGCAAGAGGCTACACAACTTGGTTTAGACTATTTTACCGAAAAAGACAAACCATTCTTTTTAATGGTAGAGGGTTCTTATATAGATTGGGGAGGCCATGCTATGGATGCTGAATTGTTAAAACAAGAAGTTATCGATTTTGATAAAACTTTAGGCGTGGTTTTAAAATACATTAAAAAACATCCAAATACCTTATTGGTAGTTACTGCAGATCACGAAACTGGTGGAGTTAGCATTGGCAAATCTTATGTAATTGATGAAGCTACTGGCGAAAAATACGAAGAAATAGATCAAGTGGCCATCAATTTTAATAACGATCAGCACAGTGGTAGTTTAATTCCTGTTTTTGCCAAAGGAAAAGGCGCTGAAAACTTTAAAGGGATTTATGAAAACAATGAAATCTATCATAAAATACTGAAAGCCATAGAAGATAACTAAAAATACTATGAAACAAAACCTAAAAATATTAATTGCTATAATTAGCGTTTGTTTTGGCCTTAAACACCAAGCAATAGCACAGAAAAATTATTGTATTCATTCGCATAACGATTACAAACAATTGGTGCCCTTTTGGAATGCTTTTGCCAACGGAGCCACTTCTTTTGAAGCGGATATCTTTTTAAAAAACAATCAATTGTATGTGGCACATGAAACCAAAGAAATAGCCACTTCTAAAACCTTAGAGGCTTTATATTTACAACCGATAGCAACAGCAATTGAACGCAAATACCTAAGGGATAAAAAAATCATCCTTTTGGTTGATATTAAATCCGAAGCCAAAGCTACTTTACATCAATTGGTTAAGACATTAAAAGCGCATCCTGCCATCATCAACAATAAAAACATACAAATTATTATTTCTGGGAACCGACCTAAAGCTGAGGAATATGTAAAGTATCCTGATTTTATTTATTTCGATTATCAAGAATTAGGTACAGCTGTTGCCTCAGAAATTTGGACGAAAATCGGAATGGTGAGTTTGAATTTTAAACGTTTTTCTGAGTGGAATGGTAAAGGAAGATTAACGCATCCGGATGAAAAAAGAATTGCAGCCATTTTAAAAAAGGCAAAGAAAACCAACAAACCTTTCCGTTTTTGGGCAAGTCCTGATTCTAAAAAAGCATGGAGAACTTTATCGGAAATGGGTGTAGATATCATAAATACAGATCATCCTTATAAATGTGTGTCTTATTTTAAATCTTTATCCAAAAGAGTGGTTATTTCTAACAGCTTTTCTGAGGTGTATCAACCTTCATTTAAAACAGATCAGAAAGATTTACCCGTAAAAAACATCATTTTACTTATTGGAGATGGTAATGGTTTGGCGCAAATTTCTGCTACTACCTTAATGAACAAAGGGCAATTGTCTTTAACCCAGTTGAAAAGTATTGGTTTTATCAAAACCCAAGCTGCAGACGATTTTACTACGGATTCTGCTGCTGCTGGTACAGCCTTGGCTACTGGTGTAAAAACCAACAACAGGGCTATTGGTACAGATGCAGCTTTACAACCTATTGAAAACATCACCGAAATTTTAAGCAAACAAGGATATTCTACAGCTTGTATTAGCACCGATAACATATTAGGGGCAACTCCTGCTTCTTTTTATGCCCATGCCATAGACAGGTCTGATGACCCTAAAATTGCCAACGATTTAATACACAGTAATCTTACTCTTTTTATGGGTGGTGGCGCTGCTGCTTTTAAAGATTCTAATATTCAAAATCACTTTAACATTTTATCATCCATAAGCGATTTAGAAAATGCTACGAATGATAAAGTGGGTGTATTTCTATCAGAACATGGCATCAAATCGATTAAGGATGGTAGAGGCAATATGCTAGCAGAAGCTACCAAAACCGGATTGGAATTTTTAAAGAAAAAAGAAAAGCCATTCTTTATAATGATTGAGGCTGCCAAAATAGATCATGCAGGGCATTCTAATGATACTGCTGGTATTTTAGCGGAATCTATAGATTTTGACAAAGCCATTACAGAAGCCTTACTATTTGCAGACAATAACCCAGAAACCTTAGTGATTATTACTGCAGATCACGAAACTTCTGGATTTAGCTTACCTCAAGGAAATGTAAAAACCCACGAATTAGAAGGCTATTTTGCTTCTTACGATCACTCAGCCATTATGGTACCTATTTTTGCTTACGGTGCACAATCCAACGAATTTCAAGGAGTCTATGAAAATAACGAAGTCTTTCATAAAATTCTAAAAGTATTGCAAAAATAACAACGAATTCCCCCCTGTTTTATGTAAAGAATCCCAAGCGAAAGTTTGGGGTTTCTTAATTATAAAAGTGTCTATTTTAAGCGTTCAGTTCGTCCATAATCTCAGCAAATAATTGATAGGATTTTATTCTATCGTTATTATCATAAATATTGGTCACTGCAATCAGTTCATCTGCTTGGGTATAGGTTAAAAACTCTTTTACTTGTGCTTTTACTGTGTCTTTGCTGCCAATAAAAGAGTATTTTAACATTTGATGCACTTGTGGATTGTTGAGCACTTCTTTGTAGTAATTGCTCATTTCAGTTGGTGGCTGAACTGCTCTTCTTTTGCCTGTAAAAAGCCCTACAATTAACTGAATTAAAGAGGTTGATAATCGTTCTGCTTCTTCATCTGTATCTGCTACAATCACATTAACCCCAGCCATAACATAGGGTTTTTGTAAGGCTGCTGAAGGCTGAAACTCTTCTCTGTAAATTTTTAATGCACTACCTAAATAGGCAGTAGCAAAATGACTGGCAAAGGCATAAGGTAGGCCTTTTTTAGCTGCCAAATGTGCACTATCTGTACTCGATCCTAAAATATATAGAGGTACATCTGCACCTTCTGCCACTGTTGCTCTTACTTTTGCAGTGCTGTTATCAACAGAAAAATATTGCTGTATTTTTTCTACTTCTCTCGGAAAATCTTGTGCTGCTTCCATAAAGTCAGAACGAATGGCTACTGCTGTTTCTCTGTCTGTTCCTGGTGCTCTTCCTAAACCCAAATCGATTCGGTTTGGATGCAAAGCTGCCAGTGTTCCGAATTGTTCTGCAATAATTAAAGGGGAATGGTTGGGTAACATAATTCCACCAGAACCAATTCTAATGCTGTTAGTCCCTTGGGCAGCATAACCAATTAAAACGGAAGTGGCACTAGACCCAATGTTTTCTGAATTGTGATGCTCTGCCAACCAATATCGTGTATAGCCGAATTTTTCAGCACTTTGTGCCAATGCCAATACATTGCTAAAGGTTTCAGATAAAGTAGTATTTTCTGATACCAAAGCCAGATCTAAAATGGAATATAAGGTGTTTTGTGATTTCATAAAGTATAATCCTAAACGTAACAACTGTAATGGGTTACTTTTTTTGCAAAGGCAAAGGTACACAACCTTATGGGGTATTTGTTCTAACAAATTGTTAATTCCTAACTTTGTTGAAGAGGTAAAAGCAATGGTATTGTGTTTTTTTTTAGAAGGTATGGCATAGAACTACCATTTGGTTATATTCATAGAAACAAAAAAAAAGAGCACATTACTTTTTACGGCAATGCACTCTAACGATTCAATTCCCCAATTGAAATAGTTTCCATTTTCCCCACTATTTAAGTTCTACTTCGTTTTTATATGCTTCTTATTTATCTAATGATGTTTAAGAATACTCAAAAGTAGTTTTTTTGTAAAAGTTGTATAGGCTATAATAGATATATAGCAATGAAGTGTCTATAAATTGAAGTTTTATATAGATGAACAATATTCTATTTATAATTTGTTATTTCGACCTTGTGGAGAAATCTCATCAAAACGTGTAAAATACACTAGTTCTCGATACTAATTTTCCTCATTGCAATCGTAAAATTCACTCGAACTGACAATGGTTAAATTAACCACATAGATGCAGAGGGAACATAGTTTTTGGTGAAAAGTTCTTGAAGTTTGTTATGTTTTTCAACCATCAAACTGACAGCTTGTTCTTGTCATTTCGACCTTGTGGAGAAATCTTATCATAACATATCAAAACCACTAGTTTTTGATACTAATTTTACGCTTTACAATCGTAAAATTCACTCGAAGGGACAGTATTTAGGTTGACCACATAGATACAGAGGGAACATAGTTTTTAAGATTTGTTTATCATTAAACTGATGTCATGTTGTTGTCATTTCGACCTTGTGGAGAAATCTCATCAAAATATATCAAAACCACTAGTTCTCGATACTAATTTTCCTCATTACAATCGTAAAATTCACTCGAAGGGACAGTACTTTTATTAAACACATAGAAACAGAGAGAATATAGTTTTTTAAGTTTACCAACCATAAAACTGACAGCGTGTTGTTGTCATTTCGACCTTGTGGAGAAATCTTATTAAAACAAAGCAAATACAATAGCAAGAACTACTATCATATTTGCTTTTATAATATCTAATGATTACTTTTTTATTGAAGTGTTTCTGTTTTACAACAAAAAAACTAAACAAAATTACTTGTTAATATTGTAAAGCTTTAGAGGGATTCCAACTCGTATTCTAGCCACAAAATAATCTTTTGCATCACCGCTATATAAAGCATTATCAAAGCCAACATCGATACCAAAAGTTAGCCCAGTATTACCGTCTTTATCGGGTTTTCTAAAAATAGGCCCTAATAGAATTGAATAATTTTTTTCGTAAAATGTTTTCTCTGGTTTTTTAATTTTATACCTATGTGTTAGCCCTAAATTTAAACCAAATATTTTCTTTTTCCCAAAATAATAAGCTGAGTAAAAATTGAAAGATCCATATTGTAAATTGTGTGTAATAGCATTAAAATCGCCAAGGACAATAGGTTCAGAGTCTTTTCCTTCATCATCTGTAATGTAATATATATTGTTATCATCTTTAGTAGAAACCGTTGGTGTACCGTGTATGAGATTACTAGTTAAAAAAGACCCTGAATTGTATTGCAAGCCCCATTGCATATAAAAAGCACTTCTTAAATTATTTCTAGTGTAATTATAATTGAATGATAAAATTGTTTTTAATTTATTAATGCCTTTTTTTTCGATGTCTAACGCTGCAAAATCATCTTTAATATTACTATCAATATTTTTAGATGCATCAGAAAAACTATAGGAATCGTTATTAAAGGATGCATTTACATCAAACCAATGAAAAGAATAACCTGTATTTTTTATGTTTTTTTTATCAAATACCGCAGCTACATTTTTTATTATCTTACCTAATTCTGTTGATTCGTTAGACCAAAATTTATCCATTAAAAATTCAATAATTTTATCATTATTTTTGTTTTCTAATTTAGAATATTGGTTAAATCTAAGGTGTTTTATTCTATTATCATTTGCATCCAATTGAAGCGTATTTATTAGCTCTTCTGTTTTCGGAATATTTCTTTCTATATTTTTAAAAAAAGTTTCTTGTTTTTTTAAATCTTTATAATATTTCGCAAGTTTTTCTTGCTGTACACTATCGTATTTAATAGCATCAGTTTTCATTGCATCTAACAGATCTGTGTATTTTTTTCGTAGATCTATATATTTTTTTAGAGTAAAGTTTTCTGTAATATCAGTGGCAATGCTATCTGTTACAAATACCTCTCTCTTAATTTTATGATATTTAAATTTAGATTTATCTACATTAGAATAACTAGAACCTGCAAATTTGAAGATTAGACCAATACTAATCCCTACACTACTTTTCCATTCATTTCTCGAATATAAATTAAATATGCTACCACTACCTGTGCTATTGATACCTGATTTTAAATAATATTGATGTTCGGCATTATCCTTAAGCAAAAAATTACTACTAATAGAAAGTGTTGTTTTCTCTTTATTTTGCGTATAACCGAAAGCAGAAGCATTATCTACTAAATCTGAATTACCAAATATTACTTGGTTAAAGGCTTGGGTTAATCGTTCATTTTGCAATTCTGGCTGCACAATCCATTTGTTTGTATTAGTTTCATTTGCTGCTCTATAATTATCGCTTATAATCTTTAATCTTTCTTGAAATTGGTTTTTCTTTTTAGCTGTATCTTGGGTATAGCTGTTAAAAAAAGATGCAACAAAAAGTAATGTGATTAGTTTTTTCATGATTAGTTTAAGTTTGATGGAAAGTTACGCTTTACAAGTTAGTTATAATATCCTTACAAATAGGTATTAAATTGTATTGACAAAAAAGCTTTTTAAGGTTCCTTATACATTAGTCTTGTTTTGTCATTTCGACCTTGTGGAGAAATCTTATCATAATATGTCAAAACCACTAGTTCTCGATACTAATTTTCCTCATTGCAATCGTAAAATTCACTCGAAGGGACAATACTCCTATTCAACCACATAGACACATAGGGAACATCGTTTTTTTGTAGAAAGTTTGTAAAGTTTGCCAACAAACGGTAGAAATCTAATACCAAAATCCCACTTCTCTACTAGTTTGCTTCGGGTTTGCTTCGGGGTTTGTTCGGAAAAGCATGCATTTTTGAAAAATACACCCTACCCTCACCCGAAGGAAACCCGAACAAGACTCGAACAAAACCCTATAGAATTAAGGGTAATGTTCACCAGAAGTTGCTGAGGTGTTGTAGGTAACCTACTTGTGTTCTGATGTGTTATGGTGTGTTATGGTGTTTTATTAGCATTCAATAAAAGGGAACTCCCACTTGTTTGTGCTAGCTTGTGCTAATTACTAACAAGGGTTTGTTTACTAGATGTTTAGCCCTTAGTTTTACCGCATATTAACTAAAAAACATTTCATTATGGCAACATTTGAAAAAGGAATCCTAGGTGGATTTTCTGGAAAAGTAGGCAACGTAGTCGGTTCTCGATGGAGAGGAAAAAACATTATGCGCAGTTTGCCTCAGCGTGGTACGTACACGCCAACTAGCAGACAAGAGCTGCAACGCGAAAAATTTAAAACCGTTATTGGCTTTTTGAGTCCGATTACGGACATCTTAAGTGCGTACTTTGGGAGTCCGCAAGGCGATAAATCGCGTGCTAATTTGGCAACGTCTTATCACCTTAAAAATGCGGTAGTCGCTACAACACAAGGTATGGTAATGGATTATGACAAGGTATTGATTAGCAAAGGCGATTTAAGAGGTTTGGATGGCGCTAGTGCTGCTGCAGCTGCTGGGCGGATTGTAAACCTAAACTGGCTAGACAACAGCGGCCAGGGTAAGGCAACTGCTACAGATGTTTTAATGGCTGTGGTGTATGCACCCGACTTGGGTTTGTTTTACAGCGACACGGCTATTGCTACTAGAGATGCTAGCACTGCTAGTATTACTTTACCGCAGTTTATGCTGGGGTTTGAGGTAGCAATTTGGGCTTCTTTTTACAAAGACGGCACCAATTACGCGGCTACCAGTAGCTATTTAGGCCTCTTAACTGTGGTGTAAATCTGTTGATGAAATAGAGGCGATTGCCAAAAGGCATCTCATCTATAGTAAAAGCGCATTAGATTCTAAACATTTGTTTGTTTAGGCTAATGCGCTTTTTTAATGGATCTGCAAGTATTGCGTTATGCAGTTTAACGGTTTATTGATTGTCTTCTAAAGCGTCGTTGTTTAAAGATTGTTGTGCAAGTGGTAACAAGATTTTGTTGAGCAACATTTTAGGAAACATAGGTGTATTACCAATTTTTAAGCTTGGTATCATTCGTTTTTTACGCAATTCGTAAATTTTAGATCGGCTAATTTTTAAATAGGCCATTAAACCTTCTGTAGTTAGCCAATCTTCATTTTTTAGCATGTTGCTGTCAAATTCTATCTCTTTGTGTTCTGATACAGGTTGTTTGCTTTTGTTTTTTTTTGGTTTTTTCATAGTTTTATGTTTTTAGTTAATGAAATTGCAATGTGAATTGCGCTGCAATTTAGTTAAAATTTTATAAATATCATAATCCTAGGGTTTTGTATTGATTTTTACACAATAAATTAAGGGTTTTTCCTGATTATTTGTATCGATAGGTATTTAAATTTTGAGTATACCCAACTACTAACCTTTTAGCCAATGGCATCTACCTAACACAAAAGGGTTTAAAAAATTTGCTATTATTTTAGAAAATGATATATTTAACAAAAAAATTGTAAAAATAACTTTAACTACTTGTTGGCATAGTTCTTCTATATAGATATATAAACTGATGATAGTTGAGTGTATAAACAAGTTGTACACAATTAACCTGAAATGACATTTGAAGAAATAAAAAAGAAATATTCTGAACGAGAACCAGCGTTTCCGAAAAATTTGCCTGCACCAAATGAAAAGGATTTGAATGAATTAATTGAAAAATTTAATTGTAAGTTTTCAAAATCATTTGTTGAGTTTCAACTCAAATATTGTAAAGAAATTCCAATTGGAGATTTCGCCTTTGAAGGATTTGGTTTTGCTAATAAAGAACTTGAGCCTTATATGAATTTGGAAGAAGTCTTAAAAGATTATGCAGAATTAGAATTTCCTGAATATCTAACACCTTTTAAACAAGAAAATGGAGACTTTTGGTGTTTTGACAATAGAAATTCTGAATCTGAATTTCCTGTTGTTATTTTTGACCATAACTCAAATCGAATTGAATCTGACCCTAATTATAACTGGAAAAATTTTATAGATTGGATTGACAAAACGATGGAAGATGAATATTAAAAATTATACTTTATGAAATTTTGAAAATGGAAACTATACACAAAATAGACAATGAATTTATTTCAATTTGTCAAGAAATTTTAAATGAAAATCTTGACTTAAAAGAATGGAATTTAATTGAGAGTTGCGACCAATTTCAGACTGAAAAATATTGTGGTGGATTTGACGGAACAGAGAATGAATTTACTTTTAGTTATTTTAATAGAAACAGGGAAGAATTTTGGTTTCAAGTTTCATTATCAGATATTGAAAGAATAAAAAAAGGAATAATTACAGAAGTTAATATTAGAAAGGCGGAATAAAAAACTGTGTACAACAAGATATATAATTTATTGCTTGCTTTTTTCTTACTTACGAAAATCCTCGCGGATTTTCTTTGTCAGTAATTATTTACTAAATTAGTTGCTTAAAACACACAACAAACCATATATAAACACGTTATGTGCAATACAAAAAACATCGTTTTAATAAATAAAATATGAGTAAAAAAGAAGAATTTGAGGAAGAACTAAAACGAATAAAAAATATTTATTTTTCTGCTCAAGAAACATTTTTGATTAATAAAGAACTTTATAAAAATAATGATTCAAAAAATTATGAAAGCTCTTTAAAAAATACAGACCTTTTTTTCTACTTCTGCAAAATATATTTTTGGAGAAATACTGTTTTGGAACTTTCTAAACTATTTAATAATAAAAAAAACGAGAAGTTTAATATTATAAAATTTATATCTAAACTTAAACCTACTGGATATTTTAAGTCATTAAATTTTGATGAACAATTTTTAGATTCTATCTTGAATAGAATAAAAACCAATCAGCATTTGATTGATAATTTAACAGAGCAGAGAGATAAAGTCTATGCTCACGAAGACAGAGACAACGAGAACGTTAAAAATTTGGTAAGTCATAGCGAAACAGAAAAACTTTTAGATATAGTGAAAGATTTGATTAAAGAGTTATTTCAGGTGCATTTCGAATCATCATTGCAATTTGATATGATAGCTTCGCCAGCTACGAGTCTGAAGAATATAATCGAAAAGTTATGTAAAATGAATGTCATTGAGGAAAAAGAAAGGACTGAATTCTTTAAGAAAATGACGGAATAGTGCTGCATAAAACAAGTTGTATAATTCATTGCTAGTCCTAACCTACTTGGAAATAACTTCGGAATTTCCTCTGGTTTGTTTTTGTTTACTAATTTAATTGGTTAAACCATCAACGAAATCATACACAAACATGTTGTACACAAGCTGAAAAAAAAACCAACGCAAAAACAGCACATTCATTTTTTTGTGCCAACGAGAAAAACCAACGCTCTAAAAAATAAAAGAGCTGTTTCTTAGCCTTTGCATTCAAATTAGAACACTATATTTAATATTATGTAGTATATATTTTTATATTTGCTACTACAAATTAATGAATATCTAAAATATGGATAATTCTGAAAAGAAAGAAGACCGGTTTAAACGAGTAGCTTCAAGGCGTGTGGAAAACATTCTTAAGGGAATACGTAGTCTTTCCAAATGCTCGAACATTAATAATTACGAGTATAATGAAGAAGATTTAAATAAAATGGTCAAAGCGATTAAAGAAGAACTAAAAACAATGGAGATTCAATACAAAAAGAACCTCAAAAACAATACTGAATCTTTTAACTTTTAATATGAAAGATATTTACCAAAACTTAATTACAGCCTATACACCAAAAGATGTTAGAGAGCTAATCCAAAAAATCGGACTTTCAAAAATTCGTTGGGAAGATGTTGGAGAAAGAAGAAACAACTTGGCAACAATAAACATAGGAACTGACCCAGCAGCTGGAGTTACGGAACGAATTACAAACGCCATAGATGCTGTTTTAGAAAAAGAATGGAAAAATCAAGGCGAACCTGATGGATTCAGAACACCACGAAGAGCATCTGAAAAATGGTTTGATATTGAAGATGGTAAAATCTCAACTATTAAATCCGCTGTAGACAAGAGAATTGAAAAGCTTTCTGATTTAATTAGCGTTACACTTTACGATTCTGGAATAGATGAAAAGCCAACAGTTGAAATCCGTGATAAAGGAATTGGGTTAGAGCCAGAACAATTTTCAGATACAATTCTAGCCTTAAATGGCAGTAATAAAATTGGTAAGCTTTATTTAATGGGCGCTTACGGGCAAGGTGGCTCTACTGCATTATCTTACAATAACAATACAATTATCATCTCAAAACCTTTTTTTAGTGAAGATGGCAGAAAGAAAAAGAAGGTAGCATTTACAATAGTTCGTATAAATCAAGGAGATTTAGATAAGGACAAACACGAATGGTATGAATATATGGTTGAGAAATCAACAGGTCAACCATTCACGATTGAAATTGATGATAAAACTTTTGAACCTGGAACATTGGTTCGTCATATTTTAATGGATTTAGGGAAATTCAAAGGTAAAATTACTACACCTTCAAACTCGCTTTGGTATTTGGCACACAACTATATGTTTGACCCTATTTTACCATTTACCATTTCAGACAGAAGAAAAGACCGAAAAGAAAACAGAACTGTAACAGGAAATAATCGATTATTAACATATACCAAAAACCTCGAATATAAAAATAAAGTAAGTCAAACATTCAAAAGTGGAAACGTAACAATTTATTGGTGGGTTCTAAATTCATTGGGAGAGGACCCTAAAAATCGAATAAAGAATTACACGACTGTTTCACATCCAATTGTTATAACCTTTAATGGACAAAAACAAGGAGCATTGTTAAACGGTCTAATTAAAAACGACCTAAAACTTCCTTTTTTAGACCGCTATCTTATTGTTCATATTGAAGCTGACCATATGGACAATGATTCTAAAAGACAGCTTTTTAGTAGTACAAGAGAATCACTTCGTGATACATCCATCCTTGAAGAATTGAAAAAGTTAACTATTGCCACTTTAGATGCAGATGACAAACTAAAAGAGCTTGATAGAAATAGAAAACAAAGATATTTTACAAAAGACGATTCACAAGTACTTGATAGTTTAAAGAAAAGATTGGCGAGAAGAATAAACACATATCTTCAAAGTTCAGGAAGCGGAACAAGTGTTACAACTTCAAGCGGAACTAATGATGGAGATTCTTCAAATAAACTACCTGAAATTCCATTTACTGACCCGCCAACATTCTTTGAAATCACAACCAAATCCCCTAAAGAAGTTTATCCTAATAAACCATTTTCTATAAAATTCAAAACTGACGCACATCCAAATTACTTTGCTAAAACTGAAACTTTTGTAGCATTCATCGAATCTCAATCTTTTGGTTCGTATACTGGAACAGCAAATGTTAGTGATGGTTATGGTATAGTTTATTTTAAGACAAATGAAGACACAGAAATTGGAGAAAAAGGAGAAATAACTCTAGAATTAAGACCAACAGGACAAAAATCTCTTAGCTCATCAATAGAAGTGGTTGCTGTTGAAAGTCCAGAAAACTCGAACTCAAATAAAGATGGAAAAAACAAAAGTCCAAATATTCGAGTTGAATTTATTGATAAAGACCACTTGTACTATCAAGAAAACGAATGGGATGAAAATAATGTTGCAGTTGTCAACAGCAGTCAAGACGAAGTAATAATATCGGTTTCAGAAGAAAATAAAAACTTAACAAAATTAGTAGCTAGAGCTCAAAGAAAGAATGACACAGCAGTTCAAGATATTAAGAACAAATATTTAGAGCATATTTCTTTCTATGCGTTCATACTTGATAAAAATAGACCTGATGTAATTCTTTCAAAAGATGATGAACAAATTCCAGAAGAATCTTATCAAAAATTGAAAGAATATGAACTAATGAACGCGAGTGAAACTGTATGTGGTATGATATCGGATTTCTTCGAGATGATAATTACCGAAAATGTTAATAAAGACTCGGAATATTAATGATGGTAGAAGAATATATTACACCTTGGGCTAAAAAAAATGATTCAGACCCATTACACTCTTTATGTTCCTATTTAGGTGCTTTTCCACCTTCTTTGGCAAATTACTTTATCAAATATTTTACAGATAAAAATGATTTAGTTTTTGACCCATTTTCAGGTCGAGGGACTACTATTTTAGAAAGCAGAATGCTTGGAAGAAAATCTTTTGGTTCTGATTTAAATCCTATTGCATTAGCTCTCAGTAGAGCAAAAAGTAATCATATAAAAAAAGAAGATGTAATAAATAGAATAAATTACTTGCAGTCTTACTATGATTATGCACTTTTTCATCCAGAGGCTGAAGGAGAGTCCGAAGAAATACATTTAATTTTTCATTCGAGAACTATTGCTGAATTATGCTTTTTAAAATCAGAGCTTTTAAATTCAGAGGATAAAATTGACCAATTTATTATAGGAGCAATTTTGGGAATAATGCACGGTGGAGTTAGAAAAGATGGTACATCAGGTTATCTTTCAATAAGTATGCCTAACACTTTTAGTATGTCTCCAGATTACGTTAGAAGATTTGTCCAAACTAAAGAACTAAGTCGTGAATACAGAAACGTCTTCAATATTTTAAAAGAAAAGGTTGAACGTGTTTTCAAGAAACATAAATCACCTAAAATCAAATCAAATATATTCGAATGTGATGCTAAAACTTTGCTCACATCAAAAGAGATTTCGAAACATAAAGGAAAAGTAGATTTGCTTCTAACATCTCCACCTTATTTGGGTATTGTAAATTATGCTAAACAAAATTGGATTCGTTCTTGGTTTTTAGAATCTGACCCAACAGAAATATCTGAAAAATTGGATGATGATTTGAATATTAATCAATGGGTAAAATTTGCAAAGGTAACAGCGTTCCAATTTAAAGAAATGATGAAACCAGATGGTGTTGCTGTATTTGTGATTGGAGACGTTGCACGTTCTTCAACAAGTGTCATTCCGTTAGCTCGCGAATTTGCTATGATGATTAAAGAAAATAATCTTTTTAAAAACACTTGGGTTTTCTCTGATTATATACAAGGAGTAGATAAGACAACTCGTATTTGGGGAGAAACAAAAGGAAAAGCAACTGGAACAGATAGAATAGTCATAGTTTCCGATGTAAATCCATTTATAAATAATGAACGATTAAACGGAGAAAAAACTGTGACTTATGACTTAATTCAAGAAAGTACAAAAAAATTTTTAGGATAATTATGAAAGGGAAATCAAAAATATTAATACTAGATGACTGGTATGAAGAGTTCGAGCCTGGTACGTATGTAGAAGACACTCTTGAAAGAACAATTATAGCTCGTTCTAAAGATGTTTTTCCTGATTATTACACATTACCATTAAAAAAAACGATTCAATATAATGGTGAATCAAGCCAACCAGACCTTTGTTTGGTAAAGAAAGATTATAGCAGATGGTATGTAATTGAAGTAGAATTGGCTAAAAAACCTTTTAAAGGCCATACAGAAACACAAATTCGAGTATTCTCAAATGGTAAATACAATTCAATTGATATATCTCAATATTTAGCTGGTAAAGAACCTGAAATTAATCAGGAAAAGTTAAGAAAACTTATATTACGCGATGAACCAGGAGTACTTATAATGATAGATGAGTATCCCAAATGGGCAGATGAAGCAAAGAGCTATCCAAGAACAGGTATCTTAGTGTTCGGAATGTTTGACCATCCAGACGGCGTAGAAGCTTACAGAATAGATGGAGAATACCCAATTATAGAAATTGAACGGTCTAGGTGTATATTTCCAAAATATCCTGCCAATATGCTAATAGTTTCTTCGCCGAAGATATTAAATATAGGTAATGGAGATGAAATTATACTCATAGATAATGGACGTAAAACCAAATGGGAAAGGTTAGATGATGGAAATAAAACATTTTTGATACCTAAAGGTCAAAACCCACTTAATATTAACAAAAAATACTTTCTTATTAAGTCTGAAAATAATGAATTTTATATTAAAGAAAATTAATTGATATGGATAATCTAAATTTAACATTCACAGCAAATATAGCAGAGTCATATAAAAGATTGTCTTATAAATTATGGTATGCATTAGCAGAATATATTGATAACTCAACCCAAGCTTATGTCGAAAATAGTGAGCTTTTAGATGAGCAATTAAAAAAGGATGGTGAAAATCTGTATGTACATATAAATTATTTTAGAGGTGAAAATTTATCTGATGATTTCTTCGAAATTTCTGATAATTCTATTGGAATGAATGAAGATGTTTTGAGAAGAGCATTTAATACTGGTCAAAAACCAGAAATTAATACGGGAAGGAGTAAATATGGTCTTGGTCTAAAAACATCCTCATTTTGGCTTGGTGATAAATGGTCAGTAACCACAACTCGTTTAGGGAATAATAAAGAATATGTAATTACAGTAGATATAGACAAAATTCATAACGGAAATATCTCATTAGAAATTAAGGAAAATGATGTTGAAGAAAAAGCACATTACACGAGAATAAAAATTTGGGATTTACACAGACGGTTTGTAGGTAGAACACTCTCAAAAGTCAGGAAATATCTATCTTCTATCTATCGATATGATTTGTTATCAGAAAGCCTTGAGATTAAATGGATGGATAAATTCTTGGTATGGAAAAACTTAGACGAGTTATTAGTTGAAAATTTTGAAGGAGAAAGAACAAAAAAAGAGTTTAAATTTGTTGTTGATGGCAAATCAGTTAAGGGTTGGGCAGGTGTTTTAAATAGAGGTGATAGAGGTCAAGCCGGTTTTGCATTAGTTCAATCAAATAGAGTTATTAATACAAATTATAGACCGAGTGAAATTTTTGGAGAACAAGATGGTGGTCGAAACGATTTGGTGAATCAAAGATTAATTGGTGAAATTTTCATTGATGGTTTTGATGTTAGCCATACAAAAGACCAAATTTTATGGTCTGGCGAACAAGAGGAAGAGTTAGAAAATAAATTAAGAGCAGAAGTTTTTGAATTAATTAGAATTGCATTAACCAGAAGAGTTCGTGAATCAGTTGATGTTTCTGATGTAAAGACTATAGAAATTGCGCTTGGAAATTTACACCACGAAATGGAAAGTGAAATTGCTTCTGATTTAATAGAAAATATTGAAATACCACCTGAAAAGGCACTTGAGAAAGCTAACAGTTATTTACTTGAGGCAGTAATAAATAGAATAAGTGAGCCTGTAGTAATCAGGCTTGGTAGTTTGTTAGTAAAACTTTATACAGACGAAGATATGTCTTCATATGACCCTTATGTGATATCAGATTCTTCAATCAAAAAGGCTGACAAAAATGTACTAATTGTCATTTTCAACCCAAATCATCCACATTGGCAAGAAATTAAAGATGATAATGGAGTATTGGTATTTCTGAGACACGTTGTATATGATGGTGTTTCTGAATGGAAAGCTTGGAATAAAACTGGAGCAATTAATCACGACACAGTAAAGTTTATAAAAGATAATTTATTGCGTATACCATTTGAAATTGAAAAGGAAAAATCAGAAAAAAAGGTTCGTGAAGAATAGAACTGATATCATTTATACCTAAATGGTCAAGCCAACGCTATATACCATAAACATTTGCAATTCGCAACAGCCAACACTAGACCAAAAATTGCAAAAGGGTATGCCTTGCCAACGTTAACAAGTTCAAAGAAATAAAACCCAGACATTAAAACAAAATAAAGGTTTTAACTACTAAAAAGATAAACATCATAAAATGAAACTAATAAAGTACGTACTTTTAGCTATCGGAATTTTAGGATTAATTGCGTCTATTTACAATATGATTTATACTCACTCAATTTCTGACCAAAAAACAGGATTGTTATCAGGGATATTTTTAATTTTTGTTTCCTTTAATTTAAATAAAATAACAAAAGGATTTAAAAACTTTAAATTTACCAATTCTTAAGATTGACATACCAACAAGGTTGTTAAATGTGCTTGCGGTTGGGTTACTACATAAATTGTGTTGAAACCGAAAATGAACTACAAAAGAAACAAAATAGAACTTGAAGAAAATGGATTTTCTGTTTTGGCAGCCCTATACTCGGACAATGAAATAAGCGGAATTTTAGCTTGTATCGAAAACGCTGAACAATTCGGAAATTCATTTGTAAAAACAAAAGATGTATTTGCTATCCGACAACTGATTAAGAATATTCCTGAATTATCTGACTTGCTATTTAACGAAAAACTAACTGCATTAATTTCTGACCTTTCAGCATCTGAATATTTCTTAACAAAAGCCATCTATTTTGACAAACCAAGCACATCGAATTGGTTTGTGCCTTATCATCAAGATTTAAGTATTTCAGTTAACAAAAAAGCTGATTTAGAAAATTATGAGAATTGGACTTTTAAAAAAGGACAATACGGAGTTCAGCCACCCATTAAAATTTTGAAAGACACCATTACCATCCGAATTCATTTAGATAAAACAGACAAGAATAATGGGGCTTTAAAAGTAATCCCTAAATCACATTTAAACGGAATTGTGCGAGTGGACTCAAAAGAGTGGAATATTGAAAATGAATGTATCTGTGAAGTGGAAAAAGGCGGAGCAATGTTAATGAAACCTCTTACTTTACACGCTTCCAACAGAACAACAAACGGAAAAAAAAGAAGAGTAATACATTTAGAGTTTAATAAACATAAATTAAAAAAACCATTGGCTTGGTTGGAATATTTTGCAATAAAAAAAACATTACAAAACAACCTATAAAATTAATGGCTAGTTCTCGCCTAATCTAGTTTAAAGCACTTAACAATGTTAACTACATAACACAAAAGGGTTTAAAATTTGTTAGCTATTCTAGAAAATGATATATTTAACATAAAAATTGTAAAACACATTTAACAACTTATTGGTATAGTTCTGCTATATAGATATTTAAACTGGTTCTAGTTCTGTTATGTACAATAGTGATACAAAAATTAAATAAATTATTATGAAAAGAAATTATCCTATTCTATTATTATTTATACTGTTTTTAAGCTGTTCGCAAGACAACTTAGTTAGTGAAATTCAAGAAGAAGATGAGATAATTAACCTACCTCCTAGTGGTTTTGAAGTTGAAATTAGTAAAATTACTCATAGTAGTTCTTCTATTAGTTGGAATGAGTCAATTGACCCTGAAAATGAGAAAGTGACTTACAGTATCTATATTAACGGAAACTTAGTTATTTCTGGTTTTGAAGAACTTGCATATGAGTTTACTAACCTAAATGAACAGACTGACTATACAGGGAAAATAATTGCCGAAGATATTTCGAATAATAAAATTGAAAAACATTTCAGTTTTACCACCAAAAAGTATTACTTAAAGTTTGTCAAAAAATACAACTATGGTAATGACAATGTATATAATGAGTGGCAGAATGGAATACCCTATGAAATAATTAAAACTAAAAATAATGATTATTTAGTTGTTGGGTATTATTGGCCTCAATTCTCTGGACAATCAAAATTATATGCAATGAAAGTTGATTATGAAGGTAATGAAATTTGGAAAAAATTTTATGATTTTGATGGTGGTGAAACTTCTATTGTAGAACATAATTCAGGTTTTTATATACTTGGACCAAGAGTACTTTTAAATTTGGATTATGATGGAAATTTACTATGGAGTAAAAATATTAATAGTAACAATAATCAAAATGAAAGATTAGAAACAGAATCGATTGAAGTTGATAATGATGGGGATATTTTTATAGTAAGTAACAGAGAATCTAATGATAATAATATCGGATATGAAGCTGTTATTATTAAGTTGAACAATAATGGAGAATTTCTTTGGGAAAAAGTATATAAATCAAATTTCTACAATAGTAAATTTTTTGATATCAATATAAATTCTAACAATGAAATAATTATTGCTGGATCAATTGAAACCTCCATATTTTCAAATCCTGTGCTATCAGGTTATTGGATATTAAAGTTGAATATTGATGGAGATTTAATTTGGGATAAGGTATTTGAAATTGGAAATCATGGAATTCCTTATCAAATTATTACAAAAAGTAATGGAAATTATGCTTTTGCAGGTTTTAAAAACGTGTTTGAATTAACTCCTAATGGAGACAATATATTCACCTACCCAAATGAACTTACTACTCCATTCTCAATAGCTGAAACTGATGATAATGGATTGATTATAACTGGTTATAATTGGTTCGGTGTCTATTTTGATTTAGTTACAATAAAATTTGGAGTTAATGGAACTGAAGAATGGACAAAAGTTTTTCAAGAATCATTTACACATTTATCTGGTCGTTCTATTTTATCTGAACCTGATGGTGGCTATAGAATTTTAGGAAGACTTACAAAAAACGTTTATAATGGAGACGAAAGACCGTTAATGGTTATTTATAAAACTGATTCTGAAGGGAATTTTGAATAAAATTTTTGACAACAAAGTATAAATTTTATTGCTGCTAAATTTTTCTTTTGGAAAAATACCCCAGGCACAAAGTTGTTTGATAAATTGCTTACTTTTAGCTTAAATAACGAAACAAATCTTATACGAGAAACGTGGCAATTAATTATGAAAAACAAAACAATATTATTTTCAGGTCTTTTTCTATTATTCGTGATTACAGCATGTAAATCGAAAAAAGAAATAGTAAATTCAAATAAAACTGAATTTAATAGACATATTAAATTTATTCCTGAAAGTAACAATTTAACATTTGACTTGACACGAAAAGAAAATATGCCTTTTTCTGAATATGATTTTGGAGCAGAACTTTATAATGGCAAAATTTATGCTTTTCTAGATAATCATAGAAATAGATATGGAAATGAAGATAACAACCACGGAGATGTATGTGTTTATGATATTAAAAGCAACTCTTGGAGTAAAATAAATGTTATACCTAAATCACAACCAACTACAACTTCAGTCTTAGTAAATGATAAAATATACTTGATTGGTTCGTCTGAAAAAAACAGAGATTTAATACAAGTATATAATATAACTAAGAATGAATGGGACAAATCATTTAATCTACCTATTGGTTTATACTGGACTACCGTAGAAACTTTTAAACAGAATATTTATGTTATGGGTGGTTACTGCCCTCAGCTACACCCGGAAATTATGACATTAAATAATGTACAAATATATAATACACAAACTAAAGAATGGTCTGAAGGAGCAACTATGCCTAGAAGAATTCAATCTCCAAATTCATTAAAATATAAAGATGAATTTTATGTTTGGGATAATTACCCTAGAGTAATGTATAAATACAATCCTGAAAAAAATATGTGGGGTAGTTTAGATAAATTTAGACCATACGTGAAAGGAGCTCAAGAAGGGCTTGTTTTAAATAATAAACTTTACTTTATTTCTGGTCAACAAAACTCAGGAAAAGTTTCTAAAGCTATAAAAAAGATATATGAATATAATCCGAAAACTAATGAGTATTTAGAATCTTTAAACAACCTAATTACAGGAAGGCATTATAATTACGGAGCTTTTAGCTATAAAGGTAAAATCTATTTATTAGGAGGAAGAGAAGATCAAAACTGGGATTCAATGAATGATGTTATTGAACTTAAAATAAAGAATTAATTACAATAACGTATATGAAAAATGAAAATCAGGAATAAAATATTAATCTTAATTTTGACTTTTGGTTTATTTTCTTGCAAGTATTCTAATAAAGAAAAAGAAACTAAAAAATCAGCACCTGAATTTATTCATTCTGAAATAGGTTTTTCTCTACCAGATTCTTTGAAAATTATAAATGATTATGGCCAAATTTTCACAAAATCTCAAAAAGCTGAATTAAACAAAAATATTTCTGATTATGTAATAAATACTACAAAAGAAATTATTATCGTAACTATAGATAGCATAAAGCCATACAAAGACATTCAAAAGTTCGCAACTGACTTAGGAAATGACTGGGGAATTGGAGCTCCAAAATGGAACAATGGACTTACTATTGTTTTGTGTAAACCTTGTAAAAAAATTGGAATAGCAACAGGAACTAGTACTGAACTGATTTTAACTGACGAAATTTGTAAAGAAGTAATTGAAAATACAATTATACCCGAATTTAAAAAAGGAAAATTTTATAACGGAATTAATAAAGGAGTAACTGAATTAATCACGAAATGGAAATAAAAGTACTGTGTACAACACCGTATACAATTTATTGCTAATGCAAGCCTACCTACTAAAATCATCGAAGATTTTCTATTTAGTTTGTATTTGCTAAATTAGGTGCTTAAACACCCATCTAATTTTATATAAACCACTGTGCAACATTTGAAAAAACCGAGAATGAAAAGATATTTAGGAATCATATTATTGATTTTTATAACTATTTCGTGCAAAGGACAATCGAACAGGAATACTGAAAAAAAAGTTGGTGGCCCTTGTCAAGATTGTGAGGCTGTTTTAGATTTTAAACTATTGAATCCAGAACCGAAAGCGATTGATACTTTACCAAGTTTTGAAAAGAACGAGCCTAAAATTAAAATAACAGGAACGGTTTATCAAAAAGACGGAAAAACACCAGCCGAAAATATTTTACTTTACATTTATCAAACGAATAGAAATGGCCTTTATCAGCCAAGTAACAACCCAATGGGTTGGGAAAAAACTCACGGACAATATCGTGAATGGTTAAAAACTGGCAAAGATGGAAAATTCACTTTTTACACGTTTAGACCAGCACCATATCCCGAAGCTCAAGAACCGGAACATATCCATATTTATGTAAAAGAACCGAATACAATTCCATATTATATAGACAGTTATTTTTTTGAAAGTGACCCAAAGCTTACGGCAGCAAAAAAACAATCTCAAAAAAATAGAGGTGGCTCAGGAATTGTAAAACTTAAAAAAGAAAATGGAATTTGGACAGCGAATAGAAATCTGATTTTAGGTCTAAACATACCAGATTATGAATAAAAAACGTTGAATAACACCGTATCCAAATTATTGCTGGTTCTCGCTTACCCTAATCCAAAGTCTTAAAAAAGGATAACCACCTAAAACAAAAGGGTTTAAAATTTGGTAGCTATTCTAAAAAAGGATATATTTAACAAAAAAATTGTAAAAATAACTTTAACAACTTTTTGGCATAGTTCTTTTTTATAGATATATAAACTAATGATAGTTGAGTATATAAACACGTTAGCCTTTATTAAAAAAAATAAAACCTGAAACAATTATGAAAAAAATAATCTTTCTATTAAGCTTTGTGATTTTAACGAGCTGCAACCAGGTAAAAAAGGAATCTAGTGTTGATAATGAATCAGTTAGCGTCGACGACATTGCCAATGGATACATTGAACACTTGTTAAAATTCAACCCTGAATTTGGAACATTCTACCAAATTGAAAACTCGGATAATATAAGTTTAACGGATATAAGTCCCGAAGGAATACAAATAGCAGAAAAAGCTGAAGATTCATTATTTAATGCTCTGATTGCAATAGATCGGAACTTATTAGATAAAAATCAAAAGATAACTTATCAACTATTAAAAACAGAGATGGAAAGCTCAATAAACCAAAGAGTTTGCAAAAAACAACTTTGGTCTATTAATCATTTAGATGCCTTTTATACGTGGTATCAATATATTGGACAAACTCAACCTGTGGGTGATTCCATTGGAAGAAAACAAACTTTGTTACGTTGGGAAAAAATTCCAAACTATATACGTAACGATATGGCAAATAATAAAAAAGGGTTAAACGAAGGCTATGCATTGCCAAAACCAGTTGTAGAACGCGTAATTGCACAAATGGAGCAGTTAGTTACTGCACCAATAGAACAAAATGTATTTTATATGCCTGCTCTTCGAGATACAAGCGCAGTATTTCAGAATAAAATGAAAGTTCAAATAGAAACTAATATTATTCCTGAAATCAAAAAATATCTTAGTTTCATGAAAGAGGAATATCTTCCAAAAGCAAGAACAGAACTATCTATATCAACTATACCTAATGGGAATGATTGTTATGCTGCAATGTTGAGTGCTTCGACAACTTTAAAAAACAGCCCTGAAGAAATTTATGCCTGGGGTGAGGAAGCTATTTCAGAAAGAGAGAGAGTTATTAAAACTTTAGGAGCTAAATTATATAATACTGATGATATACAATTAATTAAAGATTCGTTTGCTAAAGACCCTTCGAATTATTTTGAAACCAAAGACGAACTTCTAGCCGATGCACAAGCAGCCATCGATCGTGCAAAACTTAGGTCGAAAGATTATTTTAATTTGTACCCAAAGGCAGATGTTATATTAGAACCCATATCTGTGCTAGAAGAAAAGACTGGGTATTCTCGATATTTACCAGCATCAGATGATGGATCACGTCCAGCAACCTATATACAAGCGACATATAAACCATCAAAACAAGTTAAAGGAGCAGTCGAAAGCACAGCATTTCACGAAACTTACCCCGGACATCATCTGCAAATTGCAATTAGTAGAGAACTTGTTAGTTCACACCCAGTAACAAAATATCTTGGAAATTCTGGTTTTTCTGAGGGTTGGGCAAGATATACCGAAACTCTTTCGGACGAAATAGGTTTATATTCTTCCGATAACCATAGAATTGCCATGTATATGGGGCTTCCAACTGGAATGGTTGTGGATCCAGGTATTCATTTTAAAAATTGGACTCGAGAGGAAGCTATCAACTATACACTTTCTAAACAATCATCAATGACTAAAGATGATGCGGAAAGATACGTGGATAGAATTTCTGTATGGCCAGGACAAATGACAACTTACGGAGTTGGTGAAAGGTTTTTTATAATATTACGAAAAAAAGCAGAGAATAAATTAGGTGAGGATTTTGACATTAAAGAATTTCATGACACATGTTTAAAAAATGGTACAGTTCCTCTTGATTTTGTTACTGAAGAGGTGGACAAATACATAAAAACAAAGACTAACAATGGCTATTAGTAATTGCTTGTTCTCGCCTAACCTAGTTTAAAGTACTCACCAATGGTAACTACTCTACAAAAAAGGGTTTAAAAAATTGATGGCTATTTTAGAAAAAGATATATTTAACAAAAAAATTGTACAACTCATTAAACAGCTTGTTGCCATAGCTCTGGGATATAGATATTTAAACTTATGGTAATTGGGTATACAAGTTGGCAGCAATATCCAAACTGAACGTAAAACGAATGAAAAAGAAATTAAAACAAAGTATTCTGACTTCTTATCTGATTGGAGCACCAATAGGAATTTTTACTGTTGTTGCTACGATTTGGATTCCTCTATTACTAACAGGAGAAGGGCTTTTGACAATCGCTATTCTTGGAACATATGGGATTTCGACAATAGGACTTGTTGTCGCATTTCTAATTGCTCTTTGGATTGGCGGAAAATTAGCTTACCAAAATATAAATAGTGGAAAATCGCTAATTCTGACTTCTTTTAAATATTCTGCTCTTGTGAATTTAATAATCTGGACAACCTTTTGTCTGATTGTTGGACTGACAGTAACAGAAGAAAGATTTTTAATGATAATTCCACCAATTATTGCATTTATTTTTTGTACCATTTTAACAACATTTTCAATCGGACTTTTAATAGCCTACGTGATAAAACGAATAAATAATAAACCGACTGAATTAAAAAATATAATTGTTTAGATATTTAAACTGATAATCGTTGCGTATATATACAAGTTAGCAACAATTAAATGAAAATGAAACACTTAACATTATTAATTATTTGCTTATTAAATTTTTCTTGTTCAAACAATTGTATTTTGAATTATGAAATTGTAGAAGCAAAATATGAAATTCCTTTTTATAGTTCTCAAAACGAAATTCTGAAACAGTCTGCAAATACAGGTTATAAAAGATATGAATTGATAAATGTTAATGAATCTGAAATTCCTTACATAATGGAAATTCTGAATTCTCAAATATCTGAAACTCAAAATGCGATTAATAACATTGTAGAAAATTTGTGTGATTATAGTGTTCAAATTGCTGGAGTTTATGACAGAAAGGAAAAGGTTAAAAAAATTTATCTGAATTTTGAATGTGGTTTTTTTGATTATAAAACAATTAACGAAAGTGAAGAATATATTATTGGTTTTGACAAAAAAGAAACGAAATTTAGTAACACATTAGATGGAGGAGATTGTCATTTTCAAGCGGAAATAAATACTAAAACGAATAAGTTTAGAATTATAATTGTGAATGGAGAAGCATAAAAAACTGTTGCTAACACCGTACAAACTTTATTGCTGATTCTCGCCTATTTACAACAATCCTCACAGACTTTAAACTGCCCCAACACGTTGAGCGTATTGTAACAAAACTATAAACGCTTCGTCTTTCATTCATAGACTAATCAGAAGTTCAAAATGCAAGAAAATTTAATACAACGTAAAAAAGCCTGGAATACAATCTTTATTTTTCTGGCTATTGTTACAATTTTAAGCGCTTTGTTTCATTATGCGATAGTTAATTTGTATCCATCTCGCATCTACATTGGAGGTCTGATGTGGTGTCCTGCAATAGCTACCATAATCACTTTAAAACTGATAAAACGCCCTATTGCTTCACTACATTGGAATTGGGGGAATTGGAAATATATTCGACTTTCTTATTTTGTTCCTGCTTTATATGGTTTCATCACTTACCTACTCATTTGGGGGTTTGGCTTTGGAAGTTTTACAAATGGCGAAGCAATTACAGATTGGGGTAAAGAACTTGGTTTGATGGGAATAGGAACTTTAAATTCAACATCGATTGTAATCATCGCCATTCTCTTATTAGGAACTATCGAAGTAATTAGAGCAGCAGCAACCACTTTAGGAGAAGAGATTGGATGGCGAGGTTTTTTTATTTATGAATTAAGAAAAGTGCTTTCGTTTACTGGTGTTTCCATTTTTAGTGGAATTATTTGGGCAACTTGGCATTGGCCATTAATTGTATATTATGGCGAAAATGTAATCTTGGAGTTGGCAACATTTTATGTTGTAATCGTTTCTATGTCGTTTATGTTAACTTACTACACTTTCAAGTCGAACAGCCTTTGGCCAGCGGTCATTTTTCACGCAGTAAGCAATGTATATATTCAAAAAATATTGCCGGAGTTAACTCTTAAAAATGAAGGAACAGCACATTGGCATGGCGAATACGGAATTATGTTTGCCATTGTGACTTGTGCTTTTGGAATTTACTTTTGGAGAAAAGGAAGTAAAGAAAAATTGTAACTGAAAACCATAGCGCTTAACAAGGTGTATGATTCGTGGCTGGTTTTAGGCTACTTACAATTGTTCTAGCAAGTTTACTTTGTTTGAAATTATTTAGTAGATTTACAGCTTAACCTTGCAACTTATCTTACACAAAGACGTTCTTGGACAGAAAATGAAATATTGCAAGTACTTTAAAAAATAAAAATTTAAAAAAATTGACTATGACTTTAAATGAACGTCTTGAATTTTGTAAGATTTGTTCAATAAGACACGTTGACTTTAAAACTGGGTTAGTGTGTTCTATAACAAATGAAAAACCTCAATTTGAAGATAATTGTAAAGACTTTTTAAAAGACGAAAAAGAGGCAGAAAGAAAATTGAAAATGAAACTTGATGCAGCTGGTAATTCTAGATCTCAGAATGGGTCTTTAAATCCTACAAAAAATAAAAATTATGGTATTTTTCTTACTGTAGCTGGTTTGATACTTTTACTGTTTATTTCTTTGCTTTTTGGACTCATTGTTACTTTTGGTGGAATTTCATTTTATATTAGAGGAAAACAACAAGAAAAAGTTTTAGCTGAAAATAAACAATTGAATGAAAAAATAAATAACAACTTATAAGCATATTCAACCAACAAAGCTGTATAAAATTATTGTTGTTGGGGTTATGTGTGAATTAGGGCGTAAGTTGAAACAACACACTACAGATTGACAGAATATCCGAAAGACATAAAATTCAAATACAGTTGGAGAAAATACCAACAACGAGTGCTTGATGAATTACAAGAACACTTATCTGACCGACATCTTCATGTAATTGCACCACCAGGTTCGGGTAAAACTATATTAGGGCTTGAAGTTGCTATTCGACTGAATAAACCTACTTTAATACTCGCTCCGACAATTGCAATTCGCAATCAGTGGATACAAAGGTTTTGTGAACTTTTTCTTCAAACCAACTTGACACCTGATTGGATTTCAAGAGACATTCGTAATCCAAAATTTATGACAGTTGTAACCTATCAAGGACTTCACGCAGCTTGTAATAATTGGAGAATTGAAGAAGTAGAAATTGATAACGAAGAAGAAGTAGAAGAAAACGGAAACGGCAATTCAACCAATGCAGAACTTGACAACATTGTAAACGGACTAAAATCTCAAAACATCAAAACCATTGTTGTGGATGAAGCTCACCATTTAAAAAATGATTGGTGGCAAACGCTTACAAAAGTCAAAGATAAATTAGACCCAATTATTGTTGGCTTAACTGCCACTCCACCCTATGATGTAACGGCTACAGAATGGCAACGGTATATTGAGCTAAACGGACCCGTTGACACTGAGATTTCAATTCCGGAATTGGTAATTGAAGGAGATTTATGTCCACATCAAGATTACGTTCATTTTACTTTACCAACAGAAAATGAAAATCAAAAAATCGTTGATTTCAGACAAAGTATTGAAAAGCTTTTTCAAGAAATTAAAAGTGATGAAACAATTATTCAGGCAATTGAGCAACATCCTATTTGGCAAAACCCAACAGAGCAATTGGATTGGATTTATAATAATCTTTCCTATTACTCTGCTTGCTTGATATTTCTAAAATCGAACGAAAAGGAAATTCCAGAAACTCACCTTGAAGTAATTGGCGATAAGAAATTTGAAATTCCAAAACTTAATTATGAATGGATTGAAACGCTTTTAGATTTTTATCTCTACATGGAAAAAGAAAACTTTAAAGCGTTTGAAGAACATCAAAAAACTCTTGAAAATCGACTAAGAAGATATGGAGCAATTGAAAGACGACAAATCAACTTTTCTCACAATAAACGTATAACAGGCTTTCTGACATCAAGCATCAGCAAGTTAAATGGCATTAAAGACATAGTTGATTTTGAATACAAGAATTTAGGCAATGACTTACGGTTGGTAATTCTTTCAGATTTTATACGCAAAGAATTTTACATCAATGCACCTGAAAATAATCTTGAGCTAAATAAAATTGGAGTTATTCCAATCTTTGAAAAATTAAGACGAGAAAATAAAGAGAACAAGAAAATTGCTGTGTTAACAGGTTCAATGATAATTATTCCTGTAAGTGCTTATCCTGCATTTCAAAGTAAAGCAACGAAATATGGAATTAACCAAATCAATTCAAGTCCTGTTCCATTTGACAGCAATTACATTTTAATCAGTCAAACCGAGCAACTCAAGCACGACATTGTTCATATAGTAACTCAAATCTTTCAGCGTGGAGAAATTGAAGTTTTGATTGGGACAAAATCTTTGCTTGGTGAAGGATGGGACGCTCCAGCAATCAATTCTTTAATCTTGGCAAGTTTTGTAGGTTCGTTTGTGCTTTCCAATCAAATGCGTGGCAGAGCCATTAGAACTCAAAACGGAAATGGCGACAAGACAGGAAACATTTGGCATTTGGTATGTATTGACCCAACCTCGCCAACAGGCGGAGACGATTTTGATTTGCTAAAAAGACGATTTAGAAGTTTTGTAGGTGTTTCATTTAAAGAAGAACCCGGAATAGAAAATGGAGTTGGGCGTTTAAATTTGTCAGAAAACATTCATCATAAAGATGAAGCGGAGAGAAAGAATATTGAAATGTTCTCCCTTGCAGGCGACAGAGAAAGTCTAAAACAAAGATGGGAAACGGCACTTGAAACAGGCGTTACACTTGTTGAAGAAATCAAAATCCCCTTCCCTGAAGAAAAAGAATACAAAGCTGTCAAGTCATTGTACCTGAATAAAACAATTCGCAACCTTTTAGCCACTTTAGGTTCGGGCTTAGTTGGTTTTGGTTTAGAAAGTTTGCAAGGTCTTGGGAGAGCAGCAAGGAATATAAAAACTACCCAAGACCTTTATGTTTTCCTCGCAATTTTTGGTGCAATTGGAATAGCTATTTTTGGCAGACTGACATTCAAGACATTAAGGCTATATTTTAAATACAGAGACATCTCAAAAGACATTCAACAAATTGGAGACGCACTTTTAAACTCGTTGATTAAGGCAGGAGCAATAAATACTGACTATTCAAAATTAAAGGTGGAAACCTCGGTGGACAATTGGGGTGCAATATTCTGTCATTTAGAAGGTGGGACAACTTTCGACAAATCAACTTTTATAAACGCCCTTCAAGAAGTAATTGCGCCAATTGATAATCCAAGATACGTGATTATCAGAAAAAACATATTTATGCTTTTTGTAAAGCAAAAGGACTATCATTCCGTTCCTGAAATTCTCGGACGCAACAAGAATTTAGCGGAGTATTTTAAAAACCAATGGGAACGACTTGTTGGTTCTTGCGACTTAATTTTCACAAGGACAATTGACGGAAGAAAATTACTCTTACGATCAAGAGTAAAATCGTTAGCTGCACAATTTGAAGAAAATGTAGAACACGTGAACAAATGGAAATAAAGAATTTAAAATATATAGGAAACTGGATTTTTTTAATTCTGTTATTGACCTCTTGCAACAGTTCTTTAAAAAATAGTGATGCTAGTAATGCCAATTCTACTAAAGAACAATTATTGGATAATACCCTAATAGATGGCAAAAACTTTGCATTTCCAGACGGAAAACTTAAATGCTTAGTGATGAGCTTTGATGATGGTTCTGAACATGACCGACTTTTAGTGGATAAATTAAACAAAGCAAAGATTGTTGGCACCTTCCATTTAAACTCGGCTAGATTAGGTAAAAGAGCAGAATGGTTGAGCACTGAATTGGGATATGATACTTACTTTGTATCCGAAAAGGAAATAAAAGACCTCTATTCAGGACATGAAATTTCTAGCCATACAGCTAACCATCTTGGTTTAAATCATCAGACAGACGCATTGATAAAATCTGAGGTATCTACAGATATCACTAAACTTACAGCATTAGTTGGTAAGCCTGTTAAAGGTTTGGCTTATCCATTTGGTGCGTTTGACAATCAGACCTTAAAATCATTAAAAGACTTGGATATTAAGTATGCGCGAACGACAACATCTACTCAAAATTTTGAACTACCAGAGGCTAATTTTCTCGTATTAAAGCCAACTTGCCATATTTTTAATGCTGTAAATTTTGGTTCGTTTTTCGCCAATACTAGCACTAAAGAAATGCAGTTATTAAATATTTGGGGACATAGCTATGAGTTTTATAATAATTGGGAATTAGCAGACGCTATTTGCAATGTTCTAGGAAACAAGGATGATATTTGGTATGCAAAAACTATTGAATTAATAGAATACTTAGAGGCGATTAAACAGCTTAAGTATGCTAAAAATACTGTTTTTAATCCATCGAAAAAGATTTCGGTTTGGGTAAAAAATAAGAACGAAGACTTTGTTGAATTACAACCAGAACAAACGATGCCTATTGATTTTAAAAATTCTTATCTTAACGTAAATACTATCGACAGTTTGTATCCTGATCTCTCAACCGAGATAAAATATCATGGAGATTGGACAAAAGTGAATTACAAACATCGTATCGCAAAATTCAAAAAATCACCTTTACATTTTGGAGATATTGTCTTTGTTGGCAATAGCATAACAGAACAAGGTGGAGATTGGAGTAAAAGGCTAAATAAAAAGAATGTTCGCAATCGTGGAATTGCAGGTGATGTTACTGATGGAGTTCTAAAACGAATTAAAGAAATTACATATTACAAACCTAAGGCGTTATTTTTACTCATTGGAATAAATGATTTATTCAACTTACACTTTCAAAAAGAAATTCCGTCGGTTGAATATGTAGCTAAAAACATTATTAAAATCACTGAGATAATTCATGAGAAATCCCCTGAAACAAAAATATATTTACAAACCATATTACCCACTTCCGAAGATGATATAGCTACTAATATTAACACTGTTAATAGCATTATTAAAAACCATGAAAAAAATTCGAATTATGAACTAATTGATTTGTACAAGGTTTTTGCAGATAGTAACGGATTAATGAATAAAAATCTTACCACGGATGGAACACACCTTAATGAATTAGGGTATGATCTTTGGGTAAAAACAATAAAAAATACATTAAACTAAAAAGTTTTGGTCTAGTGCTTAATGGGGAATTAATCGCTGTTTAATTTCTATACAAACCATAGCAGCCGTATAAAAATTAAGTGCTAGAGCAACCCTACCCTTTAAAAAGCTTTAGACGTGTTTGCAAAAATAGAAACAACATTTCTAGCTACATTTTATTTGTTAACCTTATACATTTAAATTTTATAAAAATTATAACACAATTTATAGACAGATAATAGTTGCATAGCTATTTAAATTCATAAAAAATGAGTATTTATGTAATCGATAAAACAAATCTTATGAAAACTAAACTACTTTTTATACTTTTTATAATATCTTTTTCTAGTTACAATTATAGTCAAGAAAATAAGTCTGTATCAGAAAAAATAAAGATTGAAAGAGATAACGAATTAGAAAAATTAACCATTGAAGACCTTGAGGCAAAAAGAACAATTGATAGCCTTCAGCTTATTCTTAAATCTACTACTGGTTATAAAAAAAGAATTGACGGTTTAGAGTCAATTCAGGAAAAAACAGAAAGTCGTTTAAAAAAATTGGAAATTAAGCAAAAAACTGAAATCCGATTAAATGGTCAACTTGCCTTTATTGAATTATTAAGTGTTCAGAGAGATATAAAACCTGCAGAATTATTTTTAAAATCGCAATCTTTTTTCAATAATCTAGGAGACATCAGTAATATTAAAAATTACGATGCTTTTAACGAATGGAATAAAGAGTATACCAAATGGTATAACCGACAGAAAAAAAATAATGCAGTAGCTACTATAATTACAAACTCTCTTAATATTGTTTCTGATATTTCAAATAAAGTTCCGCTTTATGGTTCTATCTCTCAAACGATAACGTCTGGTCTTACATCGATAGTTAGTGGATTAGGAAAAAAAGATAAAGCCCTAAAATCGAAAACACCAGATATGATTAATCTTTTAAATATGATAGGACAATTTGAGCAACAAAAATCTATAATTGATTATGAATGGGCGTTGATTAATGAAGAACTAAAGCAATTAAAAAAAGAAAACAAAATCTTATTGCAAAATCAATTTGATTATTACAGCGTAAATTCTGTAGATTTTGAAGAAGAATATATGAAGGCTACTTTAGACAAACAGAGAGATGCTTTTAAAGAAAAATGCCTTATTAAAATTAATGAAAAAATTGCTCAATTTGAGGCGAACAAAAATAAAGCTTGGCTTGGTGATGTAGAAACATATATGTACAAAGTACAATCAATAAGAATGCGATTTGGTCAATTAACAAGCCGAATGTTATCCAACATTGATCGTTATAAAAATCTTATAGAAATTTTTAATAAAAACAATTATCCTGCTGAATTTACTAAAAAGGTATCAAACCTATCTAAATCATTAGAAGATGTTAGAAATACATTTTACGATTCTTTTAATCCTGCTACTTACATAGAAGATTCAGCAACAATGTACATTGGAACAGAAAAATAAACAATGGCAGCTGTGTTTAAAATGAATTGCTAATTAAACCTTAATTAACTAAACACTCGCAGGTTTTTTATCTGTATTTAATGGGCTAACTTTAGTACTAAGTTATATTAAAAATGTAAATTTAACTGCAATACTGGTAAAAACCAATTCACAATTACTAGGTATATATCAGCAATATAAGTGTTTAAAGTGATGGATATTGGGTATGTATATAATACAACCATAATGCAACGCAACCTTTATGGAAGAAAAGCATCTTTAGTATACAATACCATATAAAATGAAAATTAAATTTTACCTAATAATTACTTTACTGTTTTTTGTAGCATGCAACGAAACAATGGATGAGCCCATACCTGCAAGTGCTTCTTTAATGATTGGTAAATGGAAACTAACAGAAGCATTCGTAAGTGCAGGCGGACCTCAATATTGGATAGATGTTGAAAATGGCCAAGAATTAGAATTCTTTGCTAATGAAACTTTCTATTCAGATAGATTTACAGAATGTATGGACGGAATCTTTTCTATAGAAGCAAATAAATTGCTATTGGAATATACTTGTGATGGATTTAATAGCGAAGCAGAAAACAACGACGGCTTTATTACTTATAATTTAGAATTTTTTAGCAATTATTTTATGCTTACACCCACAAGTGGATTTCTTTGCACTGAAGGTTGTAGCTATAAATATATAAAACAAGAATAGTTAGTGTAAATACTCACAAAAATAAATACTTGTTTCAAAACCAACCATCTATAAACAACGGTAATATTTATAAATCTTTGATGCCATTCTATCTCCATTTTATTTGCTAACTTTAGTGCTAAATAAGCCAAATATTATACATTAAAAAAGGTGATTTTTTAAAATGAATAACGAACAAACTGCAATACGAACAACCTATTTTAGCATAATTGGAAATACTGCTTTAGCCCTAATAAAAGGACTTGCTGGTTTTTTTGGAAATTCTTATGCTTTAATTGCAGATGCCATAGAATCTACAGGAGATATTTTTGCTTCAATTTTAGTTTTATTAGGTTTTAAATATGCAAAACGCCCAGCAGACAAAAACCATCCTTATGGACACGGAAAAATTGAACCATTAATTACTTTTGGCGTGGTTGCTTTTCTTGTGGTTTCTGCAACAATAATTGCTTACGAAAGTATTCAAAACATTAGGACACCTCATAAAATTCCGAAATCATGGACTTTGATTGTTTTGGCATTAATTATCCTTTGGAAAGAAATCTCATTTCAAATCGTAATTAAAAAAAGTAAACAAACAAATAGTTCTTCGCTAAAAGCAGAAGCTTGGCATCATAGAAGTGATGCTATAACTTCGATAATGGCATTTATAGGAATTACGATAGCATTACTATTTGGAAAAGGCTATGAAACTGCTGACGATTGGGCAGCATTATTTGCGTCTGCATTTATCTTGTATAATAGTTATTTAATTTTACGCCCTGCATTAGGAGAAGTTATGGACGAACAATTGTATGACGAACTCATACTAGAAATTAGAGAAAAATCAACTCATGTAAAAGGGGTTTTAGAAACAGAAAAATGTTTTATTCGAAAATCGGGGATGACATTTCATGTTGATTTACACGCAATTGTAGATAGTGATATTACAGTAAAATCGGGTCATGATATCTCACATAACTTAAAAGATTATCTACAACATAACATACCTAATTTAGGAGAGGTATTAATTCATATTGAACCTAATAAATAACAAAAGCCTGCACATTTAAAAGTATTGTTTTAAAAAATGTAAAAAAGGTCTCAATCTTCTACTTTAGTACTGCTCTCATAATAGCTCATGTATGGTGTTTTTCGTTTGAGTGCATTTTTTAGTCTTGTACAAATTCTAATCATACTTATATACATCTTTGATGTCTTTCTATCTCCATTTTATTTACTAACTTTGATGTGATACAAACAACTTTTAGTAAACAAATACGTTTGTAAGTAGAAATATCGTAACAAAATGGCAAACAAAACAATTGACATCAATGAATCTACTATAAAAAAGTATGTAGAATCGCTACGTCCAGAAAATCCAGAAATTCGAGAACAAGTAGATATTGGATATTCTTATGACGGAAAAGTGGTACTATTATTTGAAATTAGACCTGATTGGCAAGACCCAACAAAGAAACAACAATTAGATTTTGCCAAAATACGATACTACAAATCTAGAAAAGAATGGAATTTATATTGGATGAGAGCCAGTGGCAATTGGGAAATTTACAAGCCTTTTCCAGCATCTAATTATTTAGATAAAATTATTGAAATTATAAAAGAAGATAAAAACGCTTGTTTTTTTGGATAAATCTAGAGAACATATCATCAAAGAAATTGCGCAAGAATTGGATTGCGGATCTGACTGTTTCTATAACCCTAAAACAAACGAAGTAATTGCCATTCCGAATTTTACTGAAATAATGGATGAAGATATTTTTCGTGAAGCTTTTGGTGAGGAACTAGATAAAATAAAGCAACATAAAGCAGATTTTATAAAGTTTGAAGCTTTAGAGAGCGTTGAATCTTTTAAAATTATGGAGCTCTTTGTGGCTCAGTTATCAGACAAAAAACTTCAATCAGCATTAGAAGAAGTATTGGCGAATAAAAAACCTTTTCAGAATTTTAGGTATATAATTGACCATTCTAACTTTAGACAAACGTGGTTTGATTTTAAACAAAATGAACTGGAAAAAAGAGTAAAAAACCAAATCAAAGTTTAAAAGCCCAGGTGTAAAGTTTACAAATTAAACTGATTCCTTCACTACCAAACTTCAATAAACTCTTGTAATGTTGATAAAATCTTCAAGGGCGCTCTATCTCTATTATATTTTGTATATTCCTAAATTCAAGACAATTAGGTAACATACAAATTAGTTTATGTCTAATTCATGACAATAAAATCTTTTTACACAATTCAATTCATTAAAGACAATAGCTACAATTTTTAGAAATGGAAATAATCATCACCAAAGGTAAAAATAGAAACACGTTAACTTGTAGAAGAAAAGATGGAACTTTTACAAGTATAAACCTTGGACCAGATTTGCCAAATCACGATATTGCTCACTACATTGTAGAAAAAGAATTTAAGTTAAAAAATGGTTTTTATGGAAAAGTTAATTCTGGAATGACCATAGCAGCATTATCTGATAAAGAGATAATTAAAACTTTGGACGCTGAAACCTGGCTATCTGAAATTATGGCAAGAAACCTTCAATCAATTGGTTCTGGAGCAGCAAAAACTGAAGAATTTATTGAATTGGTAAATTGGGAAGCTGAAAATAGAAGCGGAATTCAAGTTCCGAAAATGAACTTAGCAGATATTGAAAAAATGAAATCAGAATTTGACCAACTGTGCAAAAAATGGAATTTGATTCATGAAAACGGAGCGTTAACACTAATTTTTGAATAAAAGAAGACAACACATTGTAAAAAAATAAAACTGGTAAACCCTAGAGTATTTTATATGTCATTTATTATTAAGTAATTATATTGCTTAATCTTGGCAACTTAACTTGTACAAATACTTTCGCAAAGATTAAAGAAAAATATAAAATGAAAAGAAAAATTCTAACAATTATATTATTGATTTTGTTATTTGGAAATTGCACAAATAACAATAAACCTGAAATAGGAATTGTATCTCTTGACAAGAAAAAAAAACAAAAAACTGTTGAACAAAAAATAGAGCTGAATACTGAAATAATAAAAGAGTTTATCTTACAAAAATGGAGTTCTAAGACAATTGAATATAACGACAAATCGTTAACTTTTTATAGTTTTAGAGCGCAGAAAATGAAAAGGTTCGACGAATTTTTAATTGAATTTAAAGAAAATGGAGAATTATATATGAAAAACATGACAGAGAGTTATGAATGTGCAAATGGAATACCATATGTAGACAAAGCAACTTGGGAATTTAAAAAAGGACTTTACAAGCCTAAAACTAATGATTATCATTTGACTAATAATTTAATTTTACACATTAAAGGTGGAAAATTAGCCGAAAACAGATTCGAATTTAAAAGAGAATATAAAATAAAGTCAATTTCTGAAAATAAAATAGAACTTATACAAGTTCATTCATTTTTGGAAAAATTTATTACAGATGGAAATAATTTTTACGAAGAATAAACAATTTACCAACACCTTACAAAATAAATCACTAGTCCAACAGCTAACCTTTAAACCTCGCAAACTTTCTATCTGTAATTTATTTGCTAACTTTAGTACTTAAACCTCGCTACTTTTATTATACAACAAGGTATGGGTAAATAAACTAAAAAATCGTAATTTAATGAAAAAGGTGTATTATATTATTTTATTCTCTTTTTTTAGTTGCTTAACTAAAAATGAAAATAGAAATAACTCAATAAAAAAAACCAGTAGCGAAGTATATTTTAGTGGTATAAGTGACGAAGTTGGGTTTAATGAATCTGTTAACATATCTAGTGAATCAAATTTTTACAATAAATTACATAAAAAGGAAACAACCTATTTAAAAGATACAGTTATTATCAATTTTAGGGAAGTAGAATCTCCAAAAATATTTGAATTTTCTGGTTTTGGAAACAATACCTACTATCCTGTAAGAGTATTTATTACTCCAGGAGATAGTATTCATTTTGAACTTAAAAATGGTATACTTAACTTTAAAGGAAAGAATTCAAGTCACTATAACTTCTTTCTTGAATTAGAGCAAAAATTTGATCCTTGGACAGATTTAAAATTTAGTAAGTTAAATGCAGATTTTATAACATACAAGAAAAAATGTGAATCATTTTACAATTCAAGACTTAACTTTTTAAATGATTATATCGAAAAACATAAAAGTGTTTCTAATGAGTTTAAAACAGCGATTAAGGAAGAATTAGAATTAGAATATTTACTTAATTTAATACGTCCAAGGTCTGAAGTTCAAGATATATATACTATAAATACTAGTGAAGATTTAACAACAATAATAAAAAACTCTAATAGAGATGAAGGAGATTTTTTTGATTTGGATAGTTATCTAAACAATATAAAACTACAAGATTTAAATAAACCTCGTTTAGTAAATAATATGTATTACAAAATGAGTATAGTTCCCCTCATTAGACAATACTTTGTTAAAAGCGAAGAAAAACCTTTTTCTAAAGAATCTTTTAAACAAGAGTTAAACTTCATAAAACATAATTTTAATGATACAATTGTAAAATACGTAACAGGAAGGTTAATTGTTGATTACTATAATAGAGGATTTGGGAAAGATAAAAACAGTAATGAGTTTATGAAAACAACCATAAAAGAATATAAAAAAACAATTACAGACCCAACTTATATTAAAGCTGTTGAAGATATTATAAATGAACTTAATGCATTAAATGAAATAGTGCCTAAAAATCTAAAAGAGTCTGTAATCAACTTATCAAAAGATACTATAAATATAAGTTCTATTTTAAATAATAAGCAAATAAAAGTTATCGATTTTTGGGCAAGTTGGTGCCAACCTTGTGTAAAAGAAATAGTTGTAGGTAATGAAATTAGAGAAAAATTAGCACAAAAATATAACCTAAAATTTATATACTTTTCTGTAGATAAAGATTCAGAACAATGGATAAAACAGAGTATTTATTTTGAAAATTTTTTACCAAATGGCAATCAGTTTAAAATTTTAAACCTTAATAAATCAAAGTTTATTAAGTTCTTAAACATAAAAAACAGTTATGGATTAACAATTCCTAGATACGTTATTTTAGATACAGAAAATAAGGTTATTGATAACAATGCTCCTAAGCCATCTAATGAGAAATTTGAACAAATTATTCAAGAATTATTTGAAAAATAACTACTTACAGAATAGTAGATAATTTATTGCTATTTCTAGCTTGCAAAATTCTTTAATACTTTCTATCTGAGATTTATTTCCTAACTTTAATGCAATCACAATGCAACTGCTTACACAACAACGTTGCTTTTTTAATATTAACTATCGTTAAACCATGGTAAAATTCTTTAGAAAAATTAGACATAACTTGCTTTTAGAAGAAAAAGTTATAAAATATCTAAAATATGCCATTAGAGAAATAAAATTTCATAGCACAGATAATGATAGAAAAATAACGGGAGTGCTAAATTATTATAGTTCTAAAGTAGACTATTTAAAAGACGATTATACGTTATTCAATAATTTGGTGATGAGAGAGATTACCAAAAAATTAAATTTAACACCCTTTAAACAATTAAATTGGAGCAACCCGAATGAAAAAATGAAGGAAATCATAAACCATCTACATGCATAAAAACGCCTAATTCAATGCTAAAACACGCTAGGCTAGGCACAAACAAAATTACAAAACCACTACCAATCAATCCATTTGCCACCACTTTGTGTTGTTAGTTTGGCTGCCATCTATATAAATTTCTTCACCAATTTTTGGTGTACGCAGATTCACCTTTAAAGCTTTGGCTTTTGCGCTTACACGTTCTATAGGCTCTGTCCAAGCATGCATTGCCAATTTAAAAGCCCCCCAATGAATAGGCATGAATTCTCTGGCTTTTAAATCGATACTGGCTTGTACAGTTTCTTCAGGAAACATGTGTATTTCTGGCCACATTTTGTTGTACTGACCACATTCTATCATGGCAAAATCAAAAGGGCCATATGTTTCGCCTATTTGTTTAAAATGATGGGCATAACCACTATCGCCACTAAAAAAGATATTTTCGGTAGAAGATTGTATCACCCAAGAACTCCATAAAGTTTTGGTTCGGTCTGTCAAACCTCTACCAGAAAAATGTTGTGCAGGTGTACAAACAAATTTTAAATCATAAAAATCGTGTGCTTGCCACCAATCTAACTCTGTAATTTTTGTTTTAGGAATTCCCCAAGCTTCTAAATGAACGCCAACACCCAAAGGGGTATAAAAGTGTTTTACTTTGTCTTTTAAGGCCTTTATAGAGCCATAATCTAAATGATCATAATGATCATGAGAAATTAAAACAGCATCAATCGCTGGCAATTTTTCTATAGCAATGGGCAATTCTTTGCTAAAACGTTCGCTTCCCAATTGGTCTAAAGGTGCAGGTACTTTGCCAAACATTGGGTCTATCAATAAGGTTTTGTTCTCCATTTGTACTAAAAACGTAGAATGGCCAAACCATATAAAACGAGTTTTTCCTTTATAATTTGCAAGTGCTAAAGAGTCTATTTTAGCCACATTAATATTTTCTTTGGGTTTAGTATTGACTTGCCCTTTAAAATAGCCCAACAAGCTTGTACCCATATCTTTAAGGCTCATATCTAACTGAACTTCATTGGTATTTACAAATACACCATCTTTATATTGCTTAGATTTTTGATAGCTGGCTTTTTGTGCTTTGCTAGCTTTGCCTCCAAATTGCGGACTTAAGTTGATAAATAATACCACAATAAGCACCAAAATCAGCACAAACCCTACAATTCCATAAACCATTTTCTTTATAATTTTTAATATTTTATTTTTCATCATTTGCATCTTAGGGTTGCGTCATATTTACGTCATATTAGCGTCATATTAACGTCATATTTAAGCCATAGTAAGCCTCCTCAAAAAAACAGTCAATTTTAAGTATTAGTACACTACAAAATTACCCTCGAATTATCCAATTTAAAGCATCATTAAAATAGAAAACCAATAACAGCTAAATTAAAGCGTATACGATTTCGATTTTTCTAAGGTTTTTTTAATATGTTCACTATCCCAATGTTTGTCAAAATCTATAATTCCGCGTTTAAAATCATCATTTAAAAACTCTTCTTGTTGTCTAAGTTCTTCTCTGGCTTTAAAAATATAATTGTCTCCTCTGTTGGGTTCTGCAGCCAAACGTCTTAAACTTTCTTCATCGTACTTTTTAAAATTTTGAATCTGTCTGTTTAATGTATATTTTCTAAAACCCATTTTACTCAACACATCTCTGGCTAAATTTAAAGAGGTGTCTAAAGATTCTCTATAAATATTTTTATGCCCCAGGTTTAACAACTCATACGCATCGTATCTATTTTTTGTACGAATCATCAATTCCACATGCGGATACTTTTCTTTAACCAAAGCACTAATGGCCTTACTAACAGCCAATCTATTGGTAGCACAAATAATAATTTTGGCATCTGCAATACCTGCTGATTCTAACAAATCTACTCGAGTTGCATCTCCATAATACACTTCAAAACCCATTTTTCTTAAAAAATCAACACGATTAGAATCATGATCTAAAATGGTGGCTTCTACCCCATGAGATCTTAAAAATCGTCCAATAGTACTTCCAAAATGTCCAAAGCCCACTAAAATTATTTTTTGTGATTTTGCAATATGATCCATAGGTCTTTTTACAGACTCTTTGGTACCAATATTGGGCAAAATCAGTCGCTCGTTTACCATACTAATAATTGGCGTTAAAGACATCGATAATGCTGTAATTACCAAAAGTAGGTCCATTTCTTCTTGCGATAAAATATGCAGGCCAAAGGCAAAAGACAAGAGTACAAAAGCAAATTCACCTATTTGTGCCAAGCCAAAGGTCAGCATTAACTTTTGATCTAATTTTAACCCAAACACTACTCCTGTTACAAACAATACCAAGGCTTTAATAACAATAATGCCAATTAACAAACCACCAATAGTTAACGGATTATTGGCAATAACAATAAAGTTAATAGAGGCACCTACAGCCATAAAAAACAAGCCTAACAATAAGTTTTTAAAGGGTTCTAAGGTGCTTTCTAGTTCGTGTTTAAACTCACTACCAGACAAAACAACACCACCTAAAAAGGCTCCTAAAGCCGGACTTATCCCAACAAATTCCATTAAAAAAGAAATCCCAAATACAATAAATAAAGCAGCTGCAATTAACAATTCTCTTACCCCTGTTTTGGCCACTTTTCTTAACATGGGTACAATTAAATAGCGCCCAGCAACTACTATTAATGCTACAGATAAAATAATCGCCAGGGTTTGATATCCCATAGGCAAATCTGCAATTAAATTGGTTTGTTCACTATGTTGGGCATCCGTAGTTGTACTCCCTTCATTGCTAGACAATAAAGGCATAAAACCCAACATAAAAATCACAATAATATCTTGAAACAATAAAATAGAAAAGGCAGAAGTACCAAAAGTGGTTTCCATTAAGCCTTTTTCTTTAATGGTTTGCATGGCAATGGCTGTAGAAGACAAAGCAACTGCCATAGAAATTACCAATGCCACTTTAAAATCGAAGCCTAAAAAGTGAAACAATAAATAAGAAATCAGTAATGTACCTCCCACTTGTATGCCTCCCATGCCTAAAATGGTTTTTCGCATGTTCCAAAAGTTCTTGGGTTCTATTTCTAATCCTATTAAAAATAGCATCATTACAACACCAAACTCTGCAAAGTGTAAAATATCATCTCCTTCTTCTCCAATAAAACCCAACACATAAGGGCCTATTAAAACACCCGCAAACAAATAGCCAATTACAGAACTTAATCCCAATCTTTTGGCGATAGAAACGCATAAAATTGCGCCAGCCAAAAATACAATAGCTTCAAAAAGTATCGTTCCTGTCATAATTTATAAAGGATTTAATTGTGGAATTTCATTTAAAAAAGATTGATTCTCTATATCGTTAAGCGTTAAACTGTTTTGCAATAAATCAATGGCTTTACCATATTGCATAGTCGCTTTTTCTAAAACCTCATCAGATAATTTGTGTGTACCCATTACTGCAAAAGGTGGAAAATACGTCATATTACACAAATTAGCAGTTTGCTCAAAAGGCATTAAAAATTGCCTTACTGTAAAACTATTAATCCCTTCAGAACAGTACATTTCTTTAGACGCACCAGTAGTTATGGCATTCAAACATATTTTACCTTGCAAGGCTTTTCCATTTGGCCCATAAGCCCAGTTAAACTCTAAAACCATATCTATCCATTGTTTTAACAAAGGCGGACAACTGTACCAATAAAAAGGATGATGCCAGATGATAATATCATGTTGTGCTAACAATTCTTTTTCTGCTTTAACATCAATATGAAAATCATGATACTGTTCGTACAAATCTTGGATGGTTACATTTTCTTTTCCTCTAATCTGTTCTATTAAAGCAGTATTTACCCTCGATTTTTCGAACTTTGGATGCGCAAAGAGTACAAGTATTTTTTTCATAGGATGATGGGCTATAGTTGTAAATGTAACTTTTAAAGATTGAAACTACTATTATTATTTGATGTTTAAAAATTATAAAATAGTTTTTAAGCAAAATTTTACCTTTTGTTAAAAGTAAGCCTTTTACAATTTCAATAAAGCTTAAAACGTCACTTAAATAGGGCAAGCAAAAACTTTTCTATTAAAAAAGAGGTTTGCATAATATATACAAACCTCTTTTTAAAACTTGAGTACCCTAAAACTCAAAACATTTAAATTTTATTGCAATCCGCCACCTAATGCTTCGTATAAATCTACCACAGCAACCAATTGTTGCAATTTACTATCAATAACATTCAATTCTGCACTTAAAGCGCTTTGTCTTGCTGTTAATAAATCTAAATAATTGGCATAACCATTTTTAAGCAGCTCTTCTGAATTGGTTTCTGCCATTCTTAAGGCTTCTACTTCGTTTTTTCTGTATTCATATTTCTTTACTTCAGATTCGTACGTAAATAAAGCGTTAGAAACTTCGTTACCTGCTGTTAATAAGGTTTTCTTAAAGTTTAACAATGCAGTTTCTTGGTTGGCAATTGCCACTTCTTTCTGTGTTTTTAATTTCCTTTGATTAAAAATCGGTTGAGTAATTCCTCCCACAATCGTTGCAAACAGAGAACTTGTATCAAACAAATCATCAACATCTAAACTTTGTAATCCTCCAGAAGCAGTTAAAGTTAACGACGGATAAAAACTACTGTTCGCTACATTAGTCAACTCAAAAGATTGAATTAATCCATACTCAGCAGCAATAACATCAGGTCTATTTCTTAACAACAAAGTAGGTACACCTAAAACAATATCTTCTGTTATTTTTTGATCGTCTAATGCTGTACGTTCAAAATGTTGGGGAGTTTTACCCAACAAAATACTCAACGTATTTTCTGTTTTAAAAATAGCCGTTTCTATATCTACAGCTAATGCTTGTGCACTATTGTATTGCGCAATATTCTGGTCTACAGCTACCTGAGTTACTTGTCCAGCTTCTTTTAAGGCTTTAATAGTAGCTACACTACTTTTACGAGTCGCAATGGTTTGTTGCGTAACTTTTAACTGTGCATCCAAAGCCAATAAATTGTAATAGGTATTGGCTATACTTGCAATTAATTGTGTTTTAATCGCTTTATGAGCAGCAACATTTTGCAAATAGGCTGCCTGTGTTGCCCTTACATTACTTTTTATTTTACCCCAAATATCGGCTTCCCAAGATAAATTGGCAGCAATCTCATACGTGTCTATTCCACCACTAAACAAATCGCCAAACTGACTGTTTTCTGATAATTCTTGGTGCGTAACATTGGCTCCAATACTTACAGATGGCAAATAACCTGCCTTACCTTGTTTGGCATAAGCTTCTGCAGCAATCATTTGCTGTAGCGCTATACGCACATCCATATTTTGTGCTAAACCTTCTGCAATATAGTTTTGCAAATACTGGTCTGTAAATAAATTTTTCCAAGAAACCGCTGCCAAAGAAATACTATCTGTGGGCAAATTTTCTGTTCTGAATAAATTTTCGGTTTCGTTAAGTATTGGTCTTGTATACTCTTTTGCTGAAAAACAACTTTGTAATACAATAGCCATCATTACCAAAAGGGTACCTTTTTTAAGGTGATTCTTTTTTATATTTAGTTTCATCTTTTTAAGCTTCAATTGTTTGTACATTAGGCTTACCAGAAATTTTTTCTTGTAACCATTGAAATAAAATAAATAGAATAGGAATTACAAATACTCCTAAAATTGTACCAATTAGCATACCTCCTGCAGCACCAGTACCAATTGAGTTGTTTCCTTCTGAGCCAACACCTGAAGCTAATGCTAAAGGCATTAACCCAAGTATAAAGGCAAAAGAGGTCATTAAAATAGGTCTTAAACGTGCTTTAGCACCATCTATAGCAGCATCCACAATACTTTCTCCTTCTTTTCTTCTTGCCAAAGCAAACTCTACAATTAAAATGGCATTTTTAGCCAATAATCCAATAAGCATAATTAAGGCAATCTGAAAGTAGATGTTATTTTCTAAACCTAAAAACTTTGTACTAATATAGGCGCCAAATACCCCAAATGGTAATGAAAATATTACAGCAAATGGTAGTAAATAACTTTCGTATTGCGCACTTAATAAAAAGTATACAAATAAGATGCTTAGTATAAATATAAACGTCGTTTGGTTTCCTGCATTTACCTCTTCTCGAGTTAAACCAGAATATGCCACAGTATAATTACTTGGTAGTTTGGCAACTTCCTCTTCAATAACTCTAATGGCATCACCTGTACTAAAACCTTCGTTTGTAGCACCTGTTATTGTTGTTGAATTAAAAAGGTTGAAACGTGTTACTGATTGTGGTCCATACACACGCTCTAAGGTTACAAACTGTGTAATTGGCGTCATCTCTCCAGAATCTGTACGCACATACATGCTGTTTAAGGCATTCTCGTCTGCTCTATCTTCTGGTAATGCTTGAATATAGACTCTAAATTGTTTTCCATATTTAGAAAAATCTGAAGCGTATATTCCTCCAATATATCCTTGTAATGTTGAAAAAATACTATTAATTGGAACGCCTTTTTCTTTTGCTAAAGGCACATTAACTTCCATCTCATATTGTGGATAATTGGTGTTAAAAGCTGATGTTGCATATTTAATTTCGGGATGTTTCATTAAAGCCATAGAAAAGTCTTTATTGGCTTTATCTAAGTCTGTAAACTCGCCTCCAAATTTATCTAATAAATTAACTTCAAAACCAGATGAGTTACCAAAACCTCGTATACTTGGTGGCGCAAAGAAAATAATATTTGCTTCTGGTATAGTAGCCGCAATACCAAACAATTTTCCAATAATGGCTTGAGATGCCAATGATGGATCTTTACGTTCATCCCAATCGTCTAATTCAAAAAATCCAATTCCAAAATTACTACCAGCACCACTTATTAAACTACTCCCTTTAATAAATGAAACTCCAGTAACTCCTGGTAAATCTTTTGTTTTTTCAAACAACTCATTAGCTACTGCATTGGTTCTGTCTAAAGAAGCGCCTGCTGGTAATTCTATATTAGCGAAAATAATTCCTCTATCTTCATTTGGTACAAAACCTGTAGGTGTTGTTTTGGCTGCATAAAAAATACCAAATATGGCTAATACTAATAGTAAACCAGAAATCCATTTTCGTTTGTATAGTAATTGAAGTGATTTTCCGTATCTATCAATAGTTGCATTAAAACCACGATTGAATAGCGTATAAAAACGTTTTAATGGTCCTTTTCCTTTTAATTCTTCGTCATCTTTATGTTCTTTTAATAATAAGGCACATAATGCAGGACTTAAAGTTAAGGCATTTACTGCCGAAATTAATATGGCAATAATTAGCGTAACACCAAACTGCTCGTAAAATACTCCTGTTGGTCCTGTAATGAAAGTTACAGGAATAAATACTGCAGCCATTACTAAGGTAATAGAAATAATAGCTCCAGAAATTTCGTTCATGGCAGTTAGTGTGGCTTTTTTAGGATTGTGTTCGCCTTCATCCATTTTAGCATGAACCGCTTCTACAACTACAATAGTATCATCTACCACAATACCAATAGCGAGTACTAAAGCAAATAATGTTAATAGATTGATTGAGTACCCGAAAACATTTAAGAAAAAGAAGGTACCAATTATAGATACAGGTACTGCTATTGCAGGGATTAATGTAGATCTAAAATCTTGAAGAAATATAAATACAACTAAAAATACGAGTAAAAAAGCTTCTATTAAGGTACTTATTACTTTTTCTATAGACGCATTTAAAAATAAACTTGTATCATACGGTATTGAAATATGTAATCCTTCAGGAAGGTCTTTTTCTATAGATTGAAAAGTAGTTTTAATGTTTTCTATAATTTCCTGTGCATTGGATCCTTTGGTCTGAAAAATACCCATAAAAACTGCAGGCTTTCCTATAGTCATGGCATTAGACGCGTAAGATTGTGCATCTAACTCAATGATTGCAATATCTTTAAGCCTCAAAAACTCTCCATTTCCTAAAGCTTTTAGTACAATGTCGCTGTATTGTGCTTCGTCTTTAAAACGACCACTATAGGTTAATGTGTATGAGAATGATTCCCCATTATTTTGCCCTAAAGAACCTGCAGCAGCTTCTAAATTTTGTTCAGCTAATGCAGCAGTTACATCCGAAGGAATTAACCCATAAGAAGCCAACTTTTCTGGATTTAACCAAATTCTCATGGCATAATCTTGTTGCGAAAAGACGCTTACGTCTCCAACACCACTAATACGTTGTACAGCAGGAATTACATTGATTTTTAAGTAATTCTGAATAAAAGTAGCGTCGTAATCTTCGTTTTCAGAATACATTGAGATAAACATCAACGCACTGGTTTCTTGCTTTTGTGTTACAACTCCTGTTTGAGTTACCTCTGATGGTAGTAAAGGTGTCGCTCTAGCAACACGGTTTTGAACATTAACAGCTGCAATATCTGCATCTGTTTCTTGATCAAAATATACCGTAATTTCGGCTGTACCTGTATTTGATGCTGTAGAAGTAATGTACGTCATGCCTTCTACACCATTAATTTGCTCTTCTATAGGTATAATTACACTCTCTAAAACAGTTTCTGCATTGGCACCTGTATAATTGGCGGTAACTTTAATTGTTGGGGGTGCAATATCTGGGTATTCCTCTATAGGTAAGCTAGTTATACTAATTACTCCTAGTAAAACTATGATAATAGAGATTACTGTTGAAAGAACGGGTCTTTCAATAAATGTTTTTAACATGATAAATATGTGTTTGGGTTATCTAGTTTCTAAATAAGGTAGCTACTTGGGTTGTGGCTTCTTTAAAAGAAGTTTCTTTTGGCGATATTTCCATACCGTTTCTTAATTTTCCAACTCCAGAAACTATAATTTTATCGTTCGTTGTAAGTCCTGATTCTACTACATAAAGATTGTCTACTGTTCCTTTTATTTTTAAAATGGATGTAGCTACTTTATTGTCTTGGGTCAGTTTAAAAATCATAATATTTCCTTGTTGCTCAAAAGTAGCCGATTGCGGAACTACAATAGCATCTTTATAAGTGATTGGGAATCTTATTTTACCACTGTTACCATTGGTTAAAATTTCGTTAGGATTATCAAAAGCTGCTCTAATTTGAATGGTTCCTGTACTTTGGTTGATTTGACCTGTACTGGTTTGAATACGCCCTTTTTCAGAATACTCTTTACCATTAGCCAAAATCAACGTTAAATCTGGCGAATTCTTAATACGCTCTGCTTTGTTTTGACCTTCTGAGCGTTGTAAGTGATTGATGTATTGCGCTTCGTTAAAACTAAAAAAAGCATATACTTCGTCAATTTGACTCACTGTTGTTAATGGAGTAGCATCACTAGGACTAATTAAAGTACCTTCTCTAAAATTAATAGCGCCAACATAACCATCTATAGGACTCTTAATTGTGGCATAACCAATATTGGCTGTAACACTACTATAATTAGCTTTTGCTTGTGCTAAATTAGCTTTGGCTGTTTCTAATTGTACTGGACTAATTATGTTTTTTTCTACCAAAGGAATTAATTTATTAACCTCTACTTGTGCCACGTTTACACTTGCTTTTGCAGCACCTGCATCTTGACTTAAAGATTGGGTTTCTAATTTAAATAAAACTTGTCCTTTATGTACTTTTTGACCTTCGTCTACATATACTTTTTCTATATATCCAGACGTTTTTGCTCTTACATCACTATTTACTTTACCCTCTATAGTTGCAGGGTAATCAGTATAACCAGTTACGGTTTTTGTTTGTAATTGTGTTACAGGAAAAGGTAAAACCTGTTGCTGTTGTGCTGAAGTCGCTTTCGCTTTATCATTATTATCACAGCTAATCACAACTAGAAAAATACTAGCTATTGATAATATTGAAATTATTTTATTTATTTTCATTATTTTAAAGGTTGAATTTATTTTTAATTAGGTTTTCTTTTAGTTCTTTCATTGATGCAGAAGCACTTGCAATAAATTTGAGGTAATTATTATGAAATGTTAGGTCGAATTTTTCATCTTCTTCGGTTGCATTCTCATTTATAGCTTCTTTATAAGCTTTCATTTCAAGATGAAGCGCCTTAACAGATTCCCATTCATCCATCATAGTATCGATATGATTTAATACCGAATCTTTATTAACTACAAAGTACTTTTTACGGTCGCCCGTTTTAGTAAAATATTCTATTTTTTTTAGGTCTTGTAAATGGTTTAAATGTGTAGATATTGTGCTTTTACTTGCGCATAACACTTCAACCATCTCATCGAAAGTTGTACCTCGTTTCCCTGTTAAAATAATGTACGCCATTATGCGTGCTGCAACAGGCGCTAAATTATTTTTACTTTCTAAATGCACGCCAAGTCTTTCTACAAGCGCCATTTTTTTACTACATATCTCTTTCGTCATTATTACTTATTTTAATAATTACATGGCAAAAATAAACATTAGTTCGGAACAAACCGAACTAAACGAAGTTAAAAACGTGTTAAATAAAATAAAACAGGTAGTTACCTATTTTTAAATAAGATAAGTAAAACTAATATTTTACAAAATTATGATCTGATCAATTCAGAATTGATTAATTCTTGAGTGTTTGCTAATAATTCTTCAATTATATGGGACTTATAAGGCTTGTTTAGGTTTTCTGTGGCTATCATATTGATAAAATAAACAAATGCGATGATCTGCTAAGGTTTCAAAGTACATTTAACGCAACTCATGACTTTCACTATTTAGTATTTCTTCTATTTTTCGAAACCAATTATTTACCAGAAAATTTTGTTTTGAGCATTTGTATTTTAAAAAAAACTCTTTAAAAACTTAATATCTACAGTAGTTGTAGACGATTCTGCATTAACTACATAAATATCATCAGGAATAAAAACAAAAAAACTTTTTGGTGAATAGGCTACAGTTTTACCATTAATTTTAATGATTCCAATTCCTTTTTCAAAATATACAATTTCAAAAAAACGTATGGTTGTATAGTGGAAAAACTCAAAAAATGTTTAGTCTTTGTATTGTGCAATTACAATGTTTTGGATGATAGTTCTTGGCATAAAATAACATTTTTTAAAGCTACTAAATAATTTAAAATAGAAGAAGCCACATATTATAGTGGCTTCTTATTGCTTTTAGTTTCTACTTTAAATCATGTAATATAACAAATATTACTCTATTTTGCGTTTACTTTAAAACTGCCATTACTTCTAATGTAAATAACCGTTTCTGTATCTGTTGATAGGAATGAAAATGCACCTTCTTCAGCACCAAAATAAGATGGCGCGTTTAATTCCTTTTTCTCTCCGTTTTTAGCAAACTGATGTGTTAATCCTCCAGAAATAATAACCGCTCTAAAATTAGGGCTTAGGTTTTGAATTTTCCCCTTAAACCCAGCAGGTAATTTTAAAAGTGTTGCACGCAACTGATTTTTTTCGTGACTTCCCCATAAAAAAGCAGTTTTTACCTTACTTTTTTCATTTATCCATTCTATATCTTTGGCATTTAACCAAACTAAATTGGTTTTATCAACATTAACAGGTCTTTCTCCACTATCAAACGCTTCCGAAGTTGGTTTCACCAAATACGGACCTTCTTGAATGTCTAAAAATGCCATGTTTTCTATGCCATCAGCTGCAGTAATATGTGCTTCTCCTGCAGGTTGCTGCCAATAAGAACCAGCTGGCAACCATTGTTTTTCTGCATTTTCATCATCATTATGCAACAATCCTTTTATAACCACTCCACGATATGTAATATTATGAATGTGTGGAGGTGAAGAAAATCCTTTTTTAAATTTTACTAAAAATCCAGCAGGCTCGTTTTTTGTACGATCCCCCCAAAGTTTACCTGCTGCAGGACTTTTATCACCTCTTAAAGGATTTAACCAACCCCACTCTACCTGATCTGCTGTTACTACTTCGTTTTCAGTTTTAATCGGGTCTGTAGTTGGTGTTTGTGCATTTGCAAATACTGTAATTGTAAAAGCAATTAGAAATGCTATTTTTTTTATCATAACCTAAGTTTTTATTGATTAAGATTATATTTCAGTAAAAATTTCACTTTCTGATAATCTAGATTTTGGTGTTTTTTCGGTTGAATTAAAATCAGAATCCGTTCTATAACCTATAGAAACCGCTACTAAAGCAGTAAATCCTTTTTCTCTTAAACCAAACTCTTCATCTAAAGCTTTTACATCAATACCCTCCATTGGTGTAGCATCAATACCCAAACTTGCAACCCCTAATAAAAAGCTACCAATATTAAGATAGACTTGCTTTTCCATCCAATGTTGTAAATCTTTTAAATCGTATTTATGAATGCCTGCAAACGTTTTTACAGCACCTAAAAATCCGTTTTTTATATCTTCATTTGGGAATCTTCCGCTTTTATCTTCTGTTTCAGCAATGTGCTCATAATAAGCATCGTCTGCATCAATTTTAGCACAAAATAAAACTACTGCAGATGCATTGGTTACTTTAGGCTCATTAAAATGAAAAAATCCTTGCGTACCTTTTGCCATACGTGCCTTACCTTCTGTAGTTTCTGCAATGATAAAATGCCAAGGTTGTAGGTTTACACTAGAAGGACTCATTCTTAATAAATTTTTGACTTCGGCCATATCTTCTTCAGATATTTTTTTGCTTGCATCAAATTCTTTGGTAGTGTATCTCCAGTTTAAAGTTTCTCTTAAATTCATTTTTATTTCTATTTTAAGTTGATTTATCTAATTAATAGTTTTATACTATCAAAAGTATAGTGACAAAAGTATATATAGTTTAAGAGTTATACAATAACGGTCAAAAAGGATAGTATAAAAATCAGGTCTAAAATAATCGTATATAACTAAATAACAGTATTTTAAATAAAATGTTAAATTAACTATAAAAAGTATAGTTGTATAATTAATGATAGTATCTTAACTTTGCATCATTAATTTTTAAAAAAGGGAATAGTATGTATATTTTAAATGGTAAAGAATATCCTTGTTGTGCAAGTTTAACAATGGGATTTATTGGCGGAAAATGGAAAACGGTTATTTTATATCATTTAAGAGAAAAAACACTTCGTTATAACGAATTGCGAAAAGAAATGCCCACAGTTACTGAGCGAACTTTAAGTTTACAATTAAAAACACTAGAAGAAGATGGCTTAATTAAACGAAAAGTATATACGTCGAAACCGCCTTTAAAAGTAGAATATTCTTTAACCGATTTCGGTAAAACATTAGTCCCTGTAGTTCAAGCTATTGCAGATTGGGGAGTTTATGCTGTTAATGAAAAAGGTAAACTTACCCTTTAAATTAAATCCTAATTTCTAGTGTTTTTTATCGTTTTTAATACTGATGATTTGTGATTTAGAAATCAGTCATTAGATTTGTAAGAAAATCTTCGTATTGCTTTAATTCTAAAGGAACATCTGCATTTTTTTCCATATCATGAAAGTGATGTGTTGCTAACAACTCCATACCTGTAAATGCATTCATTCTATGAAAACCAAACATTACGCCTTCGTCTACACTTTTTTGATCGAAAAACTCATTTTCTAAAGTAAATGCAGTTTTGGGTGCATTCCAACTTGTGGTTAAAATGTATTTTTTTCCATGCATCAATCCTCCTGTTCCATAATTGATTTCTGGGTTTGTTCTAGATCTTCCATCACTTTTGTAAATTCCATTTTGATGACCTTCTGTAAAAACTTCATCAATGTACTTCTTAAATCCGAAAGGAATTTGAAACCACCAAATTGGGGTATGATAAATAACAACATCAGCCCATTTAAATTTTTCTACTTCTGCCTTAGCATCATAATTATCGCCAACTTGTGTAGTTTTTACTTTAAAATTTTCTGAGCTTTTAAGCAATGAAATGGTTTTATTGAATAGTGTTTCGTTAAATCTACCTCCAGAATGTGCAAAAGGATGACCTCCGTTAATTATAAATATATTTTTCATTTGTCTTTTATTAATTTAAAGCAAAATTAATGCGATTATAATTATTGTAAAAATAATACAAATCATACATTTGTATAAATATATTAATAGTTATGGTAAATTTAGAATGGTACAGAACTTTTAAAGAAATTTATGAAAATGGTACCTTAACAAAGGCTTCCATTGCATTATATGCTTCGCAACCAGGAGTAAGTGTGCATTTAAATGCTTTAGAAGCTTATGTGGGTAAAAAATTATTTGAAAGAACTTCAAGAAAAATGATTCCTACAGAAGATGGAAAATTTTTATATGAATTTATTATAGAATCTATCAACAAATTAGAAAGCGCAGAACAGCATTTTAAGAAAACAACTCAAGAGAAAAATCCGTCTTTAAATATTGGGATGTGTTCTGAAATGTTTCAGTTGATAATTGAGCCTGAAATACCAAAATTAGATTTTGATTTGGTAGCTAGATTTGGTGCGCATACAGACCTAATTAAAGACTTAAACAATGGAATACTAGATTTGGTAATTACCCCCAAAAAACAAAATGAAAAAAAGTCGTTGGTAGCTTATGCCCCTTTTTCTAAAGAAAGAATTGTGTTAATTGCAGGTAATAAAACAGATACCACTAAAATTCAAAAGCATATTGAATTGCATAATTTTAAAGAATTAGAACAGGAATTGCTTCAAAACACTTGGTATAGTTCATCTAATGAAATGGAACACTTTAGACGCTTTTGGTTCGAAAATTTCAATAAAAAACCTGCTTTTAAACCAAACTATATTTTACCCAATATAACTTCGATTATTAGATGTTTAAGCGATGGAACTGGATTAGCTTTAGTGCCAGATTTTTTATGTTTAGAACAAATTGAAAAACAACAAATACACTTAGTTTGGCAGGGAAAAGTAAAAACAGAAAACACCTTGTATTTTGCAACAAGAACAGATTTAAGACATCAACAAAAACTAGCCATTCTTAAAAATATTTTTATCTCTAAAATGATAACTACAGTATAGAAAAAGTTTTACTTTAAAATTTTAAAAACTAAACCTCTTTTCTTAAAACTTCTAAAGGCGGACTTTGTAAAACCGATTTTAAATTACTTAAACCAATAATTACCACTAAAATTGTAATACTTGGCAGAAAAACTAAAAACGGAATTGCAGAAGGCATAAAAGGTTCTTTAAACAATAATGTGGCTAATAATTGGCTACCTACTAAAGACAATAAAATTCCTGTTAAGCTACCCAACAAACCTAAATATACATATTCTAGAGCCGTAATTTGTAATATTTGTTTGCTTTTAGCACCTAAAGTTCTTAATAAAACACTCTCTTTTATTCGTTGATATTTACTGTTACGTACAGAACCAATCAACACAATAAAGCCTGTTAGAATACTAAAAAATGCCATAAAATTAATAATCCAAGAGATTTTATCTAAAATATCTTCGACAATTGTAAATACTTGTCGCAAATCTAAAATAGTAATGTTTGGAAAGTTTTTTACCAAATCTCTTTGCAAATCAGCTGAACTTTCTTCGTTTGCTGCATACGTTGTAATAACATTAAATTGTGGTGCTTTTTCTAAAACACCTGCAGGAAAAAGAATTAAAAAGTTTACTTGCATACTACCCCAATCTACTTTTCTAATACTCCCCACTTTTGTATTCATTAATACACCTTGAATATTAAAAGTAACTTTGTCACCAAGTTTTAAATTGGCATCTCTTGCAATACTTTCTGATATTGAAATTGGCACAGGTTGCTCACCATTAAAATTACCAGTAAAATCACCTTCTAACAGTTCTTCAGTTTCTACTAAATGATCTCTATACGTAACTCTAAATTCTCTATTTAACATCCATCTACGCATTTTAACAGTGGTATCTTTTCTTATTTCATTCGCTAATTTTCCACGAATACTATGCATACGCATTGTAATAATTGGTATGTTATCAATTACTTCTAAATCTTTACTTTCAAAATTCTGTAACAATGCTTTTTCTTGAGTACTTTGCACATCCATTAGAATAATATTAGCATCTGTTTTTTTGTTTTCTATGGATGTTTTTGCCAGTAAAATATCTTTGGTAAAATACAAGGTGCTAATTAAAAAAGTACCCAAACCAATGGCAACCACTAACACCATTGTTTGATTATTAGGTCTGAATAAATTTAATAAACTTTGTCTGCTTGTAAAGCCCCAAGAACTTGGAAAATACTTTTTTATAAGCTTGATAAATACATTAGAAACACCTGCTACAATAGCAAAAGTGATGAAAATTCCGATCGTAAACAGTAATCCATTTAAGGCACTTTTTAACATCCAAAAAGAAAATAAAAAAATGAATAACAGAATTGCTAAAATTACTAATATTCTTGCTTTTTTAGGTTTTTGCTGATTTTCTTCTTGACCTCTTAAAACTTCTAAAGGCGATACATACCAAGTACCTAACAAAGGCAATAAAGCAAATAAAACCGACATTAAAACTCCTAGAATAATCCCCATTAAAATTGGTTGAAAAGAGATAGAAACTTCTACACTAAATGGTAAAAACTCTTGTAAAATATAAGGAAATAAGAATTGCAAACCAATACCAATTGCTGCACCAATAATTCCTCCTATTAAGCCAATGCCTAAAATTTGAATCATATAAATTAAGAAAGATTGTTTTCTAGAAGCACCTAAACACTTTAAAACAGCTACGTTCTTTAATTTTTCTTTAATATAAATATGTACAGAACTTGCAATACCAATACAGCCTAATAAAAGTGCAATAAATGCTACTAGATTTAAAAACCTTCCTACATTATCATACCTTCTGCCAAGATTTCTACTAGTACTTGTATGTGTATCTAAATCAGCATTTTCATCATCTAAAATAGGATCTATTTTCTGGTCTAATGCTTCTAAATCTATTGTAGGATTTTTAAAAAAATATTGATATTCTGTTCTACTACCTAATTGTAATAATTCCGTTTTTTCTAAAAGCTGATAAGGAATTAACACAGAAGGTGCAATTGAAGATGAAATGGCTGTACTACCAGGAATCGATTTTAAAGCACCAATAATTGAAAAAGTAACTTTCCCTAATTTTATGGAATCTCCCACCTTTAAATCAAACTGTAACAATAAAGTAGCATCAACCAAAGCACCACCTAACTTTTGATAAGATTTACCAGCATTTTCTGGATCTGTAGTCAGTTCTCCATAAAAAGGAAAAGCTCCTTGCAAAGCTCTTACTTTTACTAATTTAGTACTTTCATTTTTTGGAAAAGCAGCCATAGAAACAAAATTGACTTCAGAAGCGTCTGCCCCTAAAGAATCTATAATTTTCTGTACTTTTTTGGATGGTTTTTGTCTGCTATCAATAATAAAATCTGCACCCATTAAAGATTTGGATTGCTTTTTAATATTGTCTTTTAAATTATAGCTAAACAACTGAATAGAAACCACAGCTGCAATACCTAAAATGATAGATGCCATAAAAAGCATTAACCTAGAAAGACTGGCTTTACCATCTCTCCAAGCCATTTTTAACAACCAATTGAACCCTGCTTTAGACTTATTAATACTCATTAAATTACAGCTGTTTTTTTATTAGAAATGATCTTACCTCCTTTTAATCGTAAAATTTGTTGCGTTCTGTTTGCTAAATCTAAATCGTGGGTAATAATTACTAAAGTTGTACCAGCTTCTTTGTTTAATTCAAACAACAATTGAATTACTTTTTCTCCAGTTTCTTCGTCTAAATTACCTGTTGGTTCATCTGCAAATAAAATTGCAGGTTTGTTAGAAAAAGCTCTTGCCAAAGCTACTCTTTGTTGCTCTCCACCAGACAATTGTGTTGGGTAATGATGCAATCTATCACCTAAACCTACTTTTGTTAAAAGTTCAATTCCTGTTGTAGCAGCATTTTTATCACCTTGTAATTCTAATGGTACAATTACATTTTCTAGTGCTGTTAACGTGGGTAATAATTGAAAATTTTGAAAAATAAAACCTACATTTTTATTGCGTAAAGCTGCTCGTTCATCTTCGTTTAAATCGTGTAAAGAAGTACCACATAATTCAACTGTACCTGCTGTAGGATAATCTAAACCAGCACATAAACCTAAAAGGGTTGTTTTTCCACTACCAGAAGGACCTACAATAGAAAATACACTCCCTTTTTCTACAGAAAAAGAAATATTGTTAAGTACTGTTAATTGTTTAGAACCACTGGTATATGTCTTCTCTAAATCATTAATCTTTAATATCTTTGACATTATTTATTTTTAACTTTAAATTAAAATATGTTGAATTTGAAAAATAATCATTTGTTGAAGAATAGCCACAATATAAGCCGAACAATTTTCTTAAAATTCTGTTATTTTTCGTTAGCATTATTGTTGTTTTCTTGTAAATCTGATACTCCAAAATCAGAAAATTCATTAAAAACAATTGAAACTGAAACAAAAACTCCAGTTAATGAAACTACCTCTAAAAGAATTGTTTTTTTTGGTGATAGTTTAACCGCTGGCTATGGTTTAGATGATGTTGAAAATGCTTTTCCTGGATTGATACAACAAAAAATTGATAGTTTAGGCTTGTCTTATACTGTTGTAAACTCTGGGATTAGTGGCGAAACTACCTCTGGAGGAAAAAACAGAATTGATTGGGTTTTGAATCAAAAACCAGATATATTTATTTTAGAATTAGGTGCTAATGATGGTTTAAGAGGTGTAGATTTATCTACCACTAAAAAGAACTTACAGTTTATTATTGATGCTGTAAAAACAAAATATCCTGATACTAAAATTGTTTTAGCAGGTATGCAAATTCCACCAAATATGGGACAAGATTACACTTCTGAATTTAAAAATATCTTTCCTGATTTGGCTAAAAAAAATGATTTAACCTTAATCCCTTTTTTATTAGAAAACGTTGGTGGAATTCCTTCTTTAAATCAATCAGATGGAATTCATCCTACAAAAGAAGGCCATAAAATATTGGCTAAAAATGTTTGGGAGGTTTTATTTCCTATTTTAAAATAAGTTATTTTGTACGTATTTTAAGAAATCTATTTTTAACTATTGGTATTCTAATAATAAAACCTAAACCCACAATTATTGCATAAATTAAATAGGTTTTTTCTAAAATTGCGATGTGCAATAAACTTAAAATTATGGCTAAATAAGCATAAGACTGTAGTTTTTTCCAATTCATTTTCATCTTTTTCATCGATTTTCTATTGGATGTAAAAAACAACGGAATTAAAATTAAAACAGCAATAAAACCAGCAACATAGTTAACTTGTGTAAAAGTTTCTAAAAAACCATCTGCCCAAATAAAGATGATAAAATGTAGAAAACTCCAAACTGCAGTTGCAATTCCCATGGCTTGCCTTACAAACAAATTGTTTACACCAAATAGTATAAAAAACGGAGTACAAGTCAGTACTGCAGTCATCCATCTTATGGCAAATTCACCAGAAATATGATATAACATTTCAATTGCATTTTCTCCTTCTGTACTTGTTATACCATTTACAAGAACTGTATTTAACATGTTAGAAAGGGGGATTAAAGGTAAAATAGCTAAAATGGTGACAATAAGCCATCCATAATTTTTTTTGATGAATTTCATACAATACTGACTTTTTAAATTATGCTTTATTTTTAATTGATTTTATCATTTCTAAAGGAGATTGATGTGGTCTTCCTGCTGCTATTTCAAAATCGGAGGTTACCTCGTAAGCACCTTGCAACATACTTTGATAAATTCCTGCAATTATTGTTCCCATAAAATCGCCTAAAGCTTCTTTTCTTTCTTGTGTATATTCTTCTACAGTTACATTCTGAAAAGATAAATCTGTACCATAAACTGTATTTATAACTGTTGCAAGTTCACTTTGTGTAATGGCATTACCAGCTAAATTATAAACTTGATGATTATGTTTATCTTCAATAAGCATTTTTGCATACGCAAAACCTAATTCAGGTCTGCTTGTGTATCCACATTTTCTTTCGCCAGCACAATTTCTAATTTTTCCCTCTTTTTTATATTGCTCTACATATTCGAGATCTGGTTCAATGTAAATTCCGTTTCTACCAATAACCCACTCTAAACCCGAAGTTTTTACATCTTCTTCTGTTTGTCTGTTGCTATTTACAACCGGACTAAAAGCAGTATCACTTTCTTTACCCAAAATACTGGTGTAAACAATTTTCTTTACACCATTTTGTTTTGCGGCTTCAATTACATTTCTATGTTGCGCTATTCTATTTTCTGGTGCATCATTACCAGAAACTAAAAGTAGTGCATCTACACCTTTTAAAGCCTCATTAAACAATTCTCTACTGTTATAATCTCCTTTTCTTATTTCTATTCCAAGATTTTTAGCTTTTTCAGGAGTTCTTGCAATACCAATTACATTTTCTTTACCAATTTCTGCAATTAGATTATTCGCAATAGCATTACCTAATTGACCTGTTACTGATGTTACAGCTATTTTCATGATTTTTATTTTTGACTGTTTTTTAATGCTTCTAATTCTTTTTCTAATTGTTCTGCTTTGTCTTTAAATTTTTGCATTGCTTTTTTTAATTGCCCTACTTTTTTAAAAACTTCATCATCTTGAACTGCTGTATACGTTACAACTCCGTCTTTATCTTTTATTTTTGATTTGCTGCCACAAGTGGGCAAATTGCTACTTGACTCATTTTTTATTTTTTTAAAGTTATTAATACCACTTTATCATCAAAATTAGATTCAAAATGATATTTATTTGTTTTTGCTATTGTTTTTAGAAAACTCTTAGATTTAGACATATCTGCATTATCTACATAAATGATTGTATTGTTATTAAAATTTGGTGCTAACATTTGAAATAAAGGTAGATATAAATCTTTCCATCCATCTAAAAAAAGAAGATCTATATTTTTATCATATCCTTTTAATGTTTCTATAGCATCACCAATTTTTATGTCTATTAAATCTTGAACACCCGCATTTTTAAAATTCTCTTGTGCTTTTTTTGCTTTAGACTCAATTAATTCTGTGGTTACAATAGCCCCACCTGTTTTTAAAACGCCTTGTGCTAAATAAAGCGTAGAAATTCCAAATGATGTACCAAATTCAACAATGTTTTTTAAATTATTTTCAATAATCAGTTTTTTTAAAGCTTTGCCTTGTTTTTTAGATATTGATAAATACACATTTTTAAAATCGTTAGGTTTTATGGGTCTAAAAATACCTTTTGCAAAACCTTTTGCCATTTTTCAATAATCCTTTTTGGCATCGTTAAAAAGTTCTGTTAAAATATTTTCTATTTGATGTTTTTGAATTTGCTGCATAATTAAAATTTATAAAAAAGAGACATAAAAACTATTTGACATAGCAACTACCCTATCTCTCTTTGCTAATTGTATTGTTTTCTCAGCTATAACACTAGTTACTGCTACATTTGTTTTTACTAAACAACTTATAATAACGAACTACTTTTATTGCTGATTTTAGTTTTATCCTTTTTTAATAATTTTAAGTTTCGTTATTACTACCACAAAGTTAATGAGCTAGTACACTAATTAGATTATCAAAATGATGACGAAAATGGTGAAAGTATAACTAAATTGCTTTTTATTAATACTGTTATCAAATTTTAAGTGGAGTTGTTTTTGTAGATTTTTAAAAACCAATATTATATTTAATTTCTTTTAGAGATGATAAAGTACAAAGCCAATCATCTTTATTTCTGCATGTATAAAATTAGCTATAAAAGATTTAACTATTTTACGTGTTATATTTTTAATAACAATTAATTAAATTCTAAATGGTTTTAAATTCAAGAGATTTTAAATGGTAATTGTATAACCGATTTAAATTTTTACTGTAATACAAAAAATAGGTTTGCTTTAAATAATTACCAATTAAGTACACTATTATTTAGTTTATTTACTATTGTTTGTTTTGCCTATAAACTGATATGTTTTTCCTAAATTATTCTATAAAAAAGAATAGACTAAAGTAAAACTTTAGTCTATCTTAAATAAAATTAGGGACTTTTATTTTAGGGGATTGCTTCTGGGGAATTTATCAGACGATATATTTTAAATTGATATTACATTTTTTAAAAACTTATTTGCATTATCGCTAATAATCTATATTTAAATACCAACATAGTTTATAAACACACAAACCGAAATTTTGTGATTAGACCTAAACCACTTTAGGTTTTATAATCATCGGTTTTGCCTAAAAAGTTGAACTTTTTAATTTTTAGTAAATCGATATTTTTTGGTAACATTATTGATGTATGCTTAGCGCATACTATTGAATTATTTATTGTTTTATTTTTGTTTGTAAAAGAAAAATTGAAAGAAGGTGATTGTATATTGTAAACGCTAAATACTAAATTGGTATTTACTATTTGTGGTAATGAATAAGAAGGCATTTCTGCTGTTATTTCAGTAAAAATCTTACTTGTATTGGGTTTTATATCTATAAAATTTTTAACTTTATTATATTCTTCTAAATATTTAAAACATTTTGCCTGTAAAGTAGTAATGGCTAATAAAGCAATAATAGCTATTGTTTTTTTCATGATCTTTTTAATAACACCACGAAAATAATCGCTATTTGAAGGTTAACTATAAATTTTCGTCCTTAACATTTTAACTATAGATAAATAGAAATTAAGTTTAGACGAACAATCTAAAGCAAGTTTAAACGTTTCATTAATTCTGGTCTTTTAGACCTACTGATAGGAATTACATCTTTTTTTATTAAAACACTATTGTCTTCAATATCTATAATTTTTTTAATATTAATTATATAAGAACGATGTACTTTTAAGAATAACGATTCTGGTAATTTCTCTTCGATTTTTTTTAATGTAGAATGTACTGTATAGTTTTTATCATCTGTTTTAATCAGTATATAATCTCCTTTTGCTTCTACTAAATAAATTGATGGTAAATCTATTTTTATAAGACGCCTATTGATATTTACATAAAAATCGTTAGAAATATCTTTGGTTTCTGAACTTGAACTTAAATTTGTAGAAATAGGTGTTATTCTTTTCTTTTCTGCTTTTAAAATAGCTTTTTCAAAACGAGATTGTTCAACTGGCTTTAAAAGATAATCTACAATAAAATCGTACTCAAAAGCTTGTAAAGCAAAATTAGGATCTGAAGTAGTTAAAATAATTTTAGGCGGATTTTTTAAAGATTTTATAAAATCTAATCCACTAAAATCTGGCATATGAATATCTAAAAAAATTAGATCTATTGCGTTTTCATTTAAAAATTTTATGGCTTGTATTGCATTCGAAAAATCATCAACAATTTCTAAATTTTTAAATTCCTTACAAAGTGCTTTAATAATTTCTCTTGCAAGTTTTTCATCATCAACTATAATACATTTCATAAAATATAATTTTTGTACTAAAATTATAAATTTTTAATGATTAATACTATTTTTTTAAACAAATAATATTTTTTTTAATGTAGTTGACTTTAAGACATTTAGAAACTAGAACTTAATTTTAAGTTTTTTTTATGGTAAAATGGAAGGTTGTGCCTTTATTAATTTCAGATTCTACCCAAATTTCTCCTTTATAAATGTCTATAATTTTTTTAACGATAGAAAGGCCTATTCCTGTAGAATCTTCAGAAACTTTTAACGATTGAAATATCTTAAATATTTTTTCGAAATGTCTTTTTTCGATACCAATTCCGTTATCGATTACAGAAAATTTATAAAACTTATCTTGTTCTTCAAAATCTATATTTATAACAGAGTTAGGTTTGTTACTAAACTTAATAGCATTACCAATTAAGTTTTGAAACAATTGTTCAAACTTAGTGCTATCTCCTTTTACAACTGGTAATTTATTTAAAATGTTGATGTTAATATTTTCTGGCACATACATAATATGCACTAATTTTTTAACCAAATCATCTAAATCTATTTCTAAATTATCTTTAGAACTTGAGTTTATGCTAGAAAATTTTAGAATATCTGTAATTAGATTTTCCATTTTTTCTAGGGTTAAATCTATATCATTAAAATATTGAAGACTGTTTTCATCAAATTTATCTTCATTATCCATTCTAATCCAAGTAGATAAAGCAGAAATACTTCTTAATGGTGATTTTAAATCGTGTGAAACAATGTGTGCATATTCTTTAAGTTCTTCATTACTTCTTCTTAATTCTGCTACTAATTCTTTATTTTGTTGCTCTACTTTAATTCGTTCTCTTAAATCTATTGCACTTTTAAGTTGTAGAGACACAATATTGGCAATATTTTCTATTGTTTTTTTATGTTCTTGGGTAAAGTAATTTTTATCTTTATGCTCTGCATCTATAACTCCAATAACTTCACCTTCGTTAATGATGGGAACCGTTATTTCTGAATAGCGGACTACATTTTCTGAAATATATCTTTTATCTTTAGATGTATCAGCAATAATTTCTGAAATACCTGTTACTGCAACAGTACCTGTTATACCTTTGCCAATTGGTATAATTCTTTTTTCTGATTCATTGTTTAGGTTTAATTTTTCTCCAAAAGCAGCAATTTGTTCTAAAGTATTATTTTCTTTATTAATAATATAAAGAACGCAGTCTTTATTCCCTAAATAATTGGCAATATTGCTCGATATTTCTCTAGCAATTTCACTAATATCTTCTTTACCTAAAACAGATTTGGCAGTATTATTAACCAGATCTAGTGTTAATTGTTCCTCTCTTTGTTTTGTAATATCTCTAACAATCCCCTGAGCTGCAATGGGTATATTTTGTTTGTCATAAATAATACTTGCATTGATATTTACCCATTTAATTTCATTTTTGCTAGATACAATTCTTGCTATAAAATTAGAATATTTTCCTTTTTTCAGCAATTTAAAAAAAGTATTTAGCGCATATTCATAATCTTCTTTATAAATTAAATCGAGAACATTCAACTCTATTTTATTAGGGTCAAAATCAAAGAGTTTTTCGGCAACATCGTTCATTTTAAGAATATTACCTTTAATACCAATTACCAAATAGGCATCATTTATATTTTCGAAAACACCTTTAAGTTCTGAATTTTTTTCGTCTATTAAACGCTCTAACTTTTCGTTTACTTCTTTAAGTTTTTGAGAAGTGTTGTAAAGTGTTAAAGATTTTTCTTCAAGAATTTTTTCTGCTTGTTTTCTAGCGATTTTTTGTCTTTGTAGCGCTCTTTCTAATATGTCAATTTTCTCTTGACTCATTAATTTTTAGTAATAAGAAAACGTACTTCTGTTCCATCTTCCTTAATTTTTTCTAAAACTATTTCTGCAGTACTGTTAAAATGTTCGAAAGTTTTTTTCATTAAACCTAGACCAAAATGGTGCATTGCTCTATGAGATTTATAAATTAATGTTAATGTGTTTTCCGTTTTTTCTTCTAAAATAAATACAGGTAATTCTGCATCTGGATAAATTTTTCTAACTTCTATGTGAATATGATTTTCGATAGAAGAAATCATTTCTATAGGATCTTTATAAGTTGCTAAAAGACCGGGATAACTTGTTTCTATGACACCAAAAAAATGTTCTCCATAAACCAATAACAAATTATCTATAGAAATACCGGTATTAGCACTTAAATGTTGCAGTAATTGTAACATTTCTGAAAAACTGTAGGTACCTATTGATGTATAAATTCCATTAGATTCTAATTCTGAAGCAGAAATAATTTTATCAACCATTTCTAAACCAAATTTCTCTTCTACTAATTCTAAAAATTCTGTAAAAACAATACCTTTCATACCTTATAATTTTAAAAATTCATTGAAATTCCAATAGTTCATTATTGCTTGTATTTTTAGTTCATAATCCTGCATTTTTAAAGGCTTTAAAATATAGCCAGCTATACCAAGGGCATAACAATCTGAAATATCTACATTATTGCTAGATGTTGTTAAAATAATTACAGGTATATGTTTTAAATCTTCTTTTTGTTTTATGATTGTTAAAAACTCTTTACCATTCATATCAGGCATATTTAAATCTAATAAAATTAAATCTGGCACATCTAATTTTATAGAAGCTAAAGCCTCTCTACCATTCTCTGCGATAGTTAAAGCATAGTTTTGAAGTTCTTTAGAAATAGATCTTTTTAGTTTAATTATTTCTATTTTATTATCTTCAACTAATAAGATTTTTAATACACTTTTATGCATTTTAGGTTTATTTAACAAAGCGAAAATAGGCTATTTTTTTTTTGTAAAAAATTTTCATCAGTTGAAGACTAAACTAGTATCGACTAAAATGAATTTAGTATCGACAAGTAAATTCTAAAAATATCCTAATGACATTTTATAAAAGTCTGGTCAGAAATTTCCACAACTGGCGCTGGAGATATATAAGGAATGCCTAAACCTAGACCTCTAAGGATAAAAAAAACGCCAATAAATATAACCAAAATTGGTATTACTTTTTGAATTTTGTTTCTAAAACTACCTTTTGTAAAATTACCAAGGTATACAAAGGCAGTCATTAAAGGTATGGTGCCTAAGCCAAATAAAAACATATACAAGCTTCCTAAAAAAGCATTAGATGTAGCTATAGCTCCTAAAAGTGCCATATATACTAAACCACAAGGCAAAAATCCGTTTAAGAAACCGATGGTAAAAAAAGTATCATTACCTTTCTTTTTTAATTCTTTACCTAAGGCATTTTTTATTTTTAAAATAATGGTGCTTATTTTTTTTGATACAGAAAGTTTATGTGAAATTTTAGGAAAAATGATAGTAAGTATCATTAAAACTCCAATAATTATTGATATTTGCTGTTGAAATCCGAATAAATAAAACCCTTTACCTAAAAACCCAAACAACAAACCTATTAAGCTGTAAGTAAACAATCTACCTAGGTGATAACTTACTATTTGAAAAAAACCTTTTACCGGTTTTTGTCTATCTACAGGTAACATAAAGGCTATTGGTCCGCACATGCCTATGCAGTGAAAACTACCCAATAAACCAAATATGATTGCAGATAAAAGCATTAATAAACAATTTCTTTTTTTAGTAAATAATCCTTATTTTTATAGTTCCATTGAATTTTAATGTTCCAACGACCATCTAATAAACGTTGTTCAGGCACGAGCAAATATGTTTTAGAAATTGAAATAGGCATTTCAAAATCTAATTGTTTATTAGATGGTCTGTATAGGAACACTTTTCCTGTTAGTTCTTTTGGTTGATAATCTGCTGGAAATTCAATTCTTAATCCCTTGGCATCTCTCTGTACTTTTATTTTTTCTTCTAAATTAATAGCATTTTGTGATGCATCAATTTCTTGTTGATAATTTAATTCTGCTTGGTAATATTTATCCGTAACTAAATCGTGGCTATAAGCATGATCTGTACTCATTGTAATTACGAAATACATGATAAAAGCAATAAATGCAATAATGGTAATTACGATTCCTGTTCCCCAATTAAATTTCATAATTTCTTGTTTTTTGAAATTTCTACTTTCGTCGAAATAACTTTGTTTATTTTCTTATTTATTTTTAGTGATAAGAATCCTTATTACCTTTATAATAACTTATAATTATTTATCTATAACTCCTTGGGCCTAAGAAATTTGTTTTTGTAGTTTCAATTAATTTATCGCCACTAAAAACACCAATTTCTATATCAATATTATCATCCTTTAAAACAGCAGCATTCAGCTCAATAAACAATGTACCTTCTGCTAAACCTTGTTTTGGCACTACAAAACTATGATTAGAAACCAATTTAATAACCCCTTTATGAGATAGAATTTTATAATTTACATCTTCTATATCTTTGGTAGTTTTATTAATTACTTTATAAGTGTAAACATTACTGATAACGTTATTTTCTTTGTGCTCGTATAATTGACCTGGTAATCTTAAAATGGTAGCTTCTACATTATTTCTTAAAAATAACATCCCAACTAAAACACCTATTAAAATTAACAATACTGCAGTATATCCTTTCATTCTTGCACTAAAATGGAAAGGTTTTTTCTCAGCAATATTTTCTTCGCTAGCATATCTTATTAAACCTTTTGGTAAGTTTACACTTTCCATAATATGATCGCATTCGTCTATACATGCTGTACAATTTACACACTCTAATTGCGTTCCATTTCTAATATCTATGTTTGTTGGGCAAACTACTACACATTGTTTACAATCAATACAATCTCCTTTTCCTAAAGCTTCTCTGTCTTCGTTTTTCTTAAATTTAGAACGTCCTAATTCTCTTTCTCCACGTTTATAATCGTAAGCAACATTAATGGTTTTATTATCTAATAGAACTCCTTGTAATCTGCCATAAGGACAAGCAATAATACATACTTGCTCTCTAAACCATGCAAAAATAAAATAGAAAACCCCTGTAAAAATTAATAATGAAATTAAGGTTCTAATATTATCTAAAGGATTGCCTGTGATGTAGCTAATTACTGTATCTCCACCAATTAAATACGCTAAAAATACATTTGCAATTAAAAAAGAAATTAGAAAAAAGATGAACCATTTTAGCAATCTTTTTCTAATTTTTTCGGCATTCCAGGGTTGTTTTTCTAAACGAATTTGTTTTCCTCTATCACCATCAATCCAATATTCTATTTTTCTAAAAACCATTTCCATAAAAATGGTTTGTGGGCAAATCCATCCGCAGAATAATCTACCAAAAACTACTGTAAATAGAATTACAAATACAACTCCAGTAATCATTGATATTACCAAAAGATGAAAATCTTGTGGCCAAAATGGAAATCCGAAGATATTAAAACGACGTTCTAAAACATTAAATAGTAAAAACTGGTTTCCATTTATTTTTATAAATGGTGATGTTAATAAAATAGCAAGTAACAAGTAACTAACGTAACTTCTGTACTTGTAAAACTTACCACTTGGCTTTTTTGGAAATACCCAAGAACGTTTACCATCTTCGTTTATAGTACCAATACTATCTCTAAATTGTTCGTTCTTGGGAGCTTCCATTCTATATAATTATTACTCTTGGTTACTTATTTTATTCTTCTACCCAAATTTCACCTTGTGGTGCTTTAGGTTTTGCTGGTGTTGTGCCTTGTAAAGAGATTACGTAGCTTGCCACTTTAGCAATATCTTCTGCTTTAATTGTTTTGTTCCAAGCAATCATACCTTTACCATCTCTACCACCTTCAGAAATTGTATTAAAAACATTTTTAATTCCACCTCCTAAAATCCAGTATTCATCTGTAAGATTAGGTCCAATAGAACCACCACCATCTGATAAGTGACAAGATGCACAGTTTAAATTAAATACGGCTTTACCTCTTTTTAAATCTTTTTCGTCTGTTAAAAGAGCTAGGTTAGCTACATCAAAAACATCTGGAGATGTTGCTTTGTATTTATTGATTTCCATTCTTGCTTCTGCCATTGCTTTTTGATATTCCATTTCTGGTGTATCTCCGCCCATAATATGGAAACGAACTAAATACACTACTGCAAATAAAATAGTTGCGTAGAACATGTATACCCACCAAGGTGGAAGTGAATTGTCTAATTCTTTAATGCCATCGTAATTATGATCTAATATAATTTCTTCTTCCTTTTCAATGGCTTTGGCTTTGGTCCAAGATTTTAAAATCTTTTTTATCCAAAGATTTGGTTCTTCTGCTACTATACCATCTTTTTCATTTTGCAACTCTTTAGCTTTAGTAATGGCTAAAACACTAACGTATTCTTTTAAAACCAATACCAAAATAAAACCAATTAGAGCAATCCAAACCAATGGGTTTTCGTAAAAACTTAGTGGATTTTGATAGGCTTTAAATGCATATACCAATGCAAAAAAGGTTACTAAAACGAATAGTATATATACTGTTGATTGAATCTTTTTTTTCATTTCTTTTGATTTTTAGTGATCTAAAGGAATATTACTAACCTTATTGATATATTCTTTTTTTGCGGTAAACACCCACCAAAATAAGGCTACAAAAAAAGTAAAGAAGATAATTAATGATATTAGAGGATATATTTCTATACCAGTAATACTTTCCATATGGTTTTTTACAAATTTTAGCATGATCTTATTTTTTAGAAATTTGTTGTTCTTCTTTCACTTTTATATCTGTACCTAATCTTTGTAAATAAGCAATAAGTGCTACAATTTCTCTATCTTTCATTTCTACAAAGTCTTGTCCGTTTTCTTTAGCATACTTTTTGTCTGCTTCATAGTTCTTGGCAAAATCAGGATCTTGATATAAACTTTCCTCGATTTTCTTTCCTTGAGCATCCATAGCTTGTTGTGCATTAGCTATTTCTTCTTCAGAATATGGAACTCCTAAACTAACCATGGCTTCCATTTTACTTTCTGTATCAGATTTATCTAACTTATCTCTAACTAACCATTTATAAGAAGGCATTATAGATCCAGGAGATGTACTTTGCGGATCGTACATGTGGTTCAAGTGCCAACTATCGTTGTATTTTTGACCAACTCTATGTAAATCTGGCCCAGTACGCTTACTTCCCCATAAAAATGGATGATCGTAAACATATTCACCTGCTTTAGAATATTCTCCATAACGTTCTACTTCACTTCTAAAGGGACGAATCATTTGAGAATGACAACCAACACAACCTTCTCTTATGTATAAATCACGCCCTTCTAACTCTAAAGGTGTATAAGGTTTTACACTACTAATGGTAGGTATATTAGACTCTACTAATAAAGTTGGAATAATCTGTACAATACCACCTATTAAAATAGCAACAGTTGCATAAATAGTTAGTTTTATTGGTTTTCTTTCTAACCAAGTGTGGTAACCTTCTCCTTTAGTTCTGTATTTAGAAACTTTTGTTAAAGCTGCAGCTTCTGCTAATTCATCTTCTACTCCACTACCTTGTTTTACTGTTCTTACTACATTGTAAAGCATCACGAAGGCACCAATAATAAACATAGAACCACCAATTGCACGCATCCAATACATAGGTATAATTTCGTTAACAGTTTCTAAGAAATTACCATAAGTTAAAGATCCATCTGGGTTAAATTGTTTCCACATAGAGGCTTGTACAAAACCAGCTACATACATTGGTAAGGCATATAAAATGATTCCTAGAGTTCCTATCCAAAAATGGAAATTTGCAAGTTTGGTAGAAAATAATGTTGTTTTAAACATTCTTGGTATTAACCAATACAACATCCCAAAAGTTAAGAAACCATTCCAAGCTAATGCACCAACATGAACGTGAGCAATAATCCAATCTGAAAAGTGAGCAATTGCGTTTACATTTTTAAGTGATAACATTGGCCCTTCGAAAGTAGCCATACCATAACCTGTAATGGCAACTACCATAAATTTTAAAACAGGATCTGTTCTAACTTTATCCCAAGCACCTCTTAAAGTTAACAAACCGTTTATCATACCACCCCAAGAAGGTGCAATTAACATTACTGAAAATGCAACCCCTAAGTTTTGCGCCCAGTTAGGTAAAGCTGTGTATAATAAGTGATGCGGACCTGCCCAGATATAAATGAATATCAAAGACCAAAAGTGTACAATTGATAACCTGTATGAATACACTGGTCTATTTGCTGCTTTTGGCACAAAATAATACATTAAACCTAAAAACGGAGTGGTTAAGAAAAATGCAACAGCATTATGACCATACCACCACTGTACTAAAGCATCTTGAACACCTGCATAAACTGAATAACTTTTTAAGAAACTTACAGGTAATTCTAAACTATTAAAAATATGTAATACAGCAACTGTTACAAAAGTTCCTAAATAAAACCAAATAGCAACATATAAATGACGTTGTCTTCTTTGTAGAATTGTCCATATCATATTTACACCAAAGGCTACCCAAACTAAGGCTATTGCTATATCTATTGGCCATTCTAACTCTGCATATTCTTTAGAAGTTGTGTAACCTAAAGGTAATGTAATGGCTGCAGCAACAATAATAGCTTGCCATCCCCAGAAATTAAAATTGCTTAAAAAATTACTTGCCATCCTAGCCTTTAATAATCTTTGTAGCGAATAATAAACTCCTGCAAATATTGCATTACCAACAAAAGCAAAAATTACAGCATTAGTATGCAAGGGTCTTAAACGACCAAAGCTTAACCAAGATATTCCTTCTGTTAAATTTGGGAATAAAAACATAAAGGCCAATAGTAAACCTACACTAAAACCAACTATTCCCCATAGAAGTGTAGCGTAAATAAACTTTTTGACGATTTTGTTGTCATAATAGAATTGTTGCATTTCCATAAAATGTTCTTTAAAAGTCTGATTAATTTTTATTGTTTTTCTTTTACGATTTCATCATCAAACAACATTCTTACAGAAGGCGTGTATGCATCATCATACTGCCCTTTTTTTACTGAATAAATAAATGCGATAAAGAATACAATTGCCACTAAAATACTTAGTGTTAGTAGTAGGTATATTACGCTCATATCTTGCCTGATAATTATAAAACAAAAATAGTTTTGTCGATTATTTTAAAATATGACTTTTATCATATTCTTAAAATTTTATCAAAAAAAAACATCATACCAATTGGTATGATGTTTTTTTGTTTTAAGAATTACACTAATTCTAGACTAGCTTTTTGCTACTCTAAATCGCTTGAAAAATAAAAGTGACGCTAAGAATAAAAATGGCAACTTTTAACAGTGCACCTGATAATTTTCGAAGTAAAATTAAAGTTTTTAGGTAATCTAAGTTTGTACTTTTCATATAGGGGGAATTTTAAAGTTGTTATAAATATAGAAAATTAAAACTTTGTACCAAAAAAAATACTCAAATATTTTAAATTGTCATTGAAAATAACTTTCCCTTAACCTTTTGTTTAAATAGCTTTTTGTCGAATGCCATACAAATATTTCTTACAAAAGGTCTAGCCTCTATTGGCACAGTTAAAGAATTATCATTTATAATTACCAAACCATCTTTTTCTAAAGGTGCTAATAAATCTAAATGCTCTTGTATGTTTTCTATTTTGGTTGATGGATCTTCCCAAGATGTATAAAAATTACACATAATATTTAAAATGTGCTTTCTAATAATTTTATCTTCAGAAGATAAGATATGACCTCTAAAAACTGGAATCTCTCCTGCATTTATAATTTCTTGATATTCTTTAACGGTTTTAACATTTTGTGCAAATCCATACCAAGAATCTGAAATGGCAGACATCCCTAAACCAATCATTAATTGGGTTTTATTAGAGGTATAGCCCATAAAATTTCGATGCAACGTTTTGTTAATAGTTGCTTTGTATAAACTATCTGTTTTTAAAGCAAAATGATCCATACCAATTTCTTCGTAACCCAATTCTGTAAAAAGTTGTTTGCCAATTTCGTACAATTCTCGTTTTTCATCGTCTTTAGGTAAATCATTTTTGTTAAAACCTCTTTGCCCTACTCCTTTTACCCAAGGTACGTGTGCATAACTGTAAAAAGAAATTCGATCGGGTTGTAATTCCTTAGTTTTATTAATGGTATGTATTACATTTTCTTTGGTTTGATGTGGTAATCCAAAAATTAAATCGTGACTTACAGAAGTATAACCAATTTCTCTAGCCCAGTTGGTAACTTGTGCTACAGCTTTAAATGATTGAATTCTATGAATTGCCTTTTGTACTTTATCATTATAATCTTGTACACCAAAACTAACTCTTGTAAAACCACAATGGAATAAGGTTTTTAATTGCGCCTTGGTCGTGTTGTTTGGATGCCCTTCGAAACTAAATTCTGCTTCTTTATGTTTTATTGAATTCGCAAAAATTCCGTCTAATAAATACTCTAAATTCTCTTTAGAAAAAAAAGTTGGAGTTCCTCCTCCTAAATGTAACTCTTTTATAATTGGTACTTCGTCTAATAAATCGACATATAATTGCCATTCTTTTAACACCGCATTTATATAATCTTCTTCTACTTCGTGTCTTTTTGTGATGTGTTTATGACAAGCACAAAATGTACATAAACTTTCGCAAAAAGGCAGGTGAATGTACACACTAATACCTTCTTTTAAGTTACTTTCTTTAAACGATTTTTGAAAACTATGAATCCAATTTTGTTTTGTAAAAGTAGCATCATCCCAAAAAGGAACTGTAGGATAACTTGTATATCTTGGCCCTGGAATGTTATATTTTTGAATAAGTGATGTTTTCATATGTTCTTGATACAATTTTTTCATTTCTAATTAAAATCACACAAACTGCCAATTAAGCCAATTCTAAAGCAATTTCTATCATCTCTTTAAAGGTTTGCTCTCTTTCATCTGCAGACGTTTTTTCTTTTGTAACCAAACTATCAGAAATGGTTAAAATAGATAATGCATTTACATTGTGTTTGGCAGCAACTGTATACAAACCAGAGGTTTCCATTTCTACACATAGAATTCCGTAAGCAGCCCATTTTTTATAACTCTCAAAATCATCAGCATAAAATTCATCAGAACTTAAAATTCCACCAGCTTTTATAGGTATGTTTTTATTGTCTGCAATTTCTATGGCTTTTTTAAACAATTTAAAGCTAGCTGTAGGTGCATAATCTGCTCCATTAAAACGCATTGTATTTAAACCAGAATTGGTAGATGCAGACATTGCAATAACAATATCTCTTATTTTTACGTCTTTTTGATATGAGCCAGCAGACCCCACTCTAATTAAGTTTTTTACACCATATTCGTTAATTAATTCGTGCGTGTAAATTAATGTAGAAGGAATGCCCATACCTGTTCCTTGTACAGAGATTCTATTGCCTTTATAAGTACCTGTAAAACCTAGCATTCCACGAACATCATTATACAAAACAACCTCATTTAAAAAGGTTTCTGCAATCCATTTTGCTCTTAATGGATCTCCGGGTAATAAAACAGTTTCTGCAATTTCGCCTTTTTTGGCTTCGATATGTAAACTCATATTAATACGTATTTTTATCTGAAGCACCTTTTGTAACCAACATTACCCCAGAAGAAGTTCCTAAACGAGTTGCCCCAAGTGCTATATATTTTTTTGCTATTTCTATATTTTTAATTCCCCCAGAAGCTTTTATTTGTGCATTTTCTTTAACCACTTTTTTCATTAATTCCACGTGCTCTAACGTTGCTCCATTTGTACCAAAACCTGTAGACGTTTTTACAAAATCTGCACCTGCATTTACTGCCAATTCACATGCAATTGCTATTTGTATATCCGTTAAATAACAGGTTTCTAGAATAACTTTTAATACATTATTCCCTATAGCTTCTTTGATTGATTTAATTTCATGCTGTACGTAATCAGTATCATTATCTAGCAATTTACCTACGTTTATAACCATATCTATTTCTGATGCTCCTTTTTGTATGCAATCTTTAGCCTCAAAAACTTTGGCTTCTGTTGCCATTGCTCCTAATGGAAAACCAATTACTGCCGCAATTTTTACATCAGTATTTTGCAAATTTTGTTTTACTAACTCTACATAACATCCATTTACACAAACTGCATAAAAATGATATTGCTTGGCTTCTTTGCAAATTTGAATAATATCTTTTTTGGTAGCTGTTGCTTTTAGTAAAGTGTGATCTATGTATTTATTTATCTGCATGACTTTTGTTTAATTTTTTACCTAATAAATTGGTAGAAATGGTTGTAAAAATTACTATACTTATAGAACTTAAAGGCATTAAAATAGCAGCGATAACTGGCATTAATTGACCTGAAATAGCAAAATATAACCCAATAATATTATAACAAAGCGATAATACAAAACAATATTTTATAATTGTAATCGCTTTTTTTGAAGCCTTAAAAAAAGCTTCAATTTTATGAAATTGAGAAGCATCTAAAATGGCATCGCAAGCAGGCGAAAAAACGTTTATATTTTCTGATAAAGCAATACCTACATCACTTTGTGCTAACGCACCTGCATCATTTAAACCATCACCAATCATGGCCACTTTTTTTGCTCTTTTTTGTTGTTGTTCTACAACTTCTAATTTATCTTTTGGTTTTTGATTGAACAACAAGGTAGTGTTATTTGGCAAAAAATCAGTTAAATATTTTCGTTCTCCAGCATTATCTCCAGAAACTACAGCTAGCTCATAATCGTTTTGAAATGAGTTAAAAATTTCTTTTACACCTGATCTGTAATTGTTTTTAAAAATAAATTTTCCTTTATAAATATCATTAAAATTAATGTGTACAGAAGTATCAAAAGAAGTAATATCTTCATCATTTTTTAAAAAGGATGCTGAACCTAATTTTAGTTTATTTTGTTGATACTCACTTTCTATTCCTTTGCCTAAAAACTCGTTATAATCTTCTAATTCTACTGTTTCTACTTCTGCAAAAGAATGATATAAGGTTCTGCTTAAAGGATGATTAGAAGCTCTTAAACTACTTTTTAAAATTCTTTTTTCTTGCTGATTTAAAGGAATTCCTTGATATGAAATGGTACTTTCTTTGTTTGTTGTTAAAGTACCTGTTTTATCAAAAATTATAGAATTTACACTTGCCAATTGTTCTATTACAGTCGCATTTTTTAGATAGAATTTTTGTTTACCAAAAATGCGTAATAAATTTCCTAAAGTAAAAGGAGCAGCTAACGCAATAGCACAAGGACAAGCAATAATTAATACAGCCGTAAATACATTTAAGGCTTTACTAGCATCGAAAAATAACCAAAAAACAGTGGATAAAAATGCAATTGATAGCACTATAATTGTAAAATTTTTACTGATTTTATCGGTTAATGTTTTAAATGATGACGATTTATCATTCTTAAAAACATCATTACTCCATAATTGTGTTAAATAACTTTGTGAAACCGAAGTTAACACTTCCATTTCTATAATTCCCGATAATTGTTTCCCTCCAGCAAATAATTTATCACCAGATTTTTTATGCACAGGTTCAGCCTCACCTGTTACAAAACTGTAATCTATTTGGGCATTTCCGTTGATTAAAATTCCATCTACAGGAATTAATTCTTGATTTCTAATTAAAAGTCGATCTCCTTTTTCAACCTCATAAATCTGAATATTTTCTTCTTTTTTATCTGATAAAATTCTGGTGACAGCAATTGGAAAATACGATTTATAATCGCGCTCAAAGGATAAAAAATTGTAGGTTTTTTGTTGAAAAAATTTACCCAATAATAAAAAGAAAACTAATCCTGTTAAACTATCAAAAAAACCCGTTCCTAGATCGAAAATAATTTCTACAGAACTTCTAATAAAAAGTACAGAGACTCCAAGTGCAATAGGAACATCAATATTTAAAATTTTAGAACGTAACCCTTTAAATGCAGAAATAAAATAATCATTTGCGGCATAAAAAACTACAGGCAATGAGAAGAAAAACATTAACCATCTGAAGATATTCTTATATTTTTCTAGCCAAAATCCATCAACTTCAAAATACTCAGGAAAAGACAAAAACATAACATTACCAAAAGCAAAACCTGCTATGCCTAGCTTATAAATTAAACTGCGGTCTACCTTTTTTTTGCCAGTTTCATAATCTTCTAAACTTATGTATGGTTCGTAACCAATGGCACTTAATAAAAGTACAACTTCTTTAAGCGATGTTTCGTTTGCATTGTATGAAATTCGTACCGTTTTTTTAGGAAAATCTACTTGAGAAGTACTAATTTTAGCATTTAATTTATGCAAATTCTCTAACACCCAAATACATGAACTACAGTGTATATGAGGTATGTATAAGGTTATAATTTGTGTATTACCATCATTAAATTCTAGTAATTTATCTATGATTTCTTTATTCTCTAAAAAATCATATTTTCCTTTAATTTCTGTGGGTATTGCACCTGGGTTTTCTTGAAAATCATAGTAACATGTTAAATCGTTTTCAGAAAAAATTTCGTAAACAGTTTTACAACCATTACAACAGAAATTTTTATCGTCGAATTTTATGATTTTATCATCACAAGAATCTCCACAATGATAACATAATGTGGTATTCATATTTACTCTTTTTGCCTGATACAAATTTCTAATAAGTATTGGGTTTATAATATGATATTTATCAGCTTTTTTTTATCTTGCATCTTGGTTTAAAACAATAAAATGGGTAAATGTGAACAATGTATTATTCGTCAATTTAATTCTTTAAAACACCTGTCTAAGGAGGAATTAATAAGGATGTCTAATTGTAAAACTTCTAAGGTTATAAAAAAGGGAGATGCATTATTTGAAGAAGGCGAACACATTAATGGAATCTTTTGTATTAAAGATGGTATTTGCAAGGTTTCTAAAATGAGTGAAAACGGAAAAAACCAAATTATAAACTTAATTAAACAAGGCGATTTAATTGGTGAAAGGAGTTTAATTTCTGACGAAGTCTCTAACTTAAATGCAATTGCTTTAAACGATTTAGAAGTTTGTTTTATTCCTAAAACAGAAATTCTTAGAGACTTAGAAAAAAACAACAACTTTTCTTTTGATGTTTTAAAAAACATGGCTGGTTCTCTAAAAAGTGCAGACAATTTAATTGTAGATATGGCTCAAAAAACGGTAAAACAACGTTTGGCTGAAACTTTACTTAAATTAGAAGACAAATTTGGAATAAACAACGATGGCGTTATAAATATTCATCTTTCTAGAGAAGAAATTGCCAATATTATTGGTACTGCAACTGAATCTGCTATTCGATTATTATCGAATTTAAAAAAGAAAGAAATTATTGCTTTTATTGGCAAGGATATTAAAATAGTAAATCATAAAGAGCTAGAAAAAATCTCTCACGGATTTTAAGAACTTAAAAAGAATAGCCAATTGCAAAGTTTAAAACGGGTTCATCTACTCTAAAATCTAAACGTTCGCCTTCTGGCAAAGCAGGATCGTGAAAAGGTGCTGCCAAATCAAAACGAATTACAAAACCTTGTACATCTATTCGTACACCAAAACCTGCACCCATACCTAATTCTTTTAAAAAGTTAGCGGTAAATTTATCATCATCATTAAAAGCAGGATTTGCATCTGAATTCCAAACATTACCTGCATCAACAAAAAATGCACCTTTAAAAAATGAATAGATTGGAAATCGATATTCTACATTTGCTTCTAATCGAATATTACCAGTTCTATCAAAAAAAGAAGTACTATTTTGATTGTTGGTATCTGAGTAAGTACCTGGCCCTAAAGAACGCGTATTAAAAGCTCTAACACTATAAGGTCCACCAGAATAATATTGTTTTACAAAAGGTACTACATCTGAGTTTCCATATGCCAAACCATATCCTGCAAATAACCTTGTGGCAATAGTTTGTTGATAATTATCACCAAAATTAAAATGATATCTTACATCGAAATCGGCTTTGGCATATTGTGCATATTGTAATCCTAAAAACTCTTTAGGTTCTCCTGCAGCAGGTTCTTTACCAAATAAACTTATTGAATTCCCTGCAACATCTAAAGTTGAATTAAAGAAAATTTGATGCGTTCTTTTAGCTGATAACATTTCGTTATACGTAAAAGAAAATGTTAGTCCTGATATAAATTGTTGATCGAAACTACTCAGTAAAAAAGGATTATCTTCTAAAATTTGTTCAAATTCTGGAGTTGTATTTGAAAGCCGTGTATAGTTTACCGAAATTGGGTTAAACTCGTAGGTAATATATTTATTGGCATTCCACACATAACCAAAAAGTGCTGTACCAGATAATAAAGTATACAACTCACTTCTATCTAAATAAGTTGTACTTAAACTGGTTTTTGTTTTTGGTATTGAGTATTCAAAAAAATCTTCGTTTATAGAAAAAGGAGCAATAACTCTAGGAAAAATTAATTCTGATTTTAATTCTAATTCTAAACTACTTAAACCAGAATTATCACCAGAAGAAACTTGAGTTTCATAACCAACACTAGAACTAAGATTTAGGGTTTCTCCACCACCAAAAAGGTTTCTATTACTAAAAACCAAACCTAAAGTTGGCCCTGCAAAATTATTAGATTTAGTAACGGCTTGTAGTTCTGCACGAATGGCACGTTTTGTTAATGGAGATAAAAATATATTGGCTTCTAAAGCACCTTCGTTATCATTGGCCAATGTATCTAATTCCTTATATTGAATGTTAACGTATTTGTATGCACCAATTGTAGACAAACGTCTGGCTGTGTTTTTAGAAGTATTTGGATTGTAATATTCGCCTTCTTTTAAGTTGATAAAATCGTCTAAAAATTTAGGCTTAAAAAACACTTTTTGTTGATAATAATTTTTGTTATTAAACCTATTAGAAATATTTTGTGTAGAATCTTTTAAATCATAATTAGGATAAACATTGATGGTTTTAACTTTGTACGGAATAATTGCTTTTTCTGGTACATTTTTCTTTAACTTTAAAAATAAATCGAACTTTTTATTTTTATATTGATTAGTATCTGCTTCGAAAATTAAAAAATTACTATTAAAATTATAATAACCTTTATCTTTCAATTCGCTATCTAATCTTTGTCTTTCTAATTTAAAATTACCTAAATCGAAACGCATATCTTTTTCAAAAGGCGATGTTTTACTTAGTTTTTTTATTTCTTTAAAAATAGGTTTTGAAAAACTATCAACTTTATAATTTGCCATTCTGTATGGCTCTTTCACTTTTAGTTGATATTCTAATGATGCTCTTTTTTCTAATTCTGTAAAAGAAGATGCTGCAGAGCTGTAGAAAAAACCATTGTTTTCTAGTCTGTTTAACAATATTTCTTCTACCTCTAAATTCTCTACATCAGACTGATACACAGGCTCCTCACCAAATTGTTTAAATAGCCATCTATTGATAAAATTCGTTTTCTCTTTCTGATTTTTATAATAGTAGTACAAACCCAAATGCATGCCTAAAAACTTAGAATTTGGTTCTGGCCTTAACACCTGAGTTAAGTTTTCTTTTAGTTTGTTTGGTTGTTTTACAGCAGAATCTGCATCCATTTTAATGGTAGCACCTGTGTATAATCTTTTGCCTTCAGGAATATATTTATTAATACTACAAGAGTATAATATGGAAATTACGCCAACTACAAAAACGCTATTTTTTAAAATCTTTCTCAATGATTAATTTTTTTTCTTATCTAAACTATGGTTTGTTTTTTCTTCTTTTTCAGCTTGCTTTTTTTCTGAGAGTTCCTTTTCTTTTTCAGCTTTATCTTTCTGAGCTTTAAAAATTGCAGCCCAAAGTTCTCTAAAGTGATTAAATTCTTGAGTAAAAATAAGTGCAATTCCGTTTACAATAGTTTGTCCATCAATAACATTTTCGAACTCACTTTTTCTAAATCCTTTTAAACGATATCTACCATCTTCAGATAATTTGTATTCTAAACTAACATTACCAATTAAAGGAGTTTCTTCACCAGTTTGGCTGCTTCCTTGCAAATCTACATCACTACCTACTCTAACCGTTAATCTATCATCAAACAGTTTTTTTTGAGCTGTAACTCCTAATTGTGTTCTATCTGTTGCTGCTGTTCCTTGGTAATCAGTATAACTATTTAAATCGAAATTTAATTCTATACCAGAATTTCCTAAAATTTTATCAGAAAATGCATTTAATTGCCCAGAAACAGCATCGTTTAAATTATCTCTTGCAATTGTTGCAAAACCACCTGAACTACCATCGCTACCAGAATCTGGATAAAATCGATTTAAAACCAATAAAGAAAAAACTTGTTTGTTTAATTCTTCTTCTTGCTCATTAACTTGTTGAACTCTACCATAAACTTGGCCACTAACAGCACCTTGTTCATCTTCTGGCATATCTAAATTAAAAGATATTTCTGGTTGTAGTAGATTACCATCAATATTAAGATAAACATAAAAAGGTAAAACTTGTTTAAATTTATTTTGAACAGAAGAATCTTCATCAGAAATTTGAGATGCCATTAAAGCAGATGCTGTTGTTTCTATGTTATAAACAGCGCTAACATCTAAACTTGCATCAAAAGGATCTCCAGACCAAGATACGCGTCCTCCAGGAACTAAATTAAATCTTCTATTAACTAAACTATATAAATTTAGCTCATAATGTCCATCAGTAATTTCATAAGTTCCTGTTAAAGAAACTCTTCCATTTGGCACCATATTAAACAGAAATTCACCTTCTCCAGAAACATTAAAATTATCTCCAGTTTCTTCGTCTAAAACAACAGTAATTGCAGCATCTTTACTGATATTTAATTTTGTAAAAATATCAAAACCAGTTATGGTTGCAGATTTTTCTTCTGTTTGTGTAAGTATAGCATCAGGATTTTCTCTGTTCACAAAAACCACAACTTCATCTCTATTTTCTACACTGGCATAGGTTGATGGCAAAACATAAGTTACGTCTGTATCTGAGCCTATTGTTACGTTTGCAGATAGTTTTGGTATTTGTAAATCTCCTGTTAAATCTGCATTGGCATTAAAGGTTACTACACCAAATAAAGAGGGATTATCGTCTTTACTTGCATTTAAAAGTCTAAAGTTTTTAGCACTTAATTGCAAATCGAATGTTGGATTGATAAAACTTTCCGTTAAAATTTTACCTGATAATATTAAAGAATTTTTCTTGGCATCTAAAATGGTAAAATTGGATAAATATACTCCATCATGATCTAAACGAATTTTTTCGTCTTTTAAAGTAAACTTGGTGTTTAGTTTGGTTATTTTAAAATCGGCATTATTAAAGTTTATATTTCCATTATATTTTGGATTTGAAGTTGTACCTGTAACTTTAAAATCACCAGAAAAACTTCCACTTGTTTCTTTAATTTCGCCTAATGAAAGTGTGTTTAGTGCTTTCATTTTGAATTGGTTTAAAACGATATCTAAATTTAAATTGGCATCGTTATTGGCTACAATATAATCGCCTGTTAAATCTAAATCAATATCACCTTCTTTTAAGTTTGCTTTAAAATCGTATTTATTGCCTCCTAAAGATTTTGCATCTATAGACAGTTTTCCCAAATCTGTTTTTAAAGCTTTAAATTGATGTACTTGCAAATCTGCGACAATACCTGTGTTATTAAAAGGTTCTTCTAAAATAAATCTACCATTTAAAATTCCGCTTGCAATAGGTTTATCAGGATTTAAATAATTAAAAACTTCGCTAATTTTAAAGTTTTGATAATTGACAGCAACATGAGTTTTTTCTATATTTTCTGCTTTGTCTGTAATTTCTATTGTTTGATTATTTTTATCAATTTTAAAATTATTGAAATTCAATCGATTATTATCTGTTAAAACAACACGATTATCAGAAGGAATATTCCAATTCGTTTTGTTTAAAATTAAGTTTTCTGGATCTATTGAAAAGACCAACTTTTCGCGACTTCCTGTAATTTTAGCAGCAACATTCATTAAAGTTTTGCCTTTGTCTAAACCTGCAAAATTTAAGTTTAATTGATTGTTGATTTGATTACCAGAAATTTTTGTTTGTGGCACTTTAAAAGGCGTCGCATTTATACCTTTAAACCCTAATTCAAAATTAAAACTTTCTTTATCTGTACGCATTGTAAATGCCAAACTGTCTAGTTCATTTCCACTATAATTTATATGTGGAGCAGTAATTTCTGCATCTAATTTTCTTTCAGCTTGATTAAAATCTAACGCAATAACTACAGTATCAATAGCTTTTAAATTGACTAAAAAAACCTCTTCTAATATTGGCGTTTGCGAAACTTTACCATTAAATTTAATATTTACAGGGTTTGCAATTGTATCTTTTAAAACTACATCTCTATAAAAATAACTAGCTATATGTTGTTGCAAAGCATTTGTAAATGTTTCAGGATCTGTATTAGATGCTAACTTTACATCTAGCATTTTATTTGTTACAGAAACAGCAGTGGTATCTTTATTCGTTAAACCATTTGCTTTAATTTGCCCTAATAAATAAGTTTTATTATCGTATACAACCACTCCATTTTTTATATCAGCATCAATTTTATAAGATTCTAAATTACCATTAAAATTAGCAGTTACATCCATACCTGTTTTAATGTTTCTCTGTAACAAACCTAAGCCCTGTAAATCTGCACCAATAACGTTTAAGGCTAAATTTGCTTTGGTATTTACACTGTCTAATTTAACATCAGCATCTAATTTAAAATTTAAATTATCATCTTTATAATTTGACGTGAACTCTCCTACTCCATTTTTAAAATCACCAGTTAAAACAAGATCTTTAATTGGATACTCATTGAATGTAAACTCAGAAACTGTTGCATTGATTGATGCATCTAAATTGTTGATGTTTTTTCCACTTCCAGAAGTTTTTACATCTAAACTAACTGCTCCAAATTGATTGTTTTGTAAAAGTTGATTTATTTGAAATTCTTTCATTTGAATAGTTGCATCAAATTCTATAAATGTTTTGTTTGTAAAACGACCATCAACCTGAATTTTACCTTGTGATGAATTTAATGCGAAATCTGTATTTACAGCATTTAAACCTCCATTTACAAGTCCTGAAACTGAAATTTCTTCAGGTAATTTTATGCCTAATTCTTTTTCATTAACAAAATTTACAAGGTCTGATCTTGTTGTGGTAGCTTTAAAATTTGGAAGATTTAGCTTTAATTCAGTTGGATTTGTAGCGTTTAAAACTGTGCCATCAACCAAAATAGTTGAATTTTTTCCCCAATTGATTTTACTATTATCGATTTGAATATTAGCTAAAGTTCCGTTTGCAAAAACAGCACCTTCAATTGGTTTTTTACTTAATTCTTTTAAATAACTATTAATTTTTAGTGAAGGTTGAAATTTAGATAATCCTTTTAAATTCAGTTGAATTTTTGGTAAATTCAATTGAACATTAACTTTTTCTGGACTGTTCATTAAACTTGAAATTGAAGTATAGTTCAAGTTTGCATTTCCACTAATTTCATTATTATCTAAATCGAAATAAAAATTATCCAAATTAATATTTTGATCTGAAAATGTAGCACTTAACCTAAGCTGATCTAATTGAAGACCAGAACTTTCTTTAAAGTTTAGATTTTTTAAATTTACGCTTCCTTTTTTATTGTTATAGTTGATGTTATCTGCTGCTAAATTGAATTTAGACAGCGAAATTGCATTTGGATTAAACGTATTTGTTTTTATTTTTTGATTGTTAACAAAGTATTTTATAGAGTTATTCTCTAAATCAATTGTATTTACATTCACCTTTAATTCTGGCCAAATAAAGGTTGATGAGCTTGTATTAACAGCACTTGAATTACTGATTAAATCAACCGTAATTTTTGAGTTTTTAAGTGATACTGAATTGATATCAAATATTGATTTTTCTAAATTTAATCTTGGTGAATCTGATTCAAAATCTATTAACTCTACATTTGTAGACAACTGATTTACTAGATCTTTATAATAAAAATGAGTATTTTTTATAGAAATATTACTAGCAAAAAAATTTGGAAGTGATCCTTTTTCTGTAGACTCTAGTAAAACTGGTAATTGAAAATAGTTAATTTTTGAATTAGAAAGGCTAATTTTTTCTGTTTCAAAAATCATTTTTTCTAGATCTAAAGTTTTTACTTTAGTTTTTAAATTACCAACTTTAAAATTGCTTTTAATACCTAAAGGAATATCATTATAAACAACATCAATATCTGTAAAATTTAAACTGCCAATAACCATTTCTGGACTTGCAGTTGTAGAATCTTGAGGAACTGTATTTGTATTTTGAGTGGCCAAAGCATCAATTAAAAACTGAAAATTATAACCAGAAACTGTATCTTTTCTAACAATATTAGCTTTTAAACCATTCCAATTCACTTTATCAGCACCTAATTTTGTACCTCTAATTAGTCCCCAAATTGGTAAATTTGCTTCTAATGAATTTGAATACACTAAAGTATCGCCTTTTTTATCTTCTAAATACAAACCATCTACAGCTAAATTACCATCAAATGTTATAAATGCTTTTTCTATTTTTACAACAGTATTGGTTTTGTTAGAAATATAATTGGTTGCCTTGTTGACAATAATATTTTGGCCCCAAGCACTTCTAATAAATAAAAGAAGCAGAAAAAGTAAGCATATAATAAACAAAAAAACTCTTAGAAATCTTCTTAGGTATCTAAATTTACGCTTCTTCTTATTTGGGTTTGACACTGATTTTAATTTTTAAACACAAAGATATCATAGAAGCCAAACTAAATTATCTTATTTGATGTATTTATTAACTCTTTTAATCTATAATATTATTTAAAAGATTTTATACATTTGTTAGGAACTGTTTAATCACCTTTTCCTCAGCATATATGAAACAACTTATTATATTATTACTCATTATTATAGCTGCAATTATTGGTTATGGAAAATACAATCAATACAAAAGATATAATGCCCCAGAAGTTAATTACACTACTGATAAAAAAATAGACAAAACCTATTATAACCAAGAAACCTTGTACAATTATTACGAGGCAATTGAAGATTTAGATAGCTATGTAATGTTGCAATGGACTGCAAATGATATTGATGTAAGAACGCCTGAAGATGATGATGAAGAAACTAAAAATGCTGTAAAAACGTATGCTGAAAAATTGGCAAAAGTTCATTATTACGAAGCTATTTTAAGTAATTCTGCTGAACTTAAAGCACAAGGTTTATCGAATAATGAAATTAAGTTTTTAGAAGAAAAAGGGATTGATTTAGCAACTTACAACAGTAAAAAATTAAATACTAAAATTAAAAATCTATTCAATTCTAATATAAAATTATATAATGGTTCTAAAAACGCTATTATTTACGAAGTACAAAAAGAACTAATTAATAGAGGACACAATATTAAATTAGATGGTGTTTATAGAATTGAAACACTAAATGCCATTAAAGATTTTGAATCAAAAAACAATCTTTTGGCAGATGGATTTTTAGACGAATTAACACTTGAATTAATGTTTCCGTAAAATATTAATTTAAAATATTGGTTAAACCCAACTTAACAAAAATGAGTAATAACTAAATCTTAACGTAGTTATTTATTCTAAAAACACCAACGCATCTGGCACATCTCCTGTACCAATTGTACTTACAATTTTAAAAGATTTCATATCAACTACTTCAATTTTTTTGGCATTTGAGTTTGATATAAACGCATACAAACCATTAGGATGCATTAATATATTAACCGGACGTGGAGTGTGGTATAATATTTTTTCTAATAAGGTTGTTTTACCATGCAACATTATGGTTTTAATTTTTTCTTTAGATTGTTGACTAAAAATATCAATACTACCATCAGTAGCATTTGCTACAAAACAATGCTTACCATCTACAGAAAACTTTAATTTTAAAGATTCGTTTCCAGAACTAATAGTATTTACAACTGTATTGGTTTTGGTATCTATAACTGTTATTATATTTTCTTTTGTATTTGTAACCCATATTTCTGAACCATCAGGAGTAATGTCAATTCCTTTTCTACCAATTCCACAAGAAATGGTTTCAATAACTTTATCATTATTTAAGTCGATAACACTTACAGATCCCGAATTTATATTGGTTGTATATGCAATTGCTTTCTTTGGATGAAGCACAGCAAGATGACTCTTTTTTTGATTGGTTTCTAGTTCTTTTTCTACTTCTTCAGTTTCAATATTTAACACAAGTAGTTTATTATTTACATAATCTACAACCGCTACTTTGTTCGCTTCTGGATACTGAACAATTCCATTAATTTTTATGTTATCTTTTAAATCTATTGTTTTTTTAACTTTATTACCCTCTGTATCAATAACTTTAAGATCAAAATCTACCTCTGAACCATAATTGGTAAGAACAATATTTTTACCATCTATAGTGGCTACTGCTTCGTGAGATAACATATCAATAGAAGTTTCTGCAATTTCTTTTCCTGTTGATAAGTTAATCACTTGCACCTCTTCACTTAACTTACTAACTACATATAATTTACCACTAGTACTTATGGTATAAGAAGGTAATCTAAAAACTAGAATAGAAATTCTTAGCACTATAAATAACAATCCAAAGAAAAGGATCAAGAATTTTAAACGCTTCATCATTTTTCGTAACAAATATTTTTTTATTAAGCGGACAAATTTAGTTAATTAATGCTAAGCCATCAGGCATTTGCCCTACTTTAATACTACTTACAATGGTAAAACTATTCAAATCAATCACCTCTACTCTACCAGCTGTAAAATTTGAAACAAAGGCATACTGCTCATTAGGATGGAATAATATCCCTACTGGACGTGGTGTGTGGTAAAGTATTTTTTCGAGAATATTCTTTTTACCAGGTATATGTATAGTTGCTATTTGTTTTTTTGATTTGCTATCATAAACAGAAATTGTACCATCAGTAGCATTAGAAACCAAACAATATTTACCATCTTTCGAGAATTTTAAACGCAAAGGTTCTTTTCCTGTGGGCATAGTAATTATGGTTTCGTAGGTTTCTGTATTCAACACATAAACTAAATTTTCTTTGATATTTGTTACCCAAAGTTCAGTGCCATCTGCTGAAATATCAATACCTTCTACCTTATTAGAAAACGGAATGACTTTTACAACTGAATCTAATTGAATATCGATAACACTTACAGAACCCGAATTTATATTTGAAATATATACCAATGGTTTTTTAGGATGCTCAACCAATAAATGGCTAAACTCTTGTTGAGTTGCTATTTGCTTTTCTAACTTCCCTGTTGCTACATTTACAATGGATAAATCATTGCCAATATCTGTTACAACTGCTACTTTATGATGTGTTTTAAGAGGAATTATTCCATGAGGTTTTGAGCTTTTTCCCAATGATATTTCATGAATAACCTCATTATCTTTTGGATCAATTACAGTAACATTGTTGCCATTTTCGTTGGATGAGCCATAATTAGTAACTACCAATCTATTCAAATTTTTAACAAATGCGGCTTCATGTGGTTCTACAGCAATAGGGAGTTCTTTGAGTTCTTGCCCTTTATTTAAATCGAAAATTGTAACACTTTTACTTACTTTATTTACAACGTATAAAATACCTTCTGTTTTAATGGAGTAAGTAGGTTGTTTTACCAAATAGAAAACTACAAATCCTAAAACAAACAATGCACAAGCAACAATTACTGCTTTTAATTTTCTCATATAATATTTGATTTAAATTGCTCAATTGCATATTTACAGGCTCTAGCTGTAAGTGCCATATAGGTTAACGACGGATTTTGACATGCTGATGAAGTCATACAACTTCCATCTGTGATAAATACATTTTTAACATCATGCATTTGGTTATATTTATTTAATACTGATGTTTTAGGATCATTCCCCATTCTAGCAGTTCCCATTTCATGAACCGCAGAACCAGGATCTGGACTTGTTCTATAACTGCCTACATTTTCGAATCCTGCTTTTTTGAGCATTTCTTCGCTTGCTTTAGTCATATGTTCCATCATGGCTTTTTCATTTGCTCCATATTCAAAATGTACTTTTACAAGCGGTAATCCCCATTGATCTACATTATTTTTATCCAAAGAAATTTTATTTTCATAATAAGGTAACACTTCACCTCTACCACCTAAAGAAATTTTCCATTTTCCAGGAGTTTCTAGTTGTGCTTTTAATTCAGCACCAAAACCTGTTGTGGGTTTCGATTGCCAATTTTCTCTTTCACCTTTACCTTGAATTCCATAACCTCTTACAAAATCATTGGTTTGAGTATCATTACCTAAATTTTGAAATCTAGGAATATAAATGGTTCCTGGAGATCTACCTTTATAATATTTATCGAGTAAACCGTTAAAAGTTCCATAAGTACCTTCATTTACGATGTGATCCATTAAATTATGACCAATTTGAAGACTAGAATTACCTAAACCATTTGGGAATGTTTCTGAAACCGAATTTAATAAAATAGAAGCTGTACCTATTGTTGATGCATTTAAGAAAATGATTCTGGCATAATAATTCATTTCTTCTTTTGTAATAGCATCTATAATAGTAACGCCTACAGCTTTTGCTGTGTTTTTATCGTACAACACTTCTTTTACAATTGAATTTGCTCTTAAGGTTAATTTACCAGTATTATTGGCATCTACTAAGGTTGATGTATTACTATTAAAATAACCAGAATAAGGGCAACCTCTACTGCATAAATTACGGTACATACATCTACCTCTACCTTTTTTATATTCGGTTAAATTAGCAACTCTACCATTTATAATTACACGATCTGAATATTGTTTGCTAATGCTTTCTTTGAGATGCTTTTCTACAGCATTCATTGGAATTGGTGGTAAAAAAACACCATCTGGTACATGATCTAATCCTTCTAAGCTACCACTAACACCTACATATTCTTCTACATAATCGTACCATTTTTCTAAATCTGCATATCTAATAGGCCAATCTATTCCATAACCATCTTTTTTATTGGCTTCAAAATCGATGTTTCCCAAACGATAACTTAATCGCCCCCAAGTTAAAGAACGACCACCAACTTGATAACCACGTATCCATTTAAATGGTTTTTCTTGAATGTATGGATGTTCTGAATCTTTTACGTAGAAATCTTTATTCCCAGCATCACAATGGCTACTTTGTATGGGTCTTTCTTTTAATTCTTCTTTTGTTAAATGGTTTCTATATTTAAAATCCCAAGGATCATTAGAAGATGTTTTAAACTCTTTATCTGCACCACGTTCTAAAACCAATGTTTTTAGTCCACCTTCTGTAAGCTCTTTTGCAGCCCATCCTCCACTAATACCAGACCCAACAACAATGGCATCAAAAGTGTTTCTGTTAGTTTGTGTTTTCATCATAATTTTATCTTGTTGCCCAAGCTTTTTGGTTCGGTTGTAATTCTGTAATTGCTATGTATTTTCCTGGAGCTGGATCATAAGCCAACAGTTGTGTTGCGCCAATTTCTGACGTACAATATCCTTCTATTGTTAATGCTTTTAATATTTTAAAAAAAGATCTTCCAAATATTTTGTTATCAATTTTAGTTAATAAACTATTTGGGTCGCTATCTGTATCCAATTTTTTTAGTATTGCTGTTTTTTGTGATAATGAACAGTTTTCAAAAGTAGAATTATAATCGCTTTCAGCTGTTTCTTGTACATCATTTAAACCATTAAAAAATGTGTTGAATTCTTTATTTGATGAACATGCTTCCATAAAATCGATAATATAATCATGCACTTTAGCTTCTTTTGCACCAGGAGTATCTGTGGGTGGAATAATAACATCTACCAATTCTGCAATTAAATTTTTATGATCTACAAGGCTACCTCTATTTGAAGTACCGTAAAAAAAACTAATCCCTTTAAAGGAAGCAAAACTAATCCCTGTAATGGCTAAAATACCTCCTATTGCTTTTCTTCTATCCATAATTGATTTTATTTTTTGTTACTAAATTCCCTTTTTTATGCCGCTCTTTTTGATCGTTCCCAATTTACAGATTGCGATTTTTTTAGATAGCGAAAGAACCCTAAAACAACCGATAAATTCATGATAAAAAAGTAATAAGGAACAAATAATAATTTAATTCTTGTTTCTCTATTTTCTAAGAACCAACCTAACAATGCAGCTGCATAAAACAGCACTTGTAACCAAAAAAACACAGTGTATAATGATAGCGTAAACAACCCTTCTTGGATTGCCAATATTGACAAAACCGGTATTAACGCAATTAAACATAAAGGTGTTAAGCTCCAACGTAAAACACGATGAGAAATGTATTGAAACGATAAAGTTCCATATTTAAAAACATTTAATAAAGATCGTAATCTTACAATAGATTGAATTCCACCAGCCGAAATTCTAATTTTACGCTTTAATTCTTCTTTTACATTTGCAGAAGCAGTTTCTATAGCATACGCATCAGGATCGTATTGAATGGTATAGCCATCTTGTGCAACTCGTAAAGAAATGATAAAATCATCAAGAATGGTATCTTTTTCTACGTGTCTATACAATTCGGTTCTAATCGCAAATAATTCGCCAGCTGCACCAACAACAGAATACAATTCAGCATCCCATTTTTTTAGAGTAGATTCATATTTCCAGTACAAACCTTCACCAGCACCAGAAGCCACGTCAGCTTCTTTATCTACAATTCTTTTTTCTCCAGAAACACAACCCACTTTTGGACTGCTAAACAGATTCACAATACGTCTAATAGATTGTTTACCCAAGTTGGTATTGGCATCACTAAAAATTACAATGGGCGTTTTTACGAATTCCATACCACGATTCATAGCACCAATTTTACCATTTCTTGCATCTAAATGATAAACGCTTGTATTAGGATACCCTTGTAACAAATCTGGAGTACCATCATCAGAACCATCTGTAACCCAAATAATATTTAATTTTTCTTTCGGATATTCTAATGCTAACGAATTTTTCATTTTAGCTTCCACATAATCCTTTTCATTATATGCAGCTATAAATAAAGTAACTTCAGGTTCGTAAGTGGTATCAATGGATTTTTTTTGTCCAATATTAAAAATCCTTCTGATTTTAATAATTGCGTATAATAATATTCCATACCCCACATAAGTATACACTATGATGAATAATAAAATCCAAAAAATAATTTCTAATGTTTCCATATTATTTTACTTTTTCCCAAACCTTAGTTTGATGGTTATACTGTTTTAAAACTCTTGCAGGATTACCTACAGCTACAGAATATGGTGGTATATCTTTAGTTACAATACTACCAGCAGCCACTATACAATGTTTGCCAATAGTAACACCAGCAACTACCACTACATTTGCACCAATCCAAGAATTATCTTCAATTACGATGGGTGAAGTAGATACTCCTTGTACATGAATTGGCACACTAATATCTTCGTAATTATGGTTTAAACCAGAAAGTGTGATGTTCTGAGCAAGTCTAATATCATTACCAATAATTACAGGTCCAATAATAGTATTACTCAATCCTATTTTGGTTCTATCTCCAATAATTACGTTTCCTACTCCATTGTTTATGGCCGAAAAATCTTCGATAGTTGAATCTTCACCTAGTTCAAATTTATTCCAAGGCACAACATCCATTCTTGTTCTTGGTCTTACAATTGCTCCTTTTCCTTTTTTGTGATAAAAAGGATTTACAAACCATTTGATCCATAATCTTGGTCTTGTTTGCTTAGGAATTAAGATAGACCAATGCACTAATTTTTTAATGCGTTCATTCGATTTTATTTTTTCTTTTAATCCCATTCTATACTGTCTTTCGTTGCTTTAATAATTGATTCGTAAATGGCTTTTACATTATTCTGCCAAGTATGACTTTTGGCAAAAGCGATTCTATTTGCAATGAGTTCTTCAGAATTTTCGGCTAAAGCTTTTTCAATTAACACTACATAATCTTCTTTGGTCTCACCCAAATACACATTTTCTTTAAACATTTGCATTGCTTTGGTTTGCGTTGCTATAATGGGTTTTCCCATGGCCAAATATTCATCAATTTTTCTTGGATAATTCCCTATAGTTAAGTTATTAATCAACTGCGGATTTGTAGCAATATCAAATCCCTTTACATAATTTGGCAATTGAGAGGCATCTTTTCGTCCTAAAAAATAAACGTTAGACATGTTATGAAGATTCGAGTTTTTAAAATCATTATCTTCTGGGCCTACTAAAACGATACTCCAGTTTTTTCGCTCTTCAGCAATAAACTCTAACAACTTTATATCTAATCGTAAACTTGTTAAAGACCCAACATAGCCAATTATAGGTGATGGAATTTCTTTAAATTCTTCTGGAATTATGATGCTATCATCCTCATCACTAAAATGGGAAACATCACAGCCTTGCCCAACCATATAACTGTGGTTGTTATAAGCTCTACAAAAATCTTCAAAAAATTCAGAATTTGTTAAAACTACATCGGCTTTTTTTACAACCTGTGGTTCAATACGTTCACCATGTTTTTGCCAATAAGGAACTTTTACCAAATAATCTCGCATATAATAAGCGTATACTTTTGGTTGTAAAAACTCTTTTAAATGCAAACCTAAAAACATAGAACTATCGTTAAATAGGATAAAATTCTTAAAATCCATTCTAGAAATTGCATTCTTAATATCATTCGCAAAAATTTTAGCATTTCTTTTGTTTAAGATCTTAAACAACGAATGGATAGGAACTGAATTGATAGATTCAACGATTGATTTTGGGTATAAGTTCCATAAGTTTTTATCAATTTCTACCAAATCATTTTCTTCTCCATTTTTAATTCGGATTCTTTTTTGAATGGTAGCTTTATCCTTTTGACTGCGCATTACAGATCTAGTCATTGGCGGATTTACATATAAAACACGATTATTTTTAGCAAATTCTGCAGCAATATTTTTACAATTGCTTCCAATTTCGATATCCCAAGCTTGTATACCTACTACAATGATGTCTTTACCTTTAATCATATCTTTATTTTTTAGAATTTTCTGCATCAATTAATGCATAAAGTTTTAAATATTCTTTAGCCATATTATGCCAAGAAAACTCTTTGCTACGCTCTAAACCTTTATTACAGAGATTTTTTCTATAATTTTCATCATCCAATATTTTTAAGATTCCTTGTGTAATTTCTTCTGGTTTAAACGGGTCTATAATATGAGCAGCATCTGCAGCAACCTCTGGCATAGACGATGTATTTGAAGTGATTACAGGCACATTACAAGACATTGCTTCTAGCATAGGAATACCAAAACTTTCTCTTAATGATGGATATAAAAAAACATCACACTGCGCATAAATGGCAGGTAAATCTGTATTTACAACATAACCTGTTAGCAAAATACTGTTGATTAAATCTGGATTTTTAATTTCTACTAAAAGTTTTTTCAATTCTACTTGATCGTAATCTAGCATCACCAATTTATGATTTGAACCTGTTTCTTTTAAAAAATCAGAAAAAGCTTGTAAGGTTCCTTTGGTATTTTTTTTAGGATCTGTATTGCCCAAGAAAAAGAAAAATTGATCTGGTAATTGGTATTTGTCTTTAACTCTTTTTAGTTCTTTTTGATCGGTTATTGGTTTAAAGTGTTCGCTAACTCCGTTATAAATTGCATCTAATTTAGCATTGCCTTTTATCCCAAAAAATTCTCCAATTCTGTTTTTCTCGAAATGAGAAACTGTAATTACTTTTTTGCTCTTTTTTACCACTCTTGGCACCACTAACTTTCTGTAAATATTCCCAAATTTTTGATACGTAGTAGCACTGCTAGAGAGTATTTTTAAATAGCTACTTTCCATATAAATGATATCATGTAAAATAGTGATTAAAGGAATACTCGTAAAAAAAGGTGCTGTATTACTTGTACAATGCAAAACATCACAACCATACTTTTTAGCCGCTTTTGGTAAAGCTATTTGCTCCCAAGTTGGGTAAGGACCTCCATTTAATTCAATAATTTTAAAGTTGGGGGTTTCTTTAAGAACTGTGTTATCTTCATCTGGCTTTACAAAAATAAAGTACTCGTTTTTATGGTCTAAAAGTTGAAGATTTTTAATCAACTCTAAAGCAACCATATCCATACCATGTTTTTTCTTACGAAAAAGTCTTTGTCCTTCTATACCAATTTTCATAATGCACTAATTTAAAAGTTAATTGCGTAATTCATCATTAATCTTTTTTTAATTTTAGGATACAAAACCACTTCTATTACATAAGAAAAGAGAAGCATAAAAAGAAGGTATAATGAGTATTCAATAATTTTATTATTTATAAAGTTTAAGTAAGTAGCTTCGACCACCAAATAATGATGTGATATATACATTACATAAGAAAAAGGCGCCAAATACTTAAAAATTCCGAATAACTTATCGAAGCCAAACCAGTTTAATTTGTTCCAAATTACACCCGCAAACATGGCTATAAAAGCAAATGTAAAATGCCTTAATTCTATAAAAGGAAAAGCTACCAAAGGATAATCGTAAACCTTAGTATACTCGAAATTGATGTATAAATTGAGTCCTAAAATCCCTAAAATAAAAAGTAAAATATAAGCGTATTTTTTTATAGATGCAAATGTATACGTTTCACCATGTAAATACGTTTCCGCAAAATTTACGCCTATCCACCAAATGGCAAAATACATGACAATTCTATTTAAAATAAAAGGATAAAACAAATATGAAATAGCTGCTGTAATGGTTATTACATTCACCCAAAAATTGAGTTTTTTGGGTTTTATTCGATCTGATAATAAAAAAAAGAGCATATAAAACCACCATTCATAAGAAAGCGACCAAAGTACTCCATTGCCTAAATAAGTGGGAGAAATTACATTTGGTTTTAATGAAATTACATCTTGCAGCATAAATAAATTACCTAAAAGCGTTGTGATTTCAGGATCTGCAAAACCTCCTTCACTATAACATTTCATAAGATAAGCCATTAGGAAAATAAATAAGAGAGGAATGTAAATACGAACAAATCGTTTTAAAAAGTAGGTTTTAAAAGTTTTATCCGGGTTTCTATCCCATGTATACTTTATTACAAAACCACTTAATATTAAAAACATAATTACAGCTTCAGAACCAAAACGAAAAAGAATACCAATATTAATTCCCAAAAACATAATTTTTTGGGGAAGCATGTGAAAAAGCACCACGTAAAGTGCTGAAAATCCACGAATGGCCTCTAATTTTTCTAGTTTCTGTTTTTTCATTAGGGGGATTTTAAAAAATTTACACTTATTTATTTTGTTTTATATCTTCTGAGCTTGATGTATGTTGCGTATGAATAAATGTTTTATTAGCTCCTTTTATTTTAAGTAACGACAATAACATCATAAACATCCCTTTAGGTAAACTTGCCAAAGCTCCTAAGGTTTTTAAGTTGTAAAACGATCTTGGTACAGAGAAAATGAAAGATAATATACAAGCTGATGCTAATATTATCCAATATTTTGAGTAAATAATTTCATTTTCTAAAACATAATTTACGATTACAAAACCAATGGTAGATAAAATAACTGCACCCAATAATAAAATTCTTGGCGGCTGTATAAATTGAATGGCTTTATCAAAATAATCAACATTTCCTTTCAAAAATAAATGTTTAATGGCTGATAGAATATCTTTTCTAAAATAATGGAATTGAGCCGATAACCATCTACGGCGTTGATTACCAAATACTTCTGATTTTTGTATTTTTTCATCGTACACAACAGCATCATCTAAATAGACAATTTTACGACCTTCTTTTAGCATTTTTAATTCAATTTCTTTATCAAAACCTCCAATAGCAGTAACTGTAGCCATTAATGATTTAAAATATTGATAACGAAATGCCATACCAGAACCTATAATTGCAGAAGATAAGCCTAATACTCTGTGCCCTTTTCTAAAAATATTATTATTGATTTCTTCGCTAATGGCATCTAAAATTGCCCAAGAATTATTTACATTTTTTGCTGTTCTATGACCTTGTACTGCTATAAAATCATATTCGAAAACTGCATTAATTTTCTTTAAAAAATCAGAAGCCATAACATTATCTGCATCTAAAACTACAGCAATATCATAATCTGCATCAAGTTGAGCCATGGCTTTATTTAATGCTTTAGACTTTGTACTTTTCTCAAAACTTACTTCTATCAACTTAATAGGCAATGTTTTTAAAGTTGCTAAAGTTTCTTTTTGAAAAGAATCTGCAATGATGACAACATCATATAAATCTGAAGGATAATCTTGCTGTAATGCCAAATTGGCTACTTCTACAATTACTCCATCTTCTTTATAACCAGGCACTAAAACTGCCATTTTTTTTAGATTTCCGTTATCAGAATATGTTTTTTGTTTGTAAAAAAGACTGGCTACCGAAAATATAAAAATATAGAGGGTTGCTAAACCCAAAAGAGTTAGCAAAATGATTTGTATAATATTAAGTACTAGCATAGTAAAGGTAATTGGTTAGTAAGAAAAAGAAGGAACTGTAATGTTTTATTTTTTAAGTTTTCTTAGTTTATTACGTACTTTTAAACCAAATTCTCTTAAAAAAGGCAAGTGTTTACCACTTTTAAGGTTATACATAAATGATTCTGATTCAAATATCATTTCAAAATTAGCAGTACACAATACTGGTTTTTTTGAGATTCTATTAATTTCTACAGCTTGGTTGTATTCGCTTTCAATAAAAAGTACGTAAGGTTTTGACATGTATGCTTTTGCCTTATGATCTCCATGATTATTTGCTTTTTGTCTTGCAGCCATGTCTGGTAAGTCTAACATAATTAAATCGTTATACTTAATATTTTGAGCTGCTAACCAAGTTTCTGTTTCTTTTCGATATTTCTCTAAACGCGATGTTACTATAGTTCCTATTTTAGCTCCAGGAATAAATAAAGGTGGTGCGTTTAAAATAAAATCGATGTATTTTTCTCCATCATCGTTTTGTTCTGGTGTTGGATCTTCGCATAAAACACCATCAATATCAAAACAAGCTTTTTCTAGAGTAGTATGGTTTAAAACATTCCATTGAAAGTATCTTGGTAGTGGAACGATTTCAAAGAAATAATCTACCATTTTTTCTTTTCCAGGAATGATAAATATGGCGCAATATTTTAAATCGAATTTATCTTCAAGATGTTTTAATTTCTCTTTACATTCTATCATTGCAGAGCCAGATGCAATACTATCATCTACCACTAACACTTTTTTGTAAGCTCCTTCCTCAAAAAACTGACTTCTTGCTCCTGCTTTGTAAATATGGCCATTTAAAAACGAATCAATATCTGTATAAGGCTTATTTAAATAAAGTGATAAAAGATTTGCAGGTAACATACCACTTCTTGGTACACCAACAATTAAATCGAAATCACGAGGAATTATACTTAGTCTTTTAAGTATAATGTTATTTAAGTCCTTTATATTTCTGTAATTCATAATAAATAATTTAAGAGGGTTTATAGTTGATTTTTGTTTTAAATATAGCGCAATGTTTTCTAAAAACTTAGGCTATACTTATTTTTTTTTCTGTGAATTCTTTTTCAAAAGTTTCTGGTGTAGACATAATTGCCATGGAAGCATAAAATAATAAGGCTGTTGGCATACCTCCTAATATTGCATTACCATAGGAAGCTAACATTACACCTGCCATACCAGAAATTAGAGCACTCATTTTTATTTTTGTTATTGGGTCTCTAATTTTAAACATTACTTTATAAGATGCCATACCGATTGTAAAAAAAAGCACGCCTAGGTGAAACACTAAACCAATTATGCCCATCTCTGCCCAAATCATTACATACCAACTATCTGTAGCTACGTTCGATAAATAAGCGTGAGGTAAAAAGCGTTGTGCCTTGTCTCCTGCGTGTCCAATACCACCACCTATGGGTCTAGATGCTAAATACACTTTTAGTTTTTTTTGATTAGCTTTTCTAACCAATAAAGAAGGATTATTGGGGTCAAAACCAGTTCTCATTCTTCTTATTTGATAATTTCCATTACCAATCATGGTATACTTGAAAAAAACAAAAATAAGTGCAACAAAAATAACACCAGCACTTAATACTTTTACATTTTTTCTCAGTACAAAAAATGTCATAAGCCCCGCAAAAGGCACAGCTATAGAACCCCTTGTTCCAGAAATCATCATTCCGTAAAAACCTAAAAGCCCTACAGTGATAAAGAATACTTTTTGAATTCCTTTTTTAGACATTGAATAAATCATAAATACTACGCCTGCATATCCCTGATTACCACCAAACTGTCCTGCATCACTAAAAAATGAAAACACTCTAAGCTTTCCAAAAAGCACATGTGTTTCTGCACCTCCATTATCTAGCCATGCCTGTTCTGCATAATCAACACCAAAAGCCATTTGAACAAAGCCTTTAAATGTAGCAAGTATAGAAAAACATCCCCATACATATAAAAAGGTATCTAGCTTTTTATGGGTGTTAATTAACATAAAAGTTAATATCAAAAAAAAGAAGAAATAAAAACCAACACCCCTACCTGCAATCCAAGGTTCAATCATTCTTGCTTCGGGATTTGCTATTTGTAAAATGCAATACAATAACCAAATACCCGCTAATTTAGTAATGGTTTTATTTGCTGGAGACCAATCTACACGTTCTTTAAATCTAGAAAAAATAAGGGCTAAATATGTAATAATCATGATACCATCAATAGCGAAACCCAATGGTAACCCTTTAATATACCTACCAATACCAAGTATAACAAAATTAAGACCTATTGCTGTATAAAAACCTAAAATAGGGTTTTTAAATAATAAATTTAAATAAACAGTACCAAATACTAGTGCTAAAAAAAGTCCTATCCCTACTAATTTCAATTTGGCAAGTACAAGGCCAACAAATAAAACACCCACAAAAAATAATAAAATATTCTTAGGATTTGCCAAAGCTGCAGAACCTGGTAGTTTTTCAAATGGATTACTATGCTGATTATTTGTACTCAATATCCTTTTTTATGAATGTGTTCAATTAGGCAAAGCGATTTTTTATAATTTTATTTTTTAGATTTTTGTAAAAATCAATTCCGCTTAGAAAAATTTCTTTGTAAGATAAGGTGAGCTCTTTATTTAAAAAGTACATCCCCATCCAGATGCCCACTAAAGTAAAAACGATTGAAGCTACTGCAACAAGTATAAGCGATTCAAATACAAAAATGGCTATAAAATCTCCGATAACATTTGCAGCAACCATCACAAATACTTTAATGGCATTAATATTGGGTTTATTTATACTATCTAGACCAATACCTGTCATTCTATCAATTGGCAATAAAAGACCATAAATAGAGAAGACTCTTACAATATTTACTACATTAAAGCCAGTAACTGGATCTACCTTTAAATACTGTTCTCCAGACAAAATCAACACTAAAAACTCTGCAAAAACAAAAGTGAAAATACTCATTAAAATAAACAGGTAAGTTAAAGCCCCTGAATAAGTGTAGAATAATTCTTTAACCTCATTTATCCTACCTTGAACACTGGCTTTAGACATTTTTGGAAATGCAGTGGCTACAAAACTACGCAATGGAATTTGCTGTAATTCTGTAAGTTTTAACGGAATACTGTAGAGTGCAACTGCTTCGTTTCCTAAAGGACTTAAACTTAAAATTAAAGTATCTGCACTTCTTAATAAATTACTGCCAATTAGTGTAAATGTGGTGTATTTACCAAAATCTAATAATGTTTTATTTGTTACAGAGGTTGCTTTGGTAATTAATTTAGTGCCATCCCAACCTAAAATTATGGTTATAAAAGAAGTAAATGCATTTATAATTAGTAATGCAATTACCAATTCATTTAAGGTCATTTCTAAATAAAAATAATTTACTGCAATCGTTAAAAAAAACAATCCGCTATTTACCGATTTAACAATTAATATTTTTCCGTATTTTCTATCTGCTTGTAAAACTACTAAAGCATTGTTCCAAGGAAGATTTAAAAAAGCTAAAAGCGGATACCATTTAAAAAATAAATTATATCCAGAATTACCAATTGTATCTTTAAAAACAATATTACAAAACACTAAAATTGCTGCAATAAATACGGTTGCACCTAAACCAATTAGCGCATTAGACCCAATGAGTTTATTTCTAGAAGATTCGTCTGCACCAGATAAAAACCGAATTAACCCAGTATTTGTAATACCAAAACGAAACATTTCTACAAAAGAGCCTCCAGTTATAAAGAGCACCCATTCACCAAAAACATCTAAAGATAAACTTCTGGCTAGTAATGCAAAGCCACTTATACCCAAAAGCGCAATAACAACGTTACCTGCTAAGGATAAAAAATTATCTTCTCTTATTATTTTTTTCAACATTTTCATTAGCTTGATTTCAAATTTGATTTTTTGAAAAGAATTGAAACTTAAATATTGATTTGATTTTTTTTCTAAATTTTGATCGCTTTTTTGGTAAATCTCCTAGCATAGATTCTACTTCGTTAATATTTACTCCATTAACAATAATATTAAGCTTAGAGCCACAAACTTCTCTTAAATTACTGATTGCGGATTCATCTGCAGTAGACCATGCTCTGTTAGCTCTACATACTAAAATATTTAAATCTGCATTTACCATTAACTCAGTTGGATAATTGGAATAAATAATTGCAGGTATTTCTATAATGATAAAATCTAGATTGTTCTTTAAGGTGATATTATTCGACTGAAAAATATCTGTATGCGTTTTTGCATTAAAGAAATCGTTATTTAATTCATAATAATCATATTCTGATGGTGATAGATAACTAGAAACATCTGCTAAAAAAGGATTGTTAACATCTACTCTTGGATCTGGATACCCAAATATTTTATTTAAAATTGGTGATTTGCCTTGTGGTTTAACAGTGGCCTGTTCTTGTTTATAATTGAGCAATAACACTTTTTTACCTTCTTTTTTAAAGGTTTTTGCAATATTGCCTGCTGTAACCGTTTTACCTTCTAATTTTTGTGTACTAAAAACTACAATAATTTTAGTCTTATTTGTATCCTCTTTAAAACCGAAAAATTGAAATATATTTTGAGTTATAATTTCTATCAATCGATTTTTAATAAAATTTAAATTAAAACTACCTGGATCTAAAATAATTTTAGGAATCATCCCTAAAGAAGGAAAACCAGTTTTTTTACTGGCACTTTGAGAGTTTTTAAGAGAATCATCAAAGTATTCCATCATAAAAATAATTCCCAATGTTAAAATACCTCCTAAAAATGAAGCTGCAATAATTAAAATGGCTCTTTTTGTTGGGTTAGGAGAAACTGGATAATATGGGATGTCTATAGGTTTTAAGTCTGATGACAATTCACTGTCTTGTAGTTTTAGTTTTGCTAAATTTAAACCATGAAGAATTTCTAGATAGCCTTGCTCAGCAACAGATATTTCTCGCTCTAATCGTTTCATATTTGCACCAGCAGGAGCATATCTTGCATACGTTTCTTGAAACTCTTTGTTTTGCTGATTTAATACTCTAAGTTTTGCTTTTAAATTTTCCGATTCCACAACATTGTTCATCCAGTCGGGTAATAATTTAGAAACAGGTAAGCCATCAATTGAATTTTGGTAGGAATATAATTGATCTACCCCTTTTTTAATTTCATCGTTCAGTTTTTTTGTATCATTTTCTAATTGAGTTATTTTATTAGAATTTTCTAGGCTATAGTTCGATTGGTTTTCTGCTTTTAATAAGGAAAGTTGAAAGTTTAAATCTCCTAATTGTTTCTTTTTATCAAGTATAAGGTTATTTTTTTCTTGAATAATTTCTTGTATATCTAATTTTTTTTCTAAACGTGTTATTCCTGCATTTAAACCCGCTAATTCTGCAATATTTTTTTTGTAGTCGACCTCCATGTCTTCTTTAACAACAGCTACGGCTTTACTTTGCTCGTAATAATTTATAATTTTAGAAGATTTATTAAATTCAAGAAGTTCATCCTCTGCATTTTTTAATTCTACTCTTGCCTTTTTTAATTCATTTTGAAAATATTTTACAACAGCATCAGATCTATTTTCTTTTATAAGTTTGTAATTTTTAATACAAACACTATTGTATATGGCAAGCGTTTGCTGGCATATACCAGGGTCATTAACAGTGTAACTTAATTTAATTAAATCGCTACTATTTATTCTTTGTGCAGTAATACTTGAAATTGCTTTTAAAGAGTAATGATCATCTTCGTCATAATTTAAAAGTTCATATACATAATTATCATTACTGCTTTTCATAAAAGCAATTAAATTTTCAACCGTTTTTTCATATTTATATCTATCTATTTGCTCTGGAAACAGTTTTTCGTCAGTACCTTCTATTTTATTTTCAACATTATAAGTTCCTTCTTCAGTAGATACATAATCGTATAAATATTTTGGTATTTTTTCTTGAAATTCTTTAAAAAGTTCTTCAGAAATATATTTTGGATTTGCTTCGGGTAGCATTAAATGCAATGCAAGTAATCGAATAGCTACTTCTTCTTGAGTTTCTCTAGATTTTATGATATTAATTAAGTTATCAAATGCAGAGTTTGTTGCCTGATAGTTAAAGGTTTTATCCATTTCAATAGAAGAACCTGTTGCTAAACCTGTGTATAAGAGAGTTTGTGAGGAGTATTCGAAAGATGGGTTCATGGTAAGTAAAATTACCAAAACACCCAACAAAATAGGCACTGTAATTAATAGTACTATATGTTTTAAGATTAAGCGAATAAAATCGACTATAGTCATCTTTATAATTTTAATTAGTTAAACCAAAGACAAAACCTGCCATATCTTCTAACATTTTTTTTACGGTAATAAATTCAGAAAATGCTTTCTCATATTCTGCCTCTATGTTTGATGTTATATTGTTTATTCTTACATATTCTGATACAGCAACTACACCATTTCTAAATTCTTTTTCTACCATTTGCTTATTCACTTTAGCATCTGCTAAACTTTTAGATCGAATTTTAAGTATGTTGTTTTTTAAAAGCATATCTTGATACATTCTAATAACAGTTTGCCTGATTTCTTGTTCTTGAAATTCTGCCATATGTTTTGCTTCATCTACTTCTAATTCTGCAAGTTTCAGTTGATTTTTTCTGTTTAAAAAATCGAATATTGGAAATTTTAAATATACACCAACGCTATAGTTAAATTGACGAGCTGTGGTTAAAGCAGCAGTAGTATTAACACCATCACTATCTGTAGCAAAGTTACTTAGGTTACCATACCTTGTATCTGCCTGAATACCAAAATTTCTTGTCCAATAAATACGTTCTGATGCTAATGTAGATTCAGTAACACCTATATGTTTCTTCCGAAACTTAACCATTCCACTATTTTTTATTACAGAATCTATTACTGCTTCTAGCGATGGAAATTGAAATTTATTGCTGTATACAATTGCTTCTTTTGTATTCTTAATTGTTTGTGCTTTAATAGAACTTAATTGAAAAAAAATTAAGTGTATAAGAAATATTACCTTAACAATATTATTCATAAATATTTTTTTTACTAAACAGTATCTGATTGAAACAATGCTGGAATTGTTCTAAGAATAAGTTTAATATCGTACCAAAAAGAATAATTATTTCCTCTAAATTGTTCTGCGTATTCATTATCTAGCCTCATTCTTTCTTCTTCAGACATTTTACCTCCTTTACCCCTTAATTCTACTTGCCACAAGCCAGTAATTCCAGGAGGTGCTAAAAATCGTTTTGATAAATCATCACCAGTAAGTACTTCTGCTTCATATACAGGTAATGGTCTATTACCTACAATAGACATATCTCCTTTTAAAACATTTATAAGCTGTGGAAGCTCATCAATACTGGTATTTCGTATAAATTTACCCACTTTTGTAATTCTAGGATCATCTACAATTTTAACAAAAGTTGAATCATTTTTGGCAGCTTCTCTTTTTTGCACAGTTAACCAATAATCGCATATTTGGCGTGATTCTATATACATAATTGGCGAACAGGATTCACCTTCGGGTAAACTACTACATTTTGGACAAGGTATATCTAAAGAACTTACTTCTGATTTTACGTTTTCTTTTTTGTATTGATTTTTTTCGGCAGCTAATTTTTTTAATAATTCATCAGAACCAGTTCTCATAGATCTTAGTTTATAAAAGTCAAACGTTTTTCTACCAACACGTTTTGATATATAATACACTTTTCCTTTAGATTCTAACCTTATAGCTATGATTATTAGTAGTAGAAACGGAGATGCAATAAGAAGCACAGATGAAGCTACAACAATATCAAACAAACGTTTAGATAGCGGCATTTTGTAACCTTCTGAAACATTTTTTTCGACTATTTTACTTGATTTTGGTTTCTTATTTTCACATAAATAAGACACTCTATCTAGAATATCTTTAGGATTGCTTACAGAAAACACGTAATAATCATCTATCTGCTTTTTAAAGGCAGATTTATAAATGTCCACATTAAATTCTTTACAGAGAATAATAAAAGGAATAGTATCATATTCTTTTTGTGCACGCAACCATTTGTAAAGAAAAAAACCAGTATTACCAGGTAAATAGTAATCGCATATTATAGCATTTACAGTTTTATTTGATTGTAAATATCGTGTAGCTTTTACACTGTTTTCTATTCTTGTAACTGAAAAATGATCGCTTTTTTCTACATTAAAATAGTTATCTAAACTACCTATATATAAGATATTAAGTTTCAAACTCATTTGTACTCTATTTAATTTGTAATATTAAAACTTATTATTACCACTCAATTGCAAAATGAATTGGGTACAAATTTTTCTTAACTAACTCTTCAAGTTCTTCAGGATTAAATGGTTTTGTTAAATAATCTTGAGCACCAAGCCTATAACATTTAATACGTTCTTTACTTTCTGCTCTACCAGATAACATAACTACTGGAGTATGTTTTGTAAAACCTCTTTGACGCACTTTGGTTAAAAACTCATAACCATCCATATCTGGCATTTGAATATCACAAATAATAAGATCGGGTATATTACTATCTAACCATTCTAATGCTTCTAATGGATTGTGTTTAGTTATTACCTCATAATCTTGCGAAAGAAAGTTTTGCAAAAGCATACAAATGCTCAATTCATCATCTAAAACTAAAATTGTTTTCTTCATCTTTTATTGTATTTTAAAGTCATTCTTTAACCCATTTATAACCTCATTTGCATATAGGCTACATTTATCGATTATAACTTTTAACTCAGTTTTATTTAGCGTACCTATTGCTTCTTCGTTAAGTAGTAAAAGTTGTTCTTTTAGCTTATGGGCTCCAAAAAAGTGAACTGTTGGTTTAAATTTATGAACTTCGTTCTTAATTTTTACAATGTCATCCGCTAAATAAGCAGTATTCAATTCTTTTATAAACTGTGGAATTTGATCAATAAAAACCTTAACCATTTCTAAGATTAAATCTTTATTGCCTCTGCACATTGTTTCTACATCTTTAAGATCGTAAAAAGTAATTTTTGAAAGATCGGAATTTGGGGGTAAATTCATAATATTTAATAAATTAATAAACAACATCATAAATATAGTACATAAATTTTTAAAATTCCTAATTTATTGTAAACTTATATTATTTATTAGAAGATTTTTTATTTGCTAAAACTAAGCACTAGCAAATTAATAAAGATAATTTTAAATTACTATTTAAATATTGTTATTCTATTGATCTAAATTCTACCTTAATGTTATTTAAAAATCTCTTTTTTATCTTTTAAGCATTGACTCTTATAAAAATTTAAAACCTTATCTTTATCTATAGATTACATTATTATTGTAAAGTAGAATGTTAATTGCATGGAGCTTATTGTCAATTTTAAGAACATTTGATTTTAAATATAATATTGTTCGGTAAACAATTGCTGTAAACACGGCCTAACATTTTATACTTTTTAGGAATTAATAACTATATATGAAAAATAATATTAGCAAATTAAAAGGGAAACGAGTACTTGTGGTAGATGATAATATGATGAATATAATGGTAGTTAAAGTTATATTAAGCGAATATGAAATAACCCTTTCAGAAGCTACAAACGGTGAACAAGCTGTTGCTTTTCTAGAAAAAAATCCAACAGATTTAATTTTAATGGACCTTAAAATGCCTGTTTTAGATGGTTTTCAAGCGACAAACATCATTAGAAAAAAATTGAAATTAACTACACCTATTATAGCGTTAACCGCTAACAGTATAGAAGAAGAGAAAATAAAATGCTTAGAATTAGGAATGAATGATTATTTAACAAAACCTTTTGACAGAGATGTTTTTTTAGAAATCGTAACCAAGTACATCAATTAAACCAGATTTTTTTTAAAAATTATTCTTTAAGTTGCTTTCAATGCAATTCATCAATACTTTCTTACTTTTTATCTTAACCAATTTATCAATAGTCTAGTTTTGAAGAAAATAAAACTTAATATACCTATTTTTACATCGAATAAATAAAATTTAAACTTAATAGTCCCAACCTATGAAAAATTTTCTCCCAAGTTTATTAATTGCAACGCTTTTGCTTGTAAGCTCTTGCGATAATAAATTCCCACAAGAAGAAGAATTAACTCCAGAAACTACCACAATTAACAACTTAAAAGCTAGTGCAAATTTTGATTGGAGTAATTCTAACAAAACAAAAGTATCAATTTACACAAAAGACAATGCTAACAATCCAGTAGCAAATGTTAAAGTAAGTATCTGGACGGGTTTAGAAGACGAAGATGGAATAGAAATAACCAATGGAGTTACAAATAGTCAAGGAGAATTAAGCTTTGATTATGATTTTGAAGCAGATATGACAGACGTTGTTTTAAAAACAGATTTTATAGGTTTTATTAAAGAGATAAAAGTACCTATAGATAATGGAAATGTATACTATACATTTGGAGGAGAAGACAGTAGCAAATCTAGTGTAGACTCTAAAAATAATGCATTTTATAATAAAGTAGAAAACACACTTCAAAAAAACTTTAATTCAAATATTCAAATCAATTATATTGGAAGCTATAATAGTAATGGTGTACCAAATTATTTAGAAGACGAAAGAGATTACATTAGTGGCGATTTTTTAAATGATGTTAATGCGGCTCTTCCAGAATATAAGCCAGTTCCAGAGTATCATCCAGAATATTTAACAACTGTAAACGAACAAAACTTAGTTATCTTAGATGATGCAGATGTATGGGTTACTTTTGTATCTGAAGGTGCAGGTTACAGAAATGTACTAGCTTATTACACTTATGATAGAGATTTCCCTCCTACAACTCCAGAAGATATTACAGAATGTACTGTCATTTTTCCAAACGTTTCTTTCAGAAATTCTGGTGGAGGTTTACGCTCTGGCGATAAAGTGTATTTGGGTACTTTTAAAAAAAATACGGTAGTTGGTTGGATGCTAATGAGAAATGGATGGAATAGTACTACTCAAGAATCTACAGAAGGTTTAGGTTTATTATATTCAAATTTTGAGTTAAATCCAGAAGAAGATATCGCTCATCGTCAGCACTCAGTTTTGTTAAGAGATGAAGAAAGAGATATTATCTATATTGGTTTCGAAGATTTAATTAGACCAGGAGGTGATAATGATTTTAACGATGCTATTTTTTATGCTTCTTTCAACCCTATAGAAAATGTAGAAATAGAAAATATACTGATATCAAATCCAGATCCTATTGACACAGATAATGATGGAGTTTACGATAGTTTTGATGATTATCCAGAAGATCCTGAGCGTGCTTTCAACAATTATTACCCTAACAGTGCTAACTTTGGTTCTTTAGCTTATGAAGATTTATGGCCTTCTACAGGAGATTATGATTTTAACGATTTAATTGTTGATTACAATTTTAACAGAATAACAAATGCAGATAATAACGTAGTTGCTTTAGAAGGTAAGTTTGTTGTAAGAGCTATTGGAGCAAATTATGAAAATGGTTTTGGATTTACAATAGATGGAATAGCACCAAACTTAGTAGAATCGGTTACAGGTACAGCATATACTGAAGGTTACATACAAAACAATGCAAACGGAACAGAAGCAGGTCAAAGCAGTGCAACTATAATTGTTTTTGATAATGCAAAAAAACATGGTTTTGCTAATACAAGGCAAGATCAGGCTTTTCAAGTTGCAGATACTTTAAAAGTAAATATTGAATTAGCAACACCAGTTAGTCAAGATGCTTTTGGGTTAGCACCATATAATCCTTTTATCATCATTAATAAAGAAAGAGGTAAAGAAGTTCACTTAGCAGACTATGCACCAAGTGATTTGGCAGATACTTCTATTTTTGGTCAATCTGCTGATGACACACAACCAAACATTAGTAAATATTATAAAACAACAGAAAACTTACCTTGGGCAATTAATTTTCCTAGTAAATTTGAGTACCCAATTGAAAATGCTAGTGTAGATACAGCGCATTTAAATTTTATCACTTGGGTTTTAAGTGATGGTTTAGAATATAAAAATTGGTACAAAAATGAACCTAGCTTTAGAAATTCGAGTAATATATACAGCGAATAATACTTTTTAACAATACATAATTCGATCGTCTAAAAATAGTTTTTTTTAGACGATCGAACTCATTTATACAAATCATGTTTGTACAATTTAATATTATTTGCTAAACTTAAATTCGGTTTTATAGTAGCTACGTCTCCTTTTCTATTATTTTTCTAATTCTAAAATTTTAGGATTCTTAACGTTACTTTTTAGTAAAGAATATTTTTTGAAATGTTTCTGTTCTTTGAACTTTTCCTGTGGATGTTTCTATGAATTTACTGATAAAATAAATTTCTTTTGGTTTCTCAAATTTTGATAGTGTTTCAAGATTTTTTATTTCTTTTAAAAGCTGATTTTCGACTTCTGTAGAAACCTTATCTTCAATAATTAACACCAATTTTTCTCCTAATTTATCATCAGCAAGTCCAGCAACAAAAAACCGATTTGTAAGTATTTTCGATAATTTTTCTTCTATTTTCTCTGGATGTAATTTAACTCCACCAGAATTGATTACGTTATCAAAACGACCTAACCAACCAAACTGAGTATCAGAAATTAAATCGACAACATCATTGGTAAAAATGATTTCTTCTGCAACTTTAGGCGCATCAATTACCAAACAATTTCGTTGATCTTTATAAATAGTTATATTGGGTAAAATAGTATAAAAAGAAATTTTATCTGTGTTGCTTACATCCTTAGAAAAATTATTCAAGGCCTTTACTGCAATATGAGTTATAGTTTCTGTCATTCCGTAAGTGGCAAAAATTTGTGTACTTACCGTAGAAAGTTTTTGTTGTAACGTATTAGAAACTACTCCTCCACCTACAATTAGTTTATCTATCAAACTTATTTTTGATAAGGAGTTTTCTAATTGCAAAGGTATCATTGCAGAAAAATGGTAGTTTGAATTTACTTTTTCTAAAGGATGAGCTGAAGGCGCAATACAATCTAAGTGCCAGCCTAAAGTTAATGCTCTTACAAGCATCATTTTACCAGCAATATATGCAATTGGCAAACATAAAAGTGCAGTAGTTTTTTCGGGCAAATTAAAATAATTACCTGTAGCAACTGCAGAATTTTGCATCAATTCTTTTTTTAATTGAATTGTTTTCGGTTTGCCTGTAGAACCTGAAGTTTGTACAGAAATACTAATTTCTTTAGAAAACCATTGTTCTAAAAATTGATGAATTTCATCAGAGAAACCTTTTGAAAATTCCAAAATTTCATCCACAGAACCAAAAGAAGTTCCATTTAGTTTAAAACTTTTATGAAATTTATTCTGCTCCAATATCATCTAAAACTCTATAATTTTCTTTTAAATTGATTGGTTTTTCTATTTTACCCGTTAATTTTTCTTGCCAATCTTTCCACTTGTAAACCTTTGCAAAAATAAGCACCAAAATTGGGAAAATTACAAAAACAGGTACAAACACATCTATGCCCAAAACAGGTTCAGAAAGGTCTATTAAAACAGAATCTGTTTGAAAAACTGTCCATTCTGCAGTAACCAAAAGAGCTGTTAAAAGGTTGTTTGCAGCATGGAAACCTAATGCTAATTCTAATCCTTCGTCCATTAAAGTAATAATCCCCAAGAAAAAACCAGTACCAATATAATAGACCAAAATACCATAGCCCAATTTAGCAACTTCTGGATTTGCAATGTGCAATAAACCAAAAATTAAAGAAGTAACAATTAACGGAAACCATCTGTTTTTTGTTGCAATACCAATTCCTTGCATTAAATATCCTCTAAAAAAATATTCTTCGAAACTGGTTTGCAGAGGAATTAAAATTACCGCAATTAAAGCCAATTTTAAAAATTTATCTAAATTAAAATTCCATTGATAATCTTCTGGAGCTAATGTATAATCAATCACCAAAAAAATAGTAGTGATACTACCCCATAATAAAAAGGAAAAAAAGACTCTTTTCCAATCTATTTTTTTTCTAGAAGTTGTTAAAGAAGTAAGTGTTTGTTTGTGAACAAATTTTACCCAAATTAAAAGCGCTATTAAACCAACTGCAAATTGTGCAAGACTTTCTATTAAAAATCGATTGGCCCCTTTCTTGGCTATTTCTACCTTCATAATTTTTTCTACATCTAAATCTAAAACCCAGATTGCTAAAAAATTTAATGCCATTAAACCAAAAAATAAAATAGGAATAATTAAGTATTTCCACATTCCTAATTTTCCTGAATACGCTTGTTGTATGTAGTTCATTTTTACTTTTTTATTGAGATTCTGACTCCAATTCAGAATTACTTTATACTAAATTAAAATTCCAATTTAAGGTTGGATTGTATTGCAAAAATCCGTTTTTAACCTCTAAAGGACTTGTAATATTATTGGTAAATAAACTACCAGTTCCTAAACCTTGAGGCAATTTATTTTGCAATGTATGGGTAAATTGTGCAATAGCATTTAAACCAATATTACTCTCTAAAGCAGAAGTAATCCACCAACCAATATTATTTTCTTCTGCTAATTTAATCCATTCTTTACTACCAGCAAAACCGCCCACTAAGCTTGGTTTTAAAATAATATATTGCGGATATATTTGTTTTATAATGTTCTTCTTTTCTTCGGATGAAAACACGCCTATTAACTCTTCGTCTAAAGCAATTGGTAATGGTGTTTTTTCGCAAAGTTTTGCCATTTCTAAAATCTGACCTTGTTGAATAGGTTGCTCTATAGAATGAATTTTTAATTCTGATAATCGTTTTAATTTTTCAAGTGCATTATTGGGGTTAAAAGCACCATTAGCATCGACTCTTAATTCGATTTCATTTTCAGAAAATTCTTTTCTAATTGCTTTTAACAATTCAATTTCGGTAGTAAAATCGATAGCACCAATTTTCATTTTAATACAAGAAAAACCCGCTTTAATTTTGTCTTTAATTTGTTTTTTCATGTACTCTTTTTCGCCCATCCAAATTAAACCATTTATAGAAATTGCTTTTTTTCCTTTGGTAAATTCTGATGGAAAAAGTTCAAATTTATCATCACTTTTTAAAGATAAAAAAGCTTGTTCTAATCCAAACTGAATTGATGGAAAATGGGATAATTCTGCCAATAAAAAATCTAAACCTTTATTGATATTTGCACAAACCCAACTTAATTTTTCTTCGTAATTTGAAACATCATCTATACTTAAACCTCTAAAAAGACCAGTTTCTCCAATTCCGATTTTATTAGTATCATTTAAAATAATAAACCAAGTTTCTTTGGTTTTTAAAATTCCACGAGACGTTCCACTCGGATTTTTAAAATTGAGAATGTATTTTTTGTAGTTGGCTTTTATCAAAATAAAATAATTATTGTTTTTCTACAAATTCTTTAAAATTATCTAAATATACTTGATCTTGTTTTTGAAATGTGCCTTTAAAATAAGGAAACAAGCAAGCCATTATATAAGAATCGCTTTTGCAGCTAGAGGTTAACGTAATTGTAGTTGCATCTCCATTTGACTTAAAAATATAGTCGTCTGTTTTTAGCATATTTTCTGCATCAAAAAAAATGGTGACTTTTTCGTTAGGCACGTAAGCCAATACTTTTTCTGTCATGGTAATTTCTTGACTTTGATTTTCTACAACCATTTTATAAGTGCTTCCTGTTTTACCAATTGTTTCGTTTATAACCTCTAGAGATTTAATTTCTGGTATCCAATTTTTAAGATTTTCTTGTTGGTTAAAGGTTTTAAAAACCGCTTCTACAGGCTTATTTACAGTAACTTCTGCTGTATAATTGGTTTGTTTTACAAATAAACCTGTTGCAAAAAACACAATGGTTAGGGCTGTTATAATTCCTAAAATAATTTTTATTGTTTTCATTTACTAAATTTAAAATATGGTGTTTGTAATTGCAAAAAGAATGGCAAACAAAAATGTACTTAATGCTACTTTTTTTAATTCTTTATCTAATTCTGCAGGAATTTTATTCTCGGCAACTGTTTTTACATTTTTAATTAACGGAATAAACGCAACTAAAAATATAAACTGATAAATGGTTTCAAAATTTAAAGAGATAAAAACTAATGTTGAAATTAATGCTCCGAAAATTAAAAAATAATGATATTGTTTTGCTTTCTCAATTCCTAACTTTACCACTAAAGTATTTTTATTATTCTTTTTATCTTCTTCTCTATCTCTTAAATTATTTAAATTTAAAACAGCTGTACTCAACAAACCAACTGAAATTGCTGGTAAAAAGATTTCAAAATTTATAATTTTTGTATACAAAAAGTAAGACCCCACTACACTTAATAATCCGAAGAAAACAAACACAAAAACATCTCCAAAACCAGAATAACCATAAGCTGAATTACCCACAGTATATTTAATGGCAGCTGTAATTGAGGCAATACCAAGAACAAAAAATAGTACTGAATACCCAAAATTATCGCTACCAAAAGCTACGTATATCAGCAATAATGCAATAATTAAAGTGATTATTGTGGTAACAATCATTGCCATTTTCATTTGTTTTGGCGTAATTGCCCCAGAAGAAACCATTCTTGCTTCTCCTGTTCTATTTTTGTCTGAACCTTTAACGCCATCTCCATAATCGTTTGCAAAGTTAGATAATACTTGAAAACCAATAGTAGTTAGAATTGCTAGCCAGAAAGTTGGTGTTAACCAAGCAACAATTTTCACACTTTCTATTGAAATAGAATTTAAATAATCTACCCCTAAATAACTCCCCACAATTATCCCAGAAACAGATAAAGGTAAAGTTCTTAAACGTGCAGCTTTTATAAAACTTTTTACATCCATTCTTTTGTACTTGTTTCTACTTTGTATAAAGTGTGATTATAAATGTTTATGGCATCAGAAAAAGGAATACAAGGAATTTTTATTTTACCTGAAGCTGTTTGGAAAATTATATCTGCTACATTGCTTCTTTTCTGAAAAACTGTTTGCTTCATTTTAATGTTTTGCACTTTAAAAATTTCTAAATAAGTAATGTGTGTTTCTATTAATCCTTTACCTACCAACAACATAGCATCAGAAACTTTATAAAAACGTTTGTTTACTTTTTTAAAGATCAAAAATACAACAATAGGAATCACTAAAATAATTGAATAGAAGATTTCGACTTTAGAAAATGTTAAATATAATGCTGAATACACTACAATTAAAAACAAAAAAGTGAATAGAAAAATTCTTCTCTTATAATAATTATCAGCAAAATTCTTTTCTCTATTTTCTACATCAGCAACATTAAATAAACTATTTTTTATTGTTTCTATTTGTGCTTTTTTACAACCTACAATGCGTATTAATTTTTCTTTCTTTTTATTGTTTAATTTTCCGCTTACAGCTTGTTTAAAATTCACAAAAGATATGCCAATGAGACGTTTTAAAGGATTTGTAGAAATTGTAATATTCTGTACTTTTTGTTTCTTTAAAACAATCGATTTTTTTGTAATTAAACCCTGATTAATTTCGAAAGCATTCTTTTTTAAAAATACTTTTAAATTAAAATGGACAAGAAATACTTTTACAAAAGAAGTAAGCAAAGCAACTACAATTATTATTATCAGCAATAAAAAGATTAAAAAAACGCTTGCTGTTACTGCATTTGTATTTTCTTTTATAAAACCGTCTAAAATTTCAGTTTTACCAAGACTATCTGTAAGTTGTTGCACCTGTTGATAAAAACCAATTATAACTGCCAGAAATAAAAATAAGTTTCGCAGATGATTTTCGGTTAAACAAACTTTAAAAAGTTCTTTAATACCTATACTTAACAATGGTTTTATTTCTGTTTCTTTTTCTTTTTCTTTAGCTAAAGAAGCATTAAATGCTTTATTTGTGGTGATCATTTCTTTTAAAGCTGTTGCTTTTTCTAAGGAAATCGCTTTAATAGAAATTTCAGTTTTACTTGTACCCGCTGTTTCTATGCTAACTTCGTACACGTTTATGACTTGCTGAATTAAGTTTTGCTTAAAATTAATATTCTGAATTCTATGAAAAGGAATGGCTGTATTCGTTTTTTTTAAAATCCCTTGTTTTAATATAAAATGCTCATCTTTAATTTTAAACTGAAAATTTTTATAAATTAAAATGGCTCTCATCAATAAAAAAAGTAAAATAAAAGCAAAACCGAAATAAATATAGTTTACATTAAAACTTGATATCTCAGAAAAATCCTTAAAAACAATAAACAACAATAGCCAAGTTGCTTTTAAAACCTTATAAATAAGTGCTATGTAAATAACAAAAATCCCTTTTGGAGATTGTTTTGAGAAAGAAGAAAAATCAAAAGAATTATTCATTAATTTTAGTACTTATAAATTCTTTGATTTGTAATGCTGTTTCTTTTTTAATGCCTTTAATTACCAAATCGTCACTACTATCGCCTGCTGTGTAAACACTTAAAGCAGACAAGCCAAATAATCTTGAAAAGGGTTTTTCGTCAGTTTCTACATGTTGAATTCTAGAGAAAGGCACTGTCGTTAATTTCTTTACAATTAAACCTTCTTTATAAGAAATATCTTTTTCTCTTAAAGCATATTTTTTTTGTACAAAACTTAATTTAGTGTAAACAAAAACAATCAGAAAAACAGAGATTAATAAGATGTATAAGTATAAAATATATGGTTTAATTTCTTCTGATAAAACATAGCTTTGCATTAAAATTAAAGCTACTAAACATATTAAAAAAGTTAAAAAAAAATTGATTAAAATTACCTTAAAGTAACTTTTATCAATTTTAGTAAATTCAATTTTAGTGATGTTTGGTAATTCATCAACCAAATTATTCTGAAACTCATTGGTCATAAAAATTAGTTTTTAATGTAAAACTCTTCGTTACTTAACACTAAGGCTTTTTTAATATCAATTCTATCACTTTCTTTGTTGTAAGGCACTATAAAAGCATCATCTAAACCAATTTTTTTTATTTCTTCTTTAAATAAAGTTGCTGTTGTATAACTAGAAAAAACTCCCAATTGATAAATTCGTTTGTTTTTATTTTCAATTTCTTTAAAGCTGAAATCGTCTTTGGTATTAATGTCTAAATCTAATTTTTCGAAAACGCCTAATTGAATGGTATAAATTACATCAGGATTAATAATAGTACTTTTTAAATCTAATGTTGAATTCGGTTTTACCTTGATACTATCTAACAAAGCACTAATTTTTTGCTCTTTATTTTCTATAATTGTTTCAGATTTAGAGTACTCTGTATATAAATAAATGGAAGAACATAGCAGCAGAATAATGATAATAATATAGATAATATTATTTCTTGTATTCGTCTTTTTAACTTTATTAGATTTTAACTTTAAATTTACAAAACCAGTTTGCAGTTTTTCTTTGTCAGTTTTTAACTTATCTAATTCAGAATACAATTCATTAAGTACTTTTTCTTCTATTAGTGGCATTTTAGTGGTTATAAATTATTAGCTTCTGCAATTAATTCAGCTATATCTTTAACAATTACTTCTGTTTCTTTTTCTTTAAATTTAATTCCGTCTGTCATCATTGTGTTGCAATATGGGCAACCAGTGGCTATAATATTGGGTTTGGTTTTTAAAGCGTCTTCTGTTCTTAACACATTAATTTCTTTATCGCCTTTTTCTGCATCTTTAAACATTTGTGCACCACCTGCACCACAACATAAAGCTGTTTCTTTATGACGTTTCATTTCTGTTAAATTAACGCCCAATCTTCTAATTAAATCTCTTGGAGATTCGTACACCTCATTGGCTCTACCTAAATAACAAGGATCATGGAAAGTTACTCTTTTGCCTTTTAAAGTAGAATTATCGATATTTAAACGACCTTCGGATATTAAATTTTGTATAAATTGTGTATGATGATATACTTCGTATTTTCCTCCTAAAGAAGGATATTCGTTTTTTAAAGTATTAAAAGAATGCGGATCGCATGTTACGATTTTTTTAACCTCGTAACCATTTAAAACTTCGATGTTCATCATAGCTTGCATTTGAAACAAGAACTCATTTCCTGCTCTTTTTGCTGCATCTCCTGTTGATGATTCTTCTGTACCTAAAACTGCAAAATCTACATTGGCTTGATGTAATATTTTAACAAAAGCTCTACTTATTTTTTTTGCTCTATCATCATAACTTCCTGCAGCACCCACCCAAAATAATACTTCTGGTTGTTTGCCTTGAGCCATCATATCTGCCATTGTTGGTACGTTCATAATAAAATGTTTAATTGTTTATTCGTTGAAACGTTTAATTGTTAAAAACTTCTCGATACAAATTTATTCGTTTCTCATAAATTCACTCGAAGTGGCAATATGTTAGCTACTTTTTCTAAAACATGACTGCCAACTGCTCCTGAAAACTGTTAACTAATTTTACTCTTCGTTTGCCCAGTTTAATCTGTCTTGTTGATTGTATGGCCAAGGAGCACCATTATTTTCAACATTTGTCATCATCATATTTAATTCTTGTGGAGCCGCACTTTGTTCCATCACTAAATATCTTCTCATATCCATTATAATTGATAATGGATCTATATTTACAGGACATTCTTCTACACAAGCATTGCAACTTGTACACGCCCAAAGTTCTTCTGGAGAAATATAATCGTTTAATAATTGCTTATTATCATCAACAAAAACCCCATTATTTGCATCGATATTTCTACCCACTTCTTCTAAACGATCTCTGGTATCCATCATTATTTTACGAGGCGATAATGCTTTACCTGTTAAATTTGCAGGACAAGAAGACGTACATCTGCCACATTCTGTACAAGTATATGCATTTAATAATTGTACCCAATTTAAGTCAGTTACATCAGAAGCTCCAAACTTTTCTGGTACTGCATCTTCAGCTCCTTCTTCTGGCATTGCATAAGGATCTGCATCTGGATCCATCATTAATTTAACTTCATTAGTAACCGCTTCTAAATTATTGAATTGTCCTTTGGGATTTAAATTTGCAAAATAAGTGTTCGGAAATGCCAATAAAATGTGCAAATGCTTTGAATAATATAAATAATTTAAGAAGACTAAAATTCCTAAAATATGAATCCACCAAGCTGTTCTTTCTATTGCATGAATTGTATATGGAGAAAAACCATCAAACAAAGGGACTAAAAATTGACTTATTGGATTTCCAATTCCTGCTTGTTGAAATGATGTGTCTGTGGCGTTCATCACCAAAAACAAGGTCATTAAAACCATTTCGAAATACAAAATGTAATTTCCATCATTTTTTGGCCAACCTTTCATTTCTTTACTTAAAAAACGTTTGATGTTAGAAACATTTCTACGTAACCAAAAGATAATAACAGCTACAAAAACTAATGCCGCTAAAACCTCGAAAGTACCAATTAAAAAACCATATAATGTTGCAGGTATTACCTCTAGAAAAATTCTGTGTGTACCAAAAATACCATCTATAATAATTTCTAAAACTTCGATATTAATAATGATAAAACCAACATAAACAATAATATGCAGAAATCCTGAAAAAGGTCTTTTTACCATTTTAGATTGCCCAAGAGCAATCATCATCATATTTTTTAAACGTTCAGATTTTCTGTCTGTTCTATCTACATCTTTCCCTAATTTGATGTTTCTTGATAGTTTTTTTACATTCATCACAAAAAAACCAATACCTGCAATTAAGGCGATGATAAAAAATATGTTTGGTAAATATTGCATTCTAAAAAAATTAAATTAATATACTATTATTCTTTAACAAATAACAAACTATCTGGTGGTGTTGGCACGTATTCTTTAGGTTTTTTACCAAATAAAGAAAAGTGAACATATCTCTTTGGATTTGTTTTTAAATCTCTTAATAACTGTTCTAATTCTTTTGATGCTGCTTCCATATTTTGATACAAATCATCATCATTAATTAACCGACCAATAGTACCATCTGTTGAGTTAATTTTAATTGATAATTCGTTAAAATTATCTACAGCATTTTCTGCTTTTTGTACAATTTGATTAAAATTAACTGTTGTTAAACTATCTGAAAGTTTGTTTAAATTACCAGTAATGTTTTTAGCATTCTCTAAAGTTATTTTTATGTTTTCTTTATTATCAGAAACCATATAATTAACAGATTTAACTGCTTGTCTTAACTCATAAATAGTAGCAGCTAAATTGGTTACTGAAGAGTTAATGCCTGTAATTGTTTCGTTATTTAAAACTTTATTTATTCCACTAAACAAAGTATCTGCTCTAACAATAACTTTTTCTAATTTTGTTTGTAATGGGTCTAATCTTTCGCCTATAGAGGTTAATAAACCTGCTTTTATTTCTCCTTGTAAAGTATCTAAACTAACAGCAAGTTCACCTTCGTAACTTGGTATAATTGCTAAATTAGAACCCGATAATGGATTGGGAGAATATATTTTTACAATGCTTTTTTTAGAGAATTCTATATCATTTTCTAAAGAGAACCTAACTACTAATTTTCCTTTTTTATTCGGATTTTGGTTAAAGTTAATGTCTTCTACTTGCCCTACTTTTAAACCATTTATGGTAACTAAACTAGCTTCTGTTAAACCACCTACATTATTATATTCTACAATAAACTCTCTTGCTGAGGGCGAAAAAACATCATGCCCTTTTAAAAAATTATAGCCCCAAATAAATGCAACTACAATTAAAATAGCTATGATACCCGTTTTTAATTCTTTTGACATGTTTGAAAATTTACTAACAATATTACTAATAATTTTGGTTACTATCACCAAAACTAATGCATTTTATACACATCTTTTACAGCTACTTTTTCTCCGTTTTTAAAAGCTACCATAAAAGCAGATGTGTAACCTTTTCGTTTGGCAATTTTAAGTGACTGTAATGCTTCTCTATAAGAAGAAGTAACTCCGAAATAATACTTATAATAACTACCAACTTTTACCCTTTGCACGTTAGATAAACCTTTAAAATTGTATGATTTTGTTGGTATTTTATTTTTTCCTGAAGCAATTTGAATTTTAAATTCAACTACATCATAATTTGCGTTTTCTACGAGTTGCTCTACAACCGTGTTTAGTTTTAGATTATTGATGTACTTCTTTATGGCATCTACAATAGCATTACCCATTTGTATTTGGCCCTTAGAAGAATTTAAATATCTACCTTCATTTCTATTGGTTAAAAAACCCAACTCAACCAAAACACTTGGCATTATTGTTTCTCTTAAAACCTGAAAGTTATCTTGTTTTACTTTTCTATTGTTTCTTTTTAATTTATAGGCAAAATTATTCTGAATTAAACTGGCAATTTGCAAGCTTTTATCTAGGTTTTCTTCTTGTAAAAGTGATAAACCAATTACAGATTCTGCTGAATTAGGATCAAAACCTTTGTATTTACCTTCATAATTATCTTCGTACAAAAGAATTGAAGCATTTTCTCTTTTGGCTATTTCTAAATTCTTTTTATTACCTCTCAATCCTAAAACAAAAGTACCTGCACCATAAGCGTTTGATGTATGAGAATCGCAATGAATAGAGACAAATAAGTCGGCTTTTGCGTTGTTTGCTATTTCTGCTCTTCTCCAAAGATCTGGGTAAGTGTCATTTTTTCTGGTATAAATAACCTTAATATCTTTTTCTTTAGCCAAACCTTTGCCTACAATTAAAGCTACTTTTAATGCAATATTTTTCTCTTTGTAACCGTTCCCTAAATTACCAGGATCTTTACCACCATGACCAGCATCTATAACAATTGTATATACTTTTTGAGCGTTTATTATTGATGATGAGCAAAAAAACAACAAAGAAATTGTTAAAAAAAACAGATTTTTAATCGTGGTTTTAAAATTGTGTATTTGTAATTTATTCATCAATAAAATTTAACTAATTTTGGCTTCATTAATTTTGTGATTCAAATATTGAGCCATACTTTTACTCACTACAAAAATAGTATTTATAGCATTGCAAACAAACCTATCATACTTACTTTTATTTTGCTGCTTCTTTGTAGTAAAGATTAGTTTTTGCCAAGATATAAAATCTAAAGAAAAAATAGTTATTCCTTCTGTAGGTAAAGACAGTATTAACCTTAAGAAAAAAGACTCTTTACAACTTATACAAAAAGATTCTATTTTCAACTCTAAAAAGGATAGTTTACTTACCAAACAAATAGATACTGTTGCTACTGATTCTATAAAACCAAAAGAAGCAATAGACGATTTAATTGTTCACGTAGCTAAAGATTACACCATACAAAATGCTAAAGAGCAAACTGTAACTTTATATAATGAAGCAAATATTACCTATACAGATATCGATCTAAAAGCAGGTATTATTATTATTGATTATAAAAAAAACACCCTTTTTGCTAAAGGAATTATAGATAGCACAGGCTATACACAAAGACCCGTTTTTAAACAAGGTGGCCAAGAGTCTGAACAAGATTCTATTATTTATAATTTTAAAAGTAAGCGAGCTTTAATCTATGGTTTAAAAACCAAACAAGGTGAAATGTTTACCTATGGTGAAAAAACAAAACGAGTAAATGATTCTACGATTTACATTCGTAAAATACGTTTTACAACTTCAGAAAAAGAGGTGCCAGATTATTATATAAGAACCAATAAAGCAAAATTAGTACCTGGTAAAAAAATTATTGTAGGTTTTAGTAACCTAGTTTTAGCAGATGTACCTACTCCACTTGTATTGCCATTTGCTTATTTTCCGATGACAGAAACCAGTACTTCTGGTTTTTTAATTCCTGCTTTTGATACTGGAAGTAGCAGCAGAGGAGTTGGTTTACAAAATGGAGGATATTATTTTGCAATTAACGATTATGTAGATTTAAAACTTACTGGAGATGCTTGGGCTAATGGAAGTTGGGGACTTAGAACCAACTCCAATTACGTAAAACGTTATCGTTTTAGTGGAGTTTTTAGTTTTGATTTCGAAAATATTATAAGCGGTATTAGAGGTTTTGATGATTACAGCAAAAGTAGTAACTTTAATGTAAGATGGACACATAGTCAAGATTCTAAAGCGAGTCCGAATTCTAGATTTTCGGCTTCTGTAAATTTAGGAAGTAGTAGCTTTTTTAGAGAATCTTTAAATCAGTTTAATGTTGCTCAAACACAAAACAACACTTTTAACTCTTCTATAAATTATAGTAAAACTTTTGTTGGTACTCCATTTAATATGGCTGTTACAGCAACACATCAACAAAATACAAATACAGAAAGCATAACAATGACATTGCCTTCTTTAACCTTAAATATGAATAGGGTTTATCCTTTTGCTGGTGAAGGTGGTATCAAAAAAACACCCATTCAAAAATTAGGTTTCAACTATAATATGCAAGGTCAGTATTTAATTAATACTACTGATGATGAGTTTTTTACCAGTAAAATGTTTGAAACAGCAAGATCTGGTGTACAACATAGTACAAGCACAAGTACCAACATAAAAGCTTTTAAATATTTTACCTTATCACCAAGTGCAAACTACGAAGAAACTTGGCAATTTGATTATATTCAAAAAGAATATGATGAAACCAGTAATGTAGTTGTTACAGATACTTTAAGAGGATTTAAAAGCTATAGAGAATACAATATGGGGGTTAGTTTATCTACAAACATTTATGGTACTTTTAACTTTAAAAAAGGAAGATTAAAGGCCATAAGACATACACTTAGACCTACCATTTCTTATTCTTACAGACCCGATTTTAAGGATAAATTTATTAGAGAAGTACAACAAAGTACAGACCCAACAGATTTTCTAGAATATACTGTTTTTGATCAAGGTATTTATGGAGCTCCATCCTCTGGATTAAGTAATTCTATTGGAATATCAATAAATAATGTTTTAGAGGCAAAAGTAGCCCCCAAAGATCCAGATAGTGATGAAGAAGATGAAAAAATTATGCTTTTAAACAATTTAAACTTTAGCTCTTCTTACAATATTGCAGCTGATAGTTTACGTTGGTCTAATGTTTCTTTTAATGCTGGTACACGTTTATTTAAAGATAAATTAGCGTTAAACTTTAATGGTTCTTTAGATCCTTATCAAGTGGTTGAAGTAAATGGGAGTGCTGTAAAAATTGATCAGTTTAATTCTTTTCCTAGGTTGTCTAGTGCCAATTTAACAGCCAACTATTCCATTTCTAGTACAGATTTTGATAAATCGAAAGAGAATGATAATGATAAAAATGGAAATGGAGCTAACAATCCACCAGATACTATGGGTGCTAACATAGACCCAACAAACGATAGACAAAGACAATCTACAAATAATAACAAAAAAGGTGGCACTACAAAAACAGATTTGTATAGAGCCAAAATACCTTGGTCTATAAACTTGGTTTATTCTGCCAATTACAGTAATAATGGTATAAATCCAGGAGAGGTTGGTGTGCATACTTTAGGCTTTAGTGGTAACATAGAATTATCACCAAAATGGAAAGTAGGTTATTCTTCTGGTTACGATGTAAAAGGTGGCGCTTTCTCTTTTTCTCGATTTAATTTTACAAGAGATTTAGATAGTTGGCAGTTTAATTTTAACTGGGTTCCTTTTGGCACAAACTCTTCTTACACCTTTTTTATTGGGGTAAAATCATCTACGTTATCCGATTTAAAATGGGATAAAAACAAACCACCAGATAGAGTATTGTTTTAAATTTTTAACTTATAAACTAACTTTATCAACTTTTATAAAAGATGTATAATTCCTAAGAATTTCAAACTTTAGAGATATGAAAAAAATAATTACTACAAAAAATGCACCTGCTCCTATTGGGCCTTACAATCAAGCTATTTTAAGCGGAAATACTTTATATACATCTGGCCAGATTGCAATTAATCCAGAAAATGGTGAATTGGTTTTAGATTCTATAGAAAATGAAACCAAACAAGTAATGGAAAATGTAAAAGCTGTTTTAGAAGCTGCAGAAATGACTTTTGATAATGTAATTAAAACTTCTATTTTTATTGCTGATATGCATCAATTTGCTAAAATTAATGCCATTTATGGAAGCTATTTTAATGAAGAAACTGCTCCTGCCAGAGAAACTGTAGAAGTAGCTAATTTACCAAAATTTGTAAATGTAGAGATTAGTGTTATTGCTGTTAAATAGCTTTAATTAATAAGTTTGCAGTAGAAGGATTTGTTGCTAAAGGTACATTATGCACATCACAAATTCTTAATAACATAATAATATCTGGTTCATGAGGATGTTTTGCATGTGGATCTCTAAAAAATAAAACCATATTACATTTACCTTCTGCTACTCTGCTTGCTATTTGAGCATCACCACCAATTGGTCCTGACAAAAATTTTGTTACTTTAAAGCCTGCATTCTCAGCTTTTGAACCTGTTGTACCTGTAGAAATTAATTGAATTCTTTTTTGTAGCAGAGTTTCTTTGTGTTCATTTAAAAATTGAACCATTTCTGCTTTCATGCCATCATGAGCTATAATTGCTATTTCCATATATTAATTTAAAAGAAAAGCCTAAAAGTAATTTCTTACTCTTAGGCTTAAAAAATTATATAATTATTTTTGATTATAATGTTGCAGCATATTCTACTAAATCTACTAATTTAGTTGAATAACCGATTTCATTATCGTACCAAGAAACAACTTTTACAAAGTTATCATTTAAAGCGATACCTGCATTTGCATCAAATACAGAAGTACGAGTTTCACCAACAAAATCTTGAGAAACTACTAATTCTTCAGTATAACCTAAAACACCTGCCATTTCGTTTTCAGAAGCAGATTTCATAGCTGCTTTTACTTCTTCGTAAGATGCACCTTTTTCTAACTTTACAGTTAAATCTACTACAGATACATCCATAGTTGGTACTCTAAAAGCCATACCAGTTAATTTACCATTTAATTCTGGAATTACCTTACCTACAGCTTTTGCAGCTCCAGTTGAAGAAGGAATAATATTGTGTATTGCTGCTCTACCACCTCTCCAATCTTTGTTAGAAGGGCTATCTACAGTTTTTTGAGTTGCAGTTGCTGCGTGAACAGTTGTCATTAAACCTTCTGTAATTCCGAAATTATCATTTAAAACTTTAGCTATTGGCGCTAAACAGTTTGTAGTACAAGATGCATTAGAAAAAATAGTATCAGAAGCTTGTAATTTTGTATGGTTTACTCCCATTACAAACATTGGTGCATCTCCAGAAGGTGCAGAAATAGCTACTTTTTTAGCTCCACCTTGTATGTGTAAATTAGCTTGTTCTAAACTCTTAAAGATACCTGTACATTCTAAAACGTATTCAGCTTCTACTTCATCCCATTTTAAATCAGCAGGATTTCTTTCTGCAGTAATTCTAATTTCATTACCATCTACAATTAATTTACCATCTGCTACTTCTACAGTACCATCGAAAGCCCCATGTACTGAATCGTATTTTAACATATATGCTAAATAATCTACGTCTAATAAATCGTTTATACCAACTACTTGTACATTTTCTCTTTTAATTGCAGATCTGAATGCTAATCTACCAATTCTACCAAATCCGTTAATTCCTATTTTAATCATCTTATTCTTGTTATTTATTATTACACAGACATTATATCTGATACTCTTATTAATTCTTTATTTATTTTTGATTGTCCTTTTATTGCTTTTTCTAATGGAGTTACTGCTATTTTATCGTTTATTAAACCTACCATTAAATTCGATTTACCATCTATTAAGCTTTCAACAGCGCCTACCCCCATTCTACTTGCTAAAACACGATCGAAACAAGAAGGAGACCCTCCTCTTTGCATGTGTCCTAAAACGGATACTCTAACTTCGTATTCTGGCAAATGTTCATCAACATAATCTTTTAATTCGAAAACATTTTTACCGGTTTTATCACCTTCTGCAACAATTACAATACTCGATGATTTACCAGATTGTTTACTTCTTCTTAAAGATTCTAACAAACGTTCTAAACCAAGATCTTCTTCAGGAATTAGAATTTCTTCTGCACCTGCACCAACACCAACGTTTAATGCAATATGCCCAACATCTCTACCCATTACTTCTACAAAAAATAATCTGTTGTGCGATGATGCTGTATCTCTAATTTTATCGATAACATCTACCACTGTATTTAATGTTGTATCGTAACCTAGTGTATGAGAAGTACCTTCAATATCATTATCTATAGTACCTGGAATACCCATAACAGGAAAACCAAATTCTTGGTTAAAAACTAAAGCTCCTGTAAAACTACCATCACCACCAATTACAACTAAAGCATCTACTTTTGCTTTTTTTAATTGGTCGTATGCTTTTTTTCTACCTTCTTTGGTCATAAATTCTTTTGACCTAGCCGATTTTAAGAAAGTTCCTCCTTTATTGATGATCCCTTTTACACTACGTGCATTCAGTTCAATAAAATCACCTTCTATCATCCCTTGATATCCTCTGTAAATACCTGTGCATTCTATTTTATAAAAGGCACATGTTCTTACAACAGATCTAATTGCTGCGTTCATCCCTGGAGAATCTCCTCCAGATGTCATGACTCCTATTTTTTTTATATTTCCCATAATTTATGATGTAAAAATACTTATTTTAAATGACTTAAAATAATAAATTTACGAAAACGTTATAGCCTCTAATCCCCTTATTTTGCAAGGAAAATTAAGATTTTTGACTCGAAATCGTTTTCATTTTTTCGACAACTAATCATTATAAAATCTTTATAAAAATGTTAACTATAAATTCCCCTCAAAGTTTATCAATTGATTCTTTTTAGGTTGTAAAGAGTCTTTTTTAATTGCTTTATTTGCTTTGTTTTTAGCTTTCTTTTTTAATCCAATTTTTGTTAGTAACCCAGACAAAGTGTTAAAATTTACTTGATAAGAAAGTCCTACACCTTGTGTGTAGCCTTCTTCTTGTTGCGAATATTGGATTTCGTTTTGACGATTAAAAATAATTCCTCTAAAATTACCTTCAGAATTTAATAGTACTTCTACTTTAACTTCGCCAACTACACTAGATTGTGTTTGTGCTCCAACTGGCACCCCCACTTTTCCATTTATGATAACTCGATCGCTTACTTGTGTGCTTACAGATAAATCTACTTGATTGTCTATATTTAATCGATCTATATCATTTACTTCTCCTTGTTGATAATCTAAACCCAGTTGAAATTTACTATCAGGACTGTTTAAAAGGTTAGAAAAAGCACCCGCAATTGCACTTGATGCTGTACTTGCTAGTGTATTGTTTACATCAAAACTTGCTTTATCTGGATTTCTAAAAGAATTAAAGGCCAATAATGATATGAATTGAGTTGTTTTTTCGTTTACATTATTATCATTTAAAATAAACTCTAACTCACTAGCTATGGTAGGATCTACATTGGTAAGTTGTATGTCTAATTCTTGTTTAGAGTTGAATAAACTTCCTGAAATTCTTGTTACCAAATCGATTTCTTCTTTTCTATTCGAATTAAAATTTTCTAATAAAACACCAGGATTTGCTTTGGCTGTGTAAATTGCTGTTACATCTAAGTTGGCTTCGTACGGGTTTCCACTCCAAGAAACTGTACCTCCTTTTTGTATTACAAAAGGTTTATTGATGATTCCTCCGTATTTAAAATCGTAAACTCCACTATCAATAATATAATCGCCAAACATATCGAATTTACCTCTGGTGTCTATTCTTATTTGCAAATTACCTGCTCCTCTACCTTTTAATTGGCTTCCATTAACTTCATCAATTACAACTTGTGCTAGAGCATCTTTTGTAACTTCTAAATTAATATTTAAATCTAACCCTTTTACAGCTTCTTTTGCCAATTCTTTTTGTTTGTCTTCTGTAGAAATTTTATCACTCTTAAAATGAATTAAACTATAACTATCTACAGTTTCTACGTCTTTTAAAGGCACAACAAATTTTGTGTTCGGATTTGTTTTTGCGTTAACCTCTATAGTTAATTGATCTGTTAAACCTGTAATATTTGCAGAACCGTCCATAAATGCAGTTCCATAATACAAAGCTTCTTCAGTATTTTTGGTATCTAATACCAATAAATTATCGGTATCAATTTCTAAATCTAAAAACCATTTTTCGAAATTTAGATGAGTTATGCTTCCTATAAATTTACCAGCGGATTTATATTTGGTATCTAATAACTTTATGTCTTCTAAAATAAAGGATTGTTGATCTAGCGTAATTACAGATATGCCATCAAAATCATAATCAACATTTAAATATGGGAATTTTAATCCTGCATTTTTAAGCTTTAAACTCCCTAACATATCTGGATTTCCTAAAAAACCTCTTAAATAAAAGTTACCAGACACACTACCTCTTAAAGAAGATATTACATCTTGCCCTAAAGGGCTAAATGCTTGCAATTTGTAATCTTCTAAAAACACTTCTAAATCTATTAACGGCCTTTTATTAGAAAAATCTAAAACACCAGTGGCTGCAATGCTTTTAACTTTTTCGTTTTTTATAGATAAATCTACATCGTATTTTTCATAAGAATTATCGCCAATAACACTTATGGCTAATTCTCCTTGATTAAAGTTATTTACTTCGAAATCTTTAATTACTAAAATTGCTTCGGGTTGATAAACATTATCACTTTGTATAAAATCTAAGTTACCAGAAACCCTACCTTTTAAAGCCAAACTGTCTATTTCTGGCATAAAACTTTGTAGCCTTACTTTGGTAAAATCTGCAAAAAGTTTTTTATCAGAATCGCCTTTAATACTGCCTAAAAACTTAATTTCTTGCTGACCAGATGTTAATTTAAACTGACTAAAGTCAAACTCATTCTTGCTTAAATCAAAAATAATTTGATCTGTATTTTTATCATCAGGAGTTATGTTCCAAGCCGTATTTTTAAATACAAAAGTAGATTTCTCGAAACCTAAAACCGATTTTTCATCTTTATTAATGGTATAGAAAAAATCTAAATTAAAATTTTCGTTGTTTTTTAAGCCTCCATTAAATTCAGATTTAAAAAATAAAGTGTCGTTCTGAGTTTTATTCAGAAGGTTTAATTTAGAAACTTTATAGTATTTTGTATTTACTTCTGATGCTGTTAAATGCGAGTTATAAAATGGATTTTGATTGTCTGTTCTTAATAAAATATCTTTCAATTCGTTGCCATAAACATCTATTCTAGGTGATGAAAATGTAAGCTTTAATTGATTTTTATTCGATTGTATTTTACCTTTAACTTTGGTATTATCATCGATATAAACTTCAGGAAAAAAAACATTTACAACTTGATTGTAAATGGTAAAATTAAAATCGACAAACTGATTTGGTGCTACAGTGTAAGGTTGATAATTGGTATAAATGCTACCCAAAGCATTCTGAGCAACTCTACCTACTTCCGAAAAAGTAAATTTACCTTCTATAAAACCGTTAGCAATATCTTCTGAAGTTAAATCGATTCTTTTAATACTGTCTTTTACAGACGATGCTATTTTAAATTCTTTAAAGCTAAATTCTTCTTTTTGATTGGTATAAAAAACGTCTTTAAAAACAGCATTACCAACAATATCATCGAAAGTATTTCCTTCTACATCCAATTCTATAATTCCTTTTAAATTGGCAATGCTATCTCTTGTAAATAAGTTGGTTTCTTTTAGATTTAGGTAATTTATATTCGATTTAAAATCGAACTTATTAATTTCATCCGATAAATCTGCCAAGCCATTAAAAGTCATTTTAAAATTAACATCATCCACATTTAAATCTCCATCAAATTTATTGTTTTGATACTGACCATTGGCAGTTATATTTTGATAATTATAGTTTTTAAATTCCAATTCAGAAATCTTACCAAGAAAAGTAGTATTTATATTATCTAATTTAAATCCACTTCCATCAACATCACCTTTTAATGAGGCTTTACCAAATAACGGATCGTTAAAAAAAGCTCCTAAATTAAATGCTTGCAGTTCAATTTCTCCACTGTATGTTGCATAGTCGATATTATCGATATTAGAAATTTGTAAGTCTGTAATTGTGGCTCCAATCTCAGAATTTACAGCAATATCTGCCTGAATTTGTACAGGCGTAACTTTTACATATCCTCTTAAATTAAATTTACCGAGTTTATCGAATTCACTTGGTAGGGTTTTACCAAGTACATTTGGCAAAATACTTTTTAGTTCTTTGTAAGTGGCTTTTAAATTGGCTAAATCTCCTTCAAAAATAAAACCTCTTTCAGTACTTAAAGCATTTACAAAAGATAAATTCCCGTTAATAAGAAGTCCTTTTTTTGATGATAAATTCAGTTTTTCTACTTCAAAATTGTTTAGAGTTCCATTTAAATATCCTCCTTTTAAAGTTAAAATATCAGAACCACTTAATTCTTGATAAAACTTTTTAATATCTTGAACTGCAATATCACTTTTATTAAAACGCGCTTCTATTTGCACTTTATTATTAAAATCTATTAAATCTTCTCTATTGTATGTAAAATCGATATCAGCATTAATATCTGTTTTTTTGGTTTGTAAAGTTGTAGTGCCAAAATGCATGGCAGTTTTTGTATACGTAAAATCTGTTGTTAAATTGGTAACTTCTAAACCGTATTTATCTGTAAAATGTAAACCTCTTATGTTTGTAGAAAAATTTGGTCCATTAATATCTAAATCTTGTAAATTTCCTCCAGCATTTTGCACAGCATAGTCAATAGAATCTTTCTTATTGGCATCTACCAATCTATAATTTAAATTGTTTACATAAACATCTGAAGTTTGCAGTATAAATGGATTTGCAAGAGAATCTTTAGGTTTTCCAGAATCAAAAGAATCTATAAAAATAGAAAGGTTATCATTATCTTCTCCTTTATACGTTTTCATATAACAAAAGGCATCGTCCAAATAAATGCTTTTTAAATTTACCTCGCTATCTATAATTCTTTTTGCATTAATTATTGAGGTACTTAATTTGTTTACAAAAATTAAGGTGTCTTTATGATGATCTTTAATCTTTACTCCTTTTAATTGTACACTACCCAAAAGAGAAAAATCTACTTTTTCTATAGTTACATCTGTACCAAAATCTGCATTTATTCTTTTGGTTACATAATTTCCAATTCTTGTTTGTACAGCTGGTATAGACAGTATCATACTAATCAATAGCAAAAAGAGTAGAAAGTACCCTAACCATTTTAGTATTTTTTTTCTTTTATTTTTGATGGAAGTTGTTGTTTTTAAGAATTAAAAATTATGTAAATAATAATCAAAAATACTGCCAATTATTATAAATATCATACAAATTTAAGAAACTATTAAATATCTATAATTAAAATTAAAAACTTAGATAAATTTATACTTAATTTTGCAGGACTTTAACTTATTTTATGAATTCACCCATATATATTTTAGGAATAGAATCTTCTTGCGATGATACAAGTGCATCTGTAATTTGCGATGCAAAAGTTTTAAGTAACGTGGTTGCCAACCAAGAAGTGCATTCAAAATATGGTGGTGTAGTTCCAGAATTGGCTTCTAGAGCACATCAACAAAACATTGTTCCTGTTGTACAGCAAGCATTAGAACAAGCAAATATTACCAAAGAACAATTGTCTGCAATTGCTTTTACCAAAGGTCCTGGCTTAATGGGGTCTTTGTTAGTTGGCACCTCTTTTGCTAAATCTTTGGCTTTGGGTTTGCAAATACCACTTATAGATGTAAACCACATGCAAGCGCATATTTTAGCGCATTTTATTGAGGATGAACAGAATAAAATTCCTGATTTTCCTTTTATATGTTTAACTATTAGTGGAGGACACACACAAATTGTTAAAATTACCAATCATTTTGAAATGGAAATTTTAGGAGAAACTATTGATGATGCTGTTGGAGAAGCTTTTGATAAATCTGCCAAAATTTTAGGATTAGCTTATCCTGGAGGACCTTTAATAGACAAATATGCCAAATTAGGGAATTCAAAAGCTTACTCTTTTACAAAACCAAAAGTGGGCGATTTAGATTTTAGCTTTAGTGGTTTAAAAACTGGAATTCTTTATTTTATTCAGAAACAACAACGAATTAACCCTAATTTTATAGAAGAAAATTTAAATGATATTTGTGCTTCTATACAATATACTATTGTAGAAATTTTAATGGATAAATTAAAAAATGCCGTAAAAAAAACCGGAATTAAAAAAATTGCAATTGCTGGCGGAGTTTCTGCAAATTCAGAAATTAGAGCAAGATTAGAACTTGCTGAAAAACATTGGTGTTGGTCTACATTTATTCCGAAGTTTGAGTACACCACAGACAATGCTGCAATGATTGCTATAACTGGTTATTTAAAGTATTTAAATAATAATTATGCTGATGTTTCTGTAACTGCCCAAGCACGATTAAAAGTTACTGACTAACTTTGTGTTAATATTTTTTTTACATTAAAATAATGTTGTTTTTTTGTAAAAAATTTGTTCGATTTTGAGAAATATAATCAATAGAATAAGATTTAACTTTTTCTACTTTCTTTTTTGGGTACTTTATTTTGTTTTTGCACGTGCTTTTTTTTTGATGTATTATTTTGATAAAACTCAAGAAATTAGCTTTTTAACCATTCTAAAAACATTTTTATACGGATTAAAGTTAGATGTATCTTTTGCAGCTTATTTATCAATAATTCCGTTTTTTCTGATTCTTTTCTCAATATTCATCAATAAAACTATAATTGTAAGTTTTACAAAATGGTATACAATTGTTTTAATCATAATTATAAACTTATTATTATTGATTGATGCTGGTCTGTATCAAGCTTGGGGAACGCGTTTAGACACTTCTATTCTACCCTATTTAAATACGCCTGAGTTAATGCTTTCTAGTGTTTCCAATTTTCAAATGATTTCTGGAGGACTGGCTTGGTTGGTTATTTCATTTGTTTTTATTAAACTTTTCATTAAAAACCTTAAGAACTACAGTAATTTAATTAATTATGGTAAATGGTTAGAAATACCCGTTTTTCTTATTTTAACTTTATCATTATTAATACCTATAAGAGGTGGTTTTCAAATCATACCAATAAACCAAAGTAATGTTTATTTTTCTGATAAAATGTTTGCAAATCATGCTGCAATAAATTTTATCTGGAATTTCTTTAACACATTAACTCATAAAACAGATGGTATAAACTATTATAAATATTTTGATGAACAAACAGCTTTAAATATAGAAAATGAAAGAAGAGGAAAACTTTTAGAAGCTGATATCGATTCTGTTTTAAATACTGATAAACCCAATGTTATTCTAATCCTTTGGGAAAGTTTACCTGCCAAAATTATTGGTTCTTTAGGTGGTGAGCCCAATGTTACTCCTAATTTAAATAGACTTTCTAAAGAAGGAATTTTATTTACCAATTTTTATGCAAATGGAGATAGAACAGACAAAGGTATCCCTGCTGTTTTAAGTGGTTATTACCCACAACCTATAGAAAGAATAATGCGTACGCCCAACAAAACTAGAAGTTTACCAATGTTGCCTCAAAAGATGATAGATTTAGGTTACAAAACTACTTTTTATTATGGTGGAGATTTAAATTTTGGAAATATGAATACCTATTTGCGAAATGCGGGTATTACTAATTTTGTAGATGGAAGTGCATTTGACACCAAAGATTGGAGCTCTAAATGGGGTGCTTACGATGATGTTTTTATGAAACGTTTGGCCAAAGATTTATCAACAGCACTAAAAGAACCATTTTTTAATATTGCTTTAACTTTATCTAGCCATGAGCCTTATGATATTAAAGGTGAGTATAAATTTGGGAATGATACTCATGACAATACTTTTAGAAGTGCACATCATTACACAGATAAAACCATTGGTGATTTTGTTGAATTTGCCAAAAAACAACCTTGGTATAAAAACACATTAATTGTAATAATGTCAGATCATGGACACAGTTCTCCACAACATGATGGGCCTTATTTTTCTCCTAAAAAATTTAGAATTCCTATGCTTTGGTTGGGTGGTGCTTTAAACAAAAAAGGAATCGAAATTCCTGCTATTTCTAGTCAAGTTGATTTTTCTTATTCTCTTTTAGATTTAGTAAATGGCGATAATAAAGATTTTAGTTTTAGTAAAAATATCTTTAACACATCTAACAAACAATATGCTCATTATATCTTTAATAAAGGTTATGGAACCATTTCTAAAGACGGTGTTTTTATTTACGATTACATCAGTAAAAAACCAATTCTAGATGATGGTAAAAATACAACTCAACTAGATTCTTTAGGAAAAGCGATTACTCAAAACGCTTATCAAGATTTTCTGAACAGAAAATAGATTAAACTCCAAATTGCGTTAAATGATGATCTAAATGTTTGTAAAACATATTATTCCATTCTTCTTTAGTTAAACCAATATTTCTTAATTCTTTTATTAGAATATTTTTATCGTTCATCTAATGCAAAATTTTAAATAACAATTCTTTTAAAATATCTCCTTGAGTTTGATTTGCGCCAACTCCTTTGCTCTTAACATCTGCATCTCTTAAAAAAGCAATAACTTGTGCTACTTTTCGCATTGGATAATTTCTAGCTGCTAAAAAATAATCATCTATAAAATAAAAACCAACGCCTAATGCTTTAGAAACGGCACTTTTAGATTTGTCTTGCAAACCGTGAAAAAGCAACAATTTTGTAAAAAAATTATTCAGTAAAGAAATGGTCATTACTGTTGGATTGTTTTTCGGATTTACCACAAAATAATTGATAATTCTATTGGCTTTTGCAATGTCTTTAGCACCAATTGCTTTTTGTAATTCGAAATTATTAAAGTCTTTAGAAATACCAATATTTTCTTCTATATGTTTGTCATTAATAATGGTTTCTTTTGGTAAAATTAACATCAACTTACTTAATTCGTTTGATATTTTACTTAAGTCTGTACCCAAAAATTCTACCAACATTTGAGCCGCTTTCGGTTCTATTTGATATTTTTTTCCGCTTAAAACTCTACGAATCCAATCTGCAACTTGATTTTCATAAAGCTTTTTGCTTTCAAAAATTAAACCCGATTTTGCAATAGCTTTATGCAGCTTTTTACGTTTATCTAACTTTTTGTATTTGTAATTAAGCACTAAAACAGTTGTAGGCTGGGGATTTTGGGCATAAGCCACCAACTTTTCTATACTTCTACTTAAATCTTGGGCTTCTTTAACAATAATCACTTGTCTTTCAGCCATCATCGGAAAACGTTTGGCTGCAGAAACAATATCTTCTATAGTTGCATCTCTACCATACATAACCTGCTGATTAAAACCTTTTTCAGATTCGTCTAAAACAGTTTCTTCTATATAATCAGAAATCTTATCAATATAATAAGGTTCATCACCCATTAAAAAATAAATGGGTTTTACATTCCCTTTTTTAATATCTGAAACAATGGTTCTTATTTCGTTCATTTATTTTTTTACTTTATTCACTGCGAATTCACCAATAAATAATCATTTTATAAATCACAAAATTTGTGAATTTGGTGGCAAGATAATCATAATACAATTCTTTCGAATTCTAATGATTCATTTTAAAAATTAACTAAAATACATAATCTATTTCCAGAATCTTTTAAATAATTAATACACTGAGCTATATGCTTTGGATGAAATTCTTTCACTGATTTTATTTCTAAAATTATTTTATCTAAAATTACAAAATCAGCATAACATTTATGTGGTAAAATAACGTCCTTATAATTAATTACATATTCTTTTTCTCTTTTAAAACTTATATTTTTCTTCTTTAATTCATATTCTAATGCATCTTTATAAACAACTTCTAAAAAACCACCACCTAAATTTATTATGGACTTCAAATAAAGTACCAACAATATCGTAGCTTTATTTTTTATAAATCATTTTTATTTGTGATATTCGTGGTAATGAAGCTGCAAAAACTCAATCTACCTACATATAATTTCAAACTCAAAAATAGCGAAAATAAGACGCTTATTTTTGATAAATTAAGAAAAAAATATTTTGTGTTAACACCAGAAGAATGGGTTCGTCAGCATTATGTTTCTTTTTTAATTGATCAAAAAAAGTATCCCATTTCTTTAATTGCCTTAGAAAAACAGTTAACCATTAACAACCGAAAAAAAAGAACAGATATTTTGGTGTTTAATGCAGCTGGCAAACCCGATATTATAGTAGAATGCAAAGCTCCACAAATAAAAATTACACAAGCTACTTTTGATCAAATTGCGAGATATAACCTAAAATTAAAAGCAAATTATTTAATAGTTACCAATGGTCTAGAACATTATTATTGCAAAATGGATTTTAAAAACGAAACCTATATTTTTTTAAAAGAAATTCCTGCTTATAATTAAGATAAAATTAGAAGTAAACTAATTTTTTAAATGTAATTTCGCAACCTTGAAAACTGCAATCGTAATATTAAATTGGAATGGACAAAAACTGTTGGAACAGTTTTTACCCTCTATTGTAAATTTTAGTAAAAATGAAGCTGAAATTTATGTGGCAGATAATGCCTCTACAGACAATTCCATTGCATTTGTTAAAGATAATTTTCCGACTGTAAAAATCATAAAAAATGCAGTAAATGGTGGTTATGCCAAAGGTTATAATGATGCTTTACAAAACATTAACGCAGACATTTATTGCTTATTAAATTCTGATGTAGAAGTTACCCAAAACTGGCTACCTCCTATTTTAGATGTTTTTAAGGCTGATGAAAAAACGGCTATTATACAACCAAAAATTTTAGATTACAAAGACAAATCTAAGTTTGAATATGCAGGTGCAGGTGGTGGTTTTATCGATTTATATGGATATCCTTATTGTAGAGGACGAGTTTTTAATCACCTAGAAAAAGACCATAATCAGTTTAATGATATTACTGAAATTTTTTGGGCTTCTGGAGCATGTTTATTTATTCGATCTACAATTTATCATAAAATTGGTGGTTTTGACGAAGATTATTTTGCACATCAAGAAGAAATCGATTTGTGTTGGAGAACGCAAAATATTGGTTACCAAGTAAAATATGTTGGTACTTCTACAGTTTTTCATGTTGGTGGTGCTACTTTGCAAGAATCTAATCCGCATAAAACGTTTTTAAATTTTAGAAATAGCTTATTAAATGTGGTTAAAAACGTGCCTAAAAAATGGTTTTTATTTGTTGTTTTTTCTAGGTTAGTTTTAGATGGAATTGCTGGTGTTAAATTTATTTTTGAGCTAAGACCTATTCATACTTGGGCAATTTTAAAAGCGCATTTTAGTTTTTACAGAAACTTTTTAAAATTTTTAAAAAAACGTAAACGTTTGCAAAAGAAACAAGATTACAATTTACACACCAGTATTGTTTGGCAATATTTTGTTTTAGGAAAAACTAAATTTAAAAATTTAAAATAATTTAAACGTTAGAGCACATCTAAACTTCCTTTACCTTCTCTAATAATCTCTGGTTCAGAATTGGTTAAATCTATTATTGTTGATGCGTAATTATCTCCATAACCACCATCAATAACAACATCTACCAAATTTTGCCATTTTTCATAAATCAATTCTGGGTCTGTAGTATATTCTAAAATATCATCATCATCTCTAATAGAAGTAGACACAATTGGGTTGCCTAAACTTGTTACTAAAGCTCTTGCAATATTGTTATCAGGAATACGAATACCTACTGTTTTTCTTTTTTTAAAAGCTCTTGGTAAATTATTACTACCAGGTAAAATAAAAGTATAAGGCCCAGGCAATGCTCTTTTTAGCAGTTTAAAAGTTGGTGAATCTATTTGTTTTATATAATCTGATAAATGACTTAAATCGTTACAAACAAAAGAAAAATTAGCCTTTTCTAGTTTTACACCTTTTATTTTTGCTATTTTTTCTAAGGCTTTTGGGTTGGTTATATCGCAACCTAAACCATAGACTGTATCTGTAGGATAGATGATTAACCCTCCTTTTTTAAGAATATCGATAACCTTATCAATTGCTTTTTGATTTGGGTTTTCATTATATATTTTAATGAATTCTGCCATAAGATAAAAGTACAAAAAAACTCAACTTAATACTAAGTTGAGTTCTATTTTTATGGAAGTAATTCTTTTTTTATGATTTATCAACCAACCTAAAACCTTCTCCATGGATATTTAAAATTTCAACATTTTCGTCTTCTTTTAAATACTTACGTAATTTAGCTATGTAAACATCCATACTTCTAGACGTAAAATAATTATCGTCTCTCCAAATTTTGGTAAGGGCTAATTCTCTTGGCATTAAATCATTTTTATGTATGGCCAACATTCTTAACAATTTACTTTCTTTTGGCGATAATTTACTAGGTTCGCCATCTTTACCAATTGATAAGTGACGCAATTTAGAGTTAAAGAAAAAAGAACCAATTTCAAACTCAAATTGTTCTGATTCAGCAGATTTATCTGTTTCTTTACGTTGCAAAATTGCTTTAATTTTGTGCAATAAAACTTCTGAATCGAAAGGTTTATTTAAATAATCATCTGCACCAACTGCATAACCTTTTAAAACATCTTCTTTTAATGTTTTTGCGGTTAAGAAAATAATTGGCACTTCTTTGTTTGTTGCTCTAATGTCTTGTGCTAAAGAAAAACCGTCTTTACGAGGCATCATTACATCTAAAATACACAGATCGAAATCGCTATTTTTAAACATAATTAATCCTTCTATACCGTCTTTAGCATGTGTAACGTTATAATCATTTAACGCTAAATAATCTTTTAAGACTGTTCCAAAATTTGGATCATCTTCGACTAATAAAATCTTTTTACTTCCCATTTTTAAACTTTTAAATTAAAGGTAATTTCACTGTAAATATGCTTCCTTTTCCTTTTTCACTTTCAACAAACACTGTTCCATGATGTTTATCTACAATTTCTTTAACATAGGCTAAACCTAATCCATGACCTTTTACATCATGTACATTTCCTTTTTGTTCTCTATAGAATTTGTCAAAAACGTGTTTTTGTACGTTTTTTACCATTCCTATACCTTGGTCTTTTATTTTTACAATAAAAAACTTATTGGTGCTTTCTGTATATACGTCTATAATTGGAGCTCCTTCTGTGTATTTAATTCCATTTTCTAAAATATTTACAAATACATTGGTTAAATGAAACTCGTTTCCTGAAATTTCTGATATAATTGCCTCAAAATGGGTTTTTATCGTTCCATTTCTATCATTAATTAATAAACTTACATGATTAATAGCATCGTCTATTACATCATGAATATCGATAACGCTTTTGCTAATGTCTAATTGGTTTTTTTCTAATCTAGAAATACGTAAAACATTTTCAACTTGCGTATGCATTCTTTTATTTTCGTCGCGAATCATGTTAATGTATCGCATTACTTTTTCAGAATCACTAATAATTTTTGGATTTTTTATAGAATCTAGAGCCAAATTAATTGTTGCTATTGGCGTTTTAAATTCGTGTGTCATATTATTAATAAAATCCGTTTTAATTTCTGATATTTTTTTCTGTTTTGTTAATTGGTATAAAGAACTTGAAAACGCAATAATGATGATAAATATAAAAAATAAAGACAATAATAAAATATTAGAAATACCCGATAATATATGTTTGTTTTTCGATGGAAAAGTTACATATAACAAATATTCAGGATTACCTTCTCCGTCTTTTATTAATGGATATTTAATACTATTTTGTTTGTTAATTGTATAATAACCCGATTTTAGTTTTGTGGCTAATTGATCATTACTATACACTCCATATTTAAAGTCTAAATTAATATTTCTTTTGTTTAATTCATCTTTAATTGTTGCATTTAATTCTTTATTACTTATTCTTTTATGTATTGGTTTTGTTTTGTTTATATTTCTAAAAACCTCTTCGAACTCACTTTTTTCTATACTTCGTAATCGAGAGGTAAATGAATATCTTTTTTCATCTACAGAAGAAAAAAGATTATCGGGTCCTTTTATTAATTTTGATTGAAAAAAATCGTTTTTACCTGTTATTCTTTTTACTATTATACTATCATTATCTAAAAAATCGGTAGGCATTTTAAAATTTTCTTCTAAAATTGTACCTCCATAAGTAAACTTTTCTTTGGTGGTTGTATCAATTTCTTGAAACAGAAAATTCTTAATTTGTGCTTCATCTGCCATCACCGAATTTTCTAAAATACCTTCGTATTTCTTTTCTAAAAAAGCGCGCTCTTTTTCATTAATTCTTTCAGCTACTCTACCTAAAGAAATCTTAACATCATTCTTAAATTGTTCTCTTTTACTATCTACAGCATTGTTTATCCAATACAGCTGAACAGCAATAATTCCAATCAAGGAAATGCTCATTAAAATTACGATAAGAACAAACATTTTTTTGCCCATAAATCAAAGTTAAGCCAATAAAAAATTGCATTTCGCGTTTTTAACGTTGATTAACAAAAAAAATAGAAATTTAAGACTAATTTAACAATAACGTTAAATTTAAATAAAGCTTTTAGAATTTTTCTGTTAAAATATGATGGATTTTGTGCACTTGATTTTGAGTTTCATCAAGAGAATTATTAAAAATAATATAATTAGATTGATGCATTTTTTTTTCATCATTCCATTGATTTTTCATCCTATTTAAAACCTCTTGTCTAGAGCAAGAATCTCTAGAAATAACTCGATTAATTTTAGTTTCTAAATCTGCATAAACTGTAATAATAACATCACACTTTAAATGACTTTTACTTTCAAATAAAATGGCATTCTCATAAATAATGTAGTCTTTTTCTATATTTTGTTTGATAAATTCTTGAAAATGTTTTTTTACTTCTGGATGTACAATTGCATTAAGCTCAGATAATTTTTGTTTATTTTTAAAAACAATATCTGCAATGTATTTTCTATTTAAAGTAGCATCATCTATATAAGCATCTTTACCGAAAGTAGCTGTTATTTTTTGTTTGATGATTTTTGATGCGTTCATCAATTTTTTAGCTTCTACATCTGCCACATATATAGCCACATTTTTATGAGCAGCAAAAAAATTTGCAACTGTAGTTTTACCACTACCAATACCACCTGTTAAACCAACTATTATCATTTACTTCTGAATTAAAAAATCAATTTTTGAGGGTGTAATTTTAATACTCTTTAAAAAATCTGGTTTTGCAATTACTTTTGGTATTAAATACCCTAAATTATTTTTTTCTGATAAAGCATAATCGCATTCAATAAGAAAAGATGAAGTTGAAACTTTTGTAAAATTAGACAAAGCAACCACAAAAACAACTTCAATATTTTCTGTAAGTGTGGTTAAATTAACAGATTCTGGCAAGTTTTTAATGATAAAAGGTACTTGCAATGTGCCTTCTGTAAACTTATCAACTTTTCCAGAAATGGTAACTTTTTTTTGCTTAAACTTTAAGTTTTGTTGTTTAACTGGTTTTATAATACTGACTTCTTTATTAAAATCTGATTTTACATCTTTTAAAACCAACTTACTTAAATTTAAATGGCTAATTTCTTTAATTTGAGATTCTGGTCCAGAAATTACAATAGAATCTGGTTGATAATTTATTTCGTTTAAAAGATCGTATCCAATATGATAATCGATTTCTAAATTGGGTTTTAATGCTACTTTTTTTGAAGCCAAAATACCTAAATTTAAGTAAATGGTATCTTGTATAATTTCTTGCAATTGAACACCAGAAATTAATTGTTTTTGAATTTTTAAATACTGATTTCTTGGTAAAAAATAATATTTTGAAGCATTTTTCTTAGTTAATTTCGATGCATCTAAATGAAGTTTTTTATTTCTAATTTTAGACCTTAAAATTTTAAAACCAGATGCTTTTACAGCAATGTTTATTTGTTTAATTGGTGTTTCTTGTAGCAATTTATCTTGCGCAATATTTGTATAATCTACTGTATAAGTTATTACAGAAGTATATTCTTTAGAGAATGTAATTAATAACCATATTACAGAAGAAATGATTAAAAAACTAATAAATGTTTTCGGTATTTTCTTTGAAGATTTCACCCTGATTTTAAATTTATTGCAATCTACTGAAAAAGCTTGTAAACAAAAAAATGAGCTTAATCTAAATCTAGAAAAAGCTCATTACATATTTTTTTTAAAAAAATTACTTTTTTGCTGGTGCTGAGTATTTTTTACTCAATTCCATAGAAATTGCAGAACGTTCAAATTTAATTTTTCCTGCTCCAGTTTCTATTGTAATGGTATTGTCTGTAGCGTTAATTTCTACAATTTTACCGTGAATACCACTTGTGGTAATTACTTTAGCTCCTTTTTTTATTTCTGCCTGAAAAGCCTTTTCTTTTTTCTGACGGCTAATTTGTGGTCTTAAAATAAAAAGATATAATACTAAAATCATTGCCGCAAATGGCAACATACTTGCTAAGGTTCCTGAATCCATTATAAAAATTAAATTATGATTTTGCTTTTGGTGTTACCATACCTTTAAGAGTTAAAATTTCTCTTCCAGTTTCGGTATTAGTAATTAAAGTAATGTTTTTTTGTTGTCTGTTTCTTTTTCCACTTGTGTTAAATCTTACCTGAATGTCTTCAGTTTCTCCTGGTTTAATAGGTTTTTTAGGCCAAACAGGTACTGTACAACCACAAGTAACTTTTGCATCAGTAATAATTAAATCTGTTTTACCAGAATTTGTAACTTTAAAAACTGTTTCTACAATTTCGCCTTCATTTACAGTTCCGAAATCAAATTCTTTGTTTTCGAAAGAAATTGAAGCTGCTCCTTTTTTAATAGCTACATCTCTAGACTTTGCTACTTCTAAATTTTCTTTGTTAATTTTTGCAGCTGCTTTTTCTTTTCCACAAGAAACGAATAAAGTGGTAGAAAGTATAAAAGCGAATAATATTGTTATTTTTCTCATAATTCTATAATTTGTGTAAAAATAATAAAAATTGTCTAAAATGATGAGCTTATAGCAATCCTCTACCTATTTTAACAATTCTTTTGTCTTTCAGAAACTCTTTCGATATTTTATCTAAAACTCCGTTTATAAAATAACTACTTTTTGATGTTGAATAATCTTTGGCAACTTCTATATACTCATTAATAGTAACCCTTACTGGTATAGAAGGAAAATTAAGAAACTCGGTCATTGCCATTTTTATTAAAATCATATCTATGTCTGCAATTCTATCAGTTTCCCAATTAGGAGTTTTTGCAGTAATATCTTCTTCGTAAGTTTTGTGTTTTAAAACTGTTTTTTTAAACAAATTAGATACAAATTCTTCATCATCTTTATCTTTGTATAATCTACTTAAAATAAAGGTTTTGTCTGGCTTACATTTGCTTAACGTTTTTACAACCCACGTATTTACAAAAGGAATATCATCTAACCAAGAAATCATTTTATCTTCGTAATATTCAGATAACTTTTCGTTTGGTGCTATAATTTCTTTAAAAAAATCGATTACAAATGCTTTATCAACCTTAAAAGAGTCTTCTGTGGTGTTTATGTATTTTTTGTACAAATCGCTTTTTTGCAATTCATCAAAAATAATTTTTACATACTCATCATCTAACTCCCAATTATCTAACTTATTTAGTTCTACATAACCTTCTAAACTGATACTTTCTGCAAGTTGATTAATCAGCTTATTGTCAATAAATTTAGTGTTGGGTTTTAAATCTTCTTTAGTGGCAAGAATTTTCTTTTTAGATAGCGCTATTTTTTTAGCTGCTAATTTTTGTACTTCAATTATTAATTGAAAATTTAAAACGTACAAATCGTACATTTTTAAAATACTGTGTTTTAAAAACTTTTCTTCTCTAATAATATCATCATTATGAGATTGTTGTATAGCATACACAGATTGCATTACTTTAACTCGAATATGTCTTCTGTTAATCATTGTAAAGAACTTAAATCGCTTTTTAATTTGCTTTGCAAAAATAGTATTTATTTAGTTTCTCAACATCACTTTTTTAATTCTTTTTTAAGAAAATATATCTTTCTGAAACTCGTATCTTCGTGCTCAATATTTTAACTCAATTCTCTTTTGAAAGCATTACAATATTTAAACAAATATTTTTCTAAATACAAATGGCGCATCTTAGCAGGATTGTTAATAACAGTCTTATCTAAACTTCTTGCGCTTCAAGTTCCAAGAATTATTAAAGAATCTTTTAATATTGTAGAAGATTATAAAAACGGAGCTGTTACAGATTTAGCCATTGTTAAAGACGAACTTTTAAAAAATGTACTTATTATAGTAGGTGTGGCTTTATTAAGTGGTTTTTTTACCTTTTTAATGAGGCAAACTATTATTGTTACTTCTAGGTTGATAGAATTCGATTTAAAAAACGAAATCTATCAGCAATACCAAAAACTATCGCTTAATTTCTATAAAAAAAATAGAACGGGTGATTTAATGAACAGAATTAGCGAAGATGTTGGTAAAGTAAGAATGTATGTTGGCCCAGCTGTTATGTATACCATGAATATGCTAGTGCTTTTTGCAGTAGGTTTTACACAAATGACAAGAGTAGATTTAAAACTTACATTATATACTTTAATACCTTTTCCTTTATTATCTATTTCTATATTTATACTGAGTAAAATTATTCATAAAAGAAGTACAATTGTTCAGCAATATTTATCAAAATTAACCACTTTTAATCAAGAGTTTTTTTCAGGGATAAATGTGGTAAAATCTTACGGAATTGAATCTTCCATAATTAAAGATTTTGATACCATTTCAGATTTAAGCAAAGAGAAAAACATTAACCTACAAAAAGCAAATGCATTGTTTTTTCCTTTAATGATTTTATTAATCGGAATGAGCAACTTAATTGTAATTTATGTTGGTGGAAATCAATACATAAATGGCGAAATAAAATCTGGAGTTATCATAGAATTTATCATGTACGTAAACATTTTAACTTGGCCAGTGGCAGTTGTGGGTTGGGTAACTTCTATGGTGCAACAAGCAGAAGCATCGCAAGCTAGAATTAATGAATTTTTGGACCAAGTGCCAGAAATTAAAAACGAAAGCAAAACACCTACAGAAATTTACGGAAAAGTTACGTTTAAAGATGTTACTTTTACTTATGATGATACTAATATTACTGCTTTAAAAAACATCAATTTTACTGTAAATCCTGGTGAAACTTTAGCTATTTTAGGGAAAACTGGTTCTGGAAAATCTACAATTATAGAACTTATTTCTAGATTGTATGATACCAAACAAGGCACAGTTTTGTTAGATGACAAACCAATAAAAGAAGCCAATTTAAACGATATTAGAAATCAGATTGGTTTTGTGCCTCAAGATCCTTTTTTGTTTTCTGACACAATTAGTAACAATATTAAATTTGGTAAAGAAGATGCTACAGAAGAAGAAATTACAACTGCAGCAAAAAATGCTGATGTACATAAAAACATCATTGATTTTCCAAAAGGATATGACACAATTCTTGGAGAACGTGGTGTAACTCTTTCTGGCGGACAAAAACAACGTGTTTCTATTGCAAGAGCAATTATTAAAAATCCTAAAATTTTAATTTTTGATGATTGCTTATCAGCCGTAGATACAGAAACCGAAGAAAAAATACTTTCTAACTTAGAAAAAGTATCTAAAAATAAAACCACATTTATTATTAGTCACAGAGTTTCATCAGCAAAAAATGCAGATAAAATAATTGTTTTAGATGATGGTAAAATTACACAACAAGGAACTCACAATCAATTAATAACTAAAGAAGGTTATTACAAAGATTTGTACGATCAACAACTTTTAGAAAAAGAATTTTAATGTTTAACATTGCTACCTAAATTATTTTATTAGATTTGTACACATAACAAACAAAAATAACTACTATTTAAAAAGATTATGGCAGAGAGAGTTGAACAGGAGGAAATTTTTTCGCAAGTACTAAGAGCAGGAAGAAGAACCTATTTTTTTGATGTAAGAGCTACAAAAGCAGACGATTATTATTTAACTGTTACAGAAAGTAAAAAATTTACGCATGATGATGGATCTTTCCACTATCAAAAACATAAAATTTATTTATATAAAGAAGATTTTTCTGATTTTCATGAAATGCTAAAAAAAGCAACAGATTACATTATTGCAGAAAAAGGTAATGAGGTAATTAGCGAACGTCATCAAAAAGACTTTAAAAAAGAAGATAATTTTACAGAAGAACCAAAATCTGCACAGAGTTTTACAGATGTTTCTTTTGATGATATTTAATACTATCTATTTGATTTTTAATTAGTTTTTTTTTGATGAATTATTTTACTCAGTATATTATTTTTACAATTTAGTATATAATTCAAATTCAATTTACACGTTTCAAAAAACTGTAAGCAATTATGCTTGCAGTTTTTTTATAAAACTTTTTTAATGGTTTTACTTTTTAAAACCGTTTCTTGCCACTCATTTTTAGCAATGCTATCTTTAGTAATACCACCACCAACATAAATAATAGCAGTGTTATTTTGTATTTGCATGCATCTTAAGTTTACAAAAAGCGACGATTTTTTATTGATATTCAGTTCACCCAAAAAACCAGTGTAAAAACTTCTATCATAATTTTCGTTTTCTAAAATAAAATCTTTCGCCATATTTCTAGGCAAACCACAAACTGCAGGTGTTGGATGTAATGCTCTAACTAATGATTTTAAGTCTGATTTTTCACTAAGCTTCCCTTCTACTTTAGTTCTTAAATGCAGTAAATTACCTGCTTTTATAGTTTCTGTTTTATCAATTTTTAATTTTGATGAAATTGTATGCAATTGATGTTCAATAAAATCGGTAACCAATTGTTGTTCTTCCAATTCTTTGCTTTTCCAAAGAGGTTTTTCTTGTCCATTATCAACCTGAGTGCCAGCTAAAGACATGGTTTTAAAAACATCATTTTCGATATTTAAAAGCGTTTCTGGTGTTGCACCAAACCACAAACCAACTTTTGGATGATACCAACAATACACAAAAGCATTTTTATAATTTTGTAATAATTTTTTATAAATTTCGAGCAAATCAAAATTACTGATTTTAACCAACTCCTTTCTAGAAATTACAATCTTCTTTAAATTGCTGGCATTTATTTTTGCAATGGTTTTTTCAACCAAATTGATGTGTTTTTCTTTCGCAGTTTCATCCACCAAAAAAGTTTTCTCAAGAGCAGCATCATCAAATTTTAAGTTGATGGTTTCTTGGAATTCTTCAGATTTTTCAGTTGGAAATAACAGGGCTTTTTTATCGGCATTAAAAGGCGCAAAAACAAAACCAGATTCTTTAAAACTTGTGGTATAAATTAGCGCATCATTTGGCCTAAAAAAACCAGAAATAGTATTTTTATTTGGTTTTCTATAAATTACAAATGGCAATTTTTCGTTATAACAACGAATCACTTTATCAAAAATTCTCATCTACTATTTTTTGTCTAAAACAATATTGGTTAGTTTACAAATAGAAATTAAGTTGTCTTTTTCGTCTACAATTTTAATTTCCCAAAGATGAGTAGTTCTACCTTTATGAATTGGTTTTCCTATACCAAAAACAAAACCTTCTTTTACACTTTTTATATGGTTTATACTTAGCTCAATACCTTTTATAATTTTAGTTTTGGTATCTACAAATAAAGCAGATGCACAACTACCAACAGTTTCTGCTAAGGCTGCAGTTGCACCTCCATGCAAAATACCAAAAGGCTGGTAAACTGCTGTATTTACTGGCATTTTAGCTTTTAAAAAATCTTCACCTACATCTACAAACTCTATTTTTAAAGTTTCCATTAAGGTGTTTTTATTAAGACTATTTAGTGCTAAAAGCGTTTTTTCTTTATCCATTTAAGCGTGATTAAGATTGTAAAAATAAGCATAATTTATTGTATTTTTGCAGCTCAATATTTTAATGATTATATGTACAAAATACGAGTTATCTTAGATACTAAAGAAGATGTTATTAGAACAATTTTGGTTGATGAGCATATCAATTTAGAAATTTTACACAATACAATTGCAACTGCATTTGGTTTTGAAGGGCAAGAAATGGCTTCTTTTTACAAAACTGACGACGAATGGAACCAAGGTGAAGAAATTCCGTTGTTTAATATGGCAGAAGCAGGCGAAGCTATTTCTATGCAAACTTGTATTTTAAAAGACACTTTACCACTAGAAAATGATAAATTAATTTATGTTTATGATTTTTTAAATATGTGGACGTTTTATGTTGATGTGATAGAAATATCATCAGAAAATAGAGAAGATTTACCACAAACTATTTTAACCGTTGGCGAAATTCCTGCTGAAGCACCTGAAAAAGAATTTGTTGCAGATAAATTAGAAGGTGAAAACGATGATGATGATGAATTTGACATTTTTGATGATTTTGATTTTAATGAATATTAGTTTTAAGCTCAAAAATCATTTTTTAAAGTTGATTGCTATAAAATGTAACAAACTTTAACCTTTTTTCCCTTGTAACAAAATTGTACTTTAGTCGTCTTACTTTTTATAACTGACTAAATCAATTTCTTTGGAAACAATCTTATCTCTTAAAAATTTAGACAAAAAATACGGAGCTGTTCATGCTGTAAATAATCTTTCTTTTGATATTCAAAAAGGAAACGTTTACGGAATTCTTGGGCCAAATGGTTCTGGTAAATCAACAACTTTAGGAATTATCTTAAACGTTGTAAATAGAACTTCTGGCGAGTTTTCGTGGTTTGATGGCAAACTATCTACACACGAAGCTTTAAAAAAAGTAGGTGCAATTATAGAACGCCCAAACTTTTATCCTTACATGACAGCTACTCAGAATTTGGCATTAATTTGTAAGATAAAAGGAATATCAACAGAAAAAATTGATGAAAAATTAACCACAGTAAATCTTTTTGAAAGAAGAAATAGTAAGTTTAAAACTTTTTCTTTGGGGATGAAACAACGTTTGGCAATTGCTTCTGCATTATTAAACGATCCTGAAATTTTAATTTTAGATGAACCTACCAATGGTTTAGATCCGCAAGGAATACATGAAATTCGTGAAATCATCAAAAAAATTGCTGCTAATGGAACTACGATTTTGTTGGCCTCTCACCTATTAGACGAAGTAGAAAAAGTTTGTAGTCATGTAGTTGTTATTAGAAAAGGTGTAAAATTATACGCTGGTAGAGTTGATGAAATGACAGCTTCTAATGGTTTATTAGAACTAAAAATTGATACTAAAGAAGACGAATTAATTGCGTTTTTAGAAAATCACGATTCAATTTTAAAGGTTGCTAAAGATCATGAAACAATAATTGCAACGTTAAGTAAAAATTTATCAGCATCAGAAATCAATAAAGATTTATTTAACAAAGGTTTTGTTTTGAGTCATTTAGTAAAACGTAAACCAAGTTTAGAGCAACAATTTTTAGATTTAACAAAAAACAACTAATCAAAAAAAAAATAAAGTCATGTTAAGACTACTTACTATAGAATTTCATAAATTAAGGTACAACAGAGCAAGCAAAATTTTGTCTATAATTTACTTTGGTTTGCTTACATCAATTGCATTAATTGCTGCTATAAAATTTGAATTTGGTAATTTTAAATTACATTTAGCAGATGCAGGAATCTTTAATTTTCCTTATATCTGGCACTTTAATACCTACATTGCTGCCATCTTAAAATTCTTTTTATTGTTGGTAATTGTATCAATGATGAGTAATGAATACAGTTATAAAACCCTAAAACAAAACCTAATAGATGGTTTAAGTAAAAAAGAATTCATACTATCCAAATTTTATACAGTAATTGCTTTTGCTGCAATTTCTACTGTTTTTGTTTTTGTGGTTTCTTTGGTTTTGGGTTTAGTGTATTCAGATTATAATGAGTTTGCCATAATTATTTCTGATTTAGATTATTTATTGGCTTTCTTTATAAAATTAGTTGGTTTTTTCTCTTTTGGTTTATTCTTAGGTATTTTAGTAAAACGTTCTGCTTTTGCTGTTGGTGCCATGTTTGTTTGGCTAATTATTGAAAACATGTTTAGAGGATATCTTTTTTGGCAGTTTAACGAAAACGAACATACTAGTAATACAGTAGATAAATTTATGCAGTTTTTACCTTTAGAATCTATGACCAATTTAATTAAAGAACCTTTTTCTAGATTAGGTGCTGTTAGATCTGCTGCAAATACAATGGGTGAGACTTTTACAAAAAGTTATTCTGTAGATTTTACAAACATTTTAATTGTTTCTTTTTGGACATTCTTATTCATTTATTTGTCTTATAAATTATTATTAAAAAGAGATTTATAATCCGATTTATAAAAAATTACTTTAAGTAAGAGTTACATCTTATTTAAAATTTTTACACAAAATCATATACTTTAAAAGTATATGATTTTTTTTTAAACTATTTAGAACGTTTGTGGTCTAAGTTTGTAATAAGTATTGTTATTTTTTATTAATTTCTTATTATTTTTAACCAAATATTCCTAATTAAACAATTACTCATTGAAATCCAAACTTTTAGTATTAGTCATTTTTGTTTCTTTATTTTATTTGAATGATGCAAATGCACAATTAAGTAAAAAGCATTTTATACCACCTTTAACTTATGCAGAAGAAGGAAATGCCAATCCTGAAAATCAATATTTTTATATTTCTACACCAAGTAATAAAGATGTGAGTTATACCATAAAACAAGTTGGTTCAGATAATGATATTACTGGTATCGTATCTAGCTCAAATCCACAAGAAATTTTTATAGCTACTGGAGACAGCCAACTTTTTGTTCATGCCAATCAAACAGGAGCTGTGCATAGAGATAAAGGATATATAGTAGAAGCAACAGATGTTATTTACGTTTCAATTCGAGTTTTAGCTGGTGGTAGTGCACAAGCTGGAGCACTTGTAAGTAAAGGTTCATCTGCATTAGGCACAACTTTTAGAGCAGGTATGTTTACCAATGAAAATCCGCAAAGTAATTACTTAAATTTTGTTTCAGTAATGGCTTCAGAAGACAATACTCAAGTAACTTTTGATGGTATAACACCTGGTTTAGAAATTAAAAATTATTCAGGTACTTTTCCGTTTTCTGTAACTTTAAATGAAGGCGAAAGTTATATTGTAGCCACAAGTGCAGATGATGTAATTACAAACAGAGATGGTTTAATTGGTACTTTAATTTCTTCGGATAAAAACATTGTTGTAAACACAGGTTCTGCAAATGGTAGTTTTCATAATGGAACTGGTAGAGATTATGGAATGGATCAAATTGTTGGTTTAGATAAAGTAGGTACAGATTATATTTTTGTTAAAGGTGATGGAAATGATGGCTGGGAAAATGTACTTATTGTGGCTCATGAAGATAACACAACAATAAGCATTAACGGAAATGGTGTAAGTACAACCTTAAACAAAGGTGAATATAGCTTAATTGAAGGAAATCAATTTACATCAAATGGCAACCTATTTGTTAAAACTTCTAAGCCTGTTTTTGCTTATCAAGGAGTGGGTGCAAGTACAAGCGAAGCCAACCAAGGTATGTTTTTTGTACCACCTTTAAGTTGCGAAAGCAGAGGAAAAGTAGACAATATACCCAACATAGAAAGTATTGGTAATGTAACATTTTCAGGTGGTGTAACCATAGTAACCAATGCAAATGCAACTGTAAATATCAATTCTCTACCAATCTCAAATTTTGCAACTTCTGGTCCTTTTGCAATTGACATAGACAATGATGGAATTGCAGATTACGAAACCTATAAAGTCATAAATCTTACTGGAAACATCAGCGTAGAAAGTAGCAACGAATTGTATTGTGCTTATTTTAATGTAAATGGGGCTGCTACTTCTGGTAGTTTTTATTCTGGTTTTCCAACAGCTCCCGAAATTAATTTTAACACCACTGTATCTTCTTTGGGTAACTGTATTCCAAATGTAACTTTAGAAGCTGCAAACACAGATTTATTCGACAGTATAAAATGGGAATATTATAACGAAAACACAAATACTTGGGAAGAACGCAGTACAAACGTCACGTATAAACCCATAGAATCTGAACCTGGTAAATATCGTTTAATTGGAACAATAAATTGTACAAACACCACTTTTGAGTCTATTGAAATTCCTGTAAGTATTTGTCCAGATGATTTTGATGGTGATTTGATCATTGACAATTTAGATGTTGATATTGATAATGATGGAATCCTAAATTGCGACGAATCTATTGGAAATGCTACTTTAGATCTTGCTGATAAAGACAACCCTGAAATTATTTTTCAAGATAATTCTACAAACTCAACAATTGTATCAAGAGTTTTTTCTACTTCTGATGTTACAAATACTTACAATGGTCAAAATAATGGAGATTTTCAATCGATAATTTATCCTTCAGTAGATTCTAAATTACAATACGAACTCAATTTTACTCAGAATGTAAATTTTAAATTCACACAAAACAAAAACCAAGACCATACCATTTCTGAAGGCGAATTTTTTATTCTTAAAATTGGTCCAAGTAATAAAAACGTTACACTTTTAGATCCTGATGATCAACTTTTAATTGATAGTAATTTTGATGGTGAATTCGAATCTGGCATTACCAATATTTCTGCTTCAGAAATTCATTTTAAATACAAAGCCAATACAACTGGGGCTTCAAGTACTTTTGAATTTGTTGCCAATCAAGTAGATCAAATCGATTTTAAACATCAATCTACAGGACTTGCAGCTCCATCCACTTTTAGTGGAAATATTGAATTAACTTGTTTTACTTTAGATTCTGATGGAGATGGAATTGAAAATATGTTTGATATTGATTCTGATAATGATGGAGTTCCAGATATCGCAGAAGCATCAGCAACCAAAATAATCTTATCCAATACAGATGCAGATTTAGATGGTTTAGATGATGCTTTTGCAGGAGTTATCACCAATATTGATACAGATAATGATGGCATCCCAAATTATTTAGATGTTGATGCAGATAATGATGGAATTTTTGATTTTATAGAAGCAGGCATATCAGAAAACGATGTTAATAACGATGGAATTTTAGACAATGCAAACGCTGCAAATGTTGGCTTAAACGGATTATTAAATACCTTAGAAACTCCTGATGACAGTAATATTTTGTCGTATACAATTTTAGATTCAGATGCAGATAACATTTATAATTTCTTAGAATTAGATGCAGATAATGACAATTGTTTCGATGTTTTTGAAGCAGGTTTTACAGATAATAATAATGATGGAATTTTAGATGCAACTCCTTTTGCAGTTAATGATGATGGAAAAATCAGCAACAATACAGATGGTTATACAAATCCTAATTTAGATTACATAACAAGTGCTCCCATAGAAATAACTTCTCCTTTCGAAAACGTTATTTTCTGTGAAAACGATACAGATGTTATAACCATAAATAGTACTGCAGATCAATATCAATGGGAAGTTTCTACTGATGGTACAACTTGGAGTCTTATTGCTGATAATGCAATTTATAGCAATAGTAATTCTAATAGTTTACAGCTTACAAATACTCCATTAAGTTATCATAATTATCAATATCGAGTAATTTTAAATAGAACAGGTAATGCGTGTACAGAAACATCGAATATAATTACATTAACTGTAAATCCTTTGCCAATTCTTAAACCAAACCCAGAATTAAATCAGTGTATAGAAGTTGCAGATACAAACACCACTGTAAATTTAACCTTGGCAGAAAACAACATTTCTGAAACTGAAAATGCAACTTTTGAGTATTATAAAGATATGGCTGGTGCTAATTTAATTGCAGATCCTACCTCCTATCCTGTACAGGTAAACATCACAGAAACTGTGTATGTAAAAGTAATTTCAGAGTTTTCTTGTGCATCAAAATTAAGCGAATTAACCATAAATGTTGGGCAAACCATTAGAAATTCTTACAACGAACTTCAACCTCCTGTATGTGATGATTTTTTAGATGCTGATGGAAATGATACTGCAGCAAATTCTGATACCGATAATATTACCAATTTTTATTTAGACGAAACTGCTATTTTAAACGGAATTGATCCTCCTATAAATACACAAGTTTTCTTTTACGAAAATGAAACTGATAGAGATAATTCTTTAAACGAAATTGATATTACAAATTTCAGAAACGACATTACAAAAAACGAAGTAACCAATATTTCAAACGGAATTCAATTCCCTATTTTTTACAAAATTCTAAGTACAATTAATAATGATTGTGAAGGAATAGGCGAATTTTATCTTCAAATTGATGCTGTACCTACAGCAACTCAAGTTCCAGATTTAGAGTTATGTGATGATGGTATTGATGGTGATGCTACTAATGGAATTGTACAAAATTTTGATTTAGAATCACAAACTGCTAGCATTTTAAATGGGCAAAATCCTGCTGATTTTACAGTAACTTATCACCTTTCTAAATCGGATGCCAATGCAGGTATTAACGAATTAAACTCTCCTTTTCAAAATTCAATTCGAGATTCTCAACCTATTTATGTTCGTGTTACAAATAACGCAACTGGTTGTTTTACAGACCACACCTCATTTAATCTAATTGTAAATCCTGTGCCAATTGCTAATTTTGTTGAAGATTTAGAAGTTTGTGACGACAATTCTGATGGTTCTGCAAGAAATGGATTTTCGCAATCTATAGATCTAGAATCACAAACTGCTGGTATTTTAGGCTCTCAAGATCCAAGCATAAATAAGGTTACCTATCACAGCTCTTTGGCTGATGCTCAATCTGGAAATATTCCTTTGGTTTCGCCTTATTCAAATCAAATTCCAAACAGAGAAACCATTTACATTCGTATAGAAAATACAGTTTCTGGTTGTGTTAACGGAATTTCTAATTTTGATGTTATTGTAAACCCAGAACCAACATTCGAAACACCTACAAATCTAGCCTATTGTGATGATGATTTGGATGGTGATGATGCCAATGGAATTGTACAAAACATCGATTTAGACAGTAAAATT